>NZ_JARBDB010000067.1:0-200565 GCF_036577605.1 Paenibacillus sp. GYB004
TTACCGTATAATGGCCACTACGACTTGACTTTGATTAAACCATAAATTACCAAAAGTCGTTTAGAGAACGGCTTGTTTGGCATGCTCATTTCCGTTACTGCGTGCGTTGGCTAAGGATTTCAGACTTGTGTTCTCCTCTCCGGAATGGCTGGCTGTGAAGCCTGGATTGCAAACTAAACTTACCCGAATCTGTTCCTGACTACGGCACACTCATCCGCCTCAATGACGGCTTTGCTGGCCTCTATTATATCGCGGTGCGTAAACGTGCCGGGACGGCCGGCCACGCGATCGAGAAAATCGGATACGGAAGTTGCAACCGCCGCATCCGGCGCCATGACCGTACCCAGCTGATCCGGCGCGTCTCCCCGGGTAATCCGCAACTGCGCCCTGTTTTTCCCGTCCGCGGCATCGTAGCCTACGCTCCACTCCGCATATCCTTCGGTACCGGCCACGACGATCCGGCTAAACCGCCCGTCCGTATTGCAATCCGGCGTATGCCAGTCCGCATACAACTGTGCGGTCGTCCCGTCGTCCAGCACCGCCTGCACGGAGGCAACGTCATAAAAGTCCGGATACTCCGGCAATATATTTTTGGCCAGAACGCTTTGCGTCAAGACGATCTCTCGCCCGGTCAGCCAGCGCAGCAAGTCCGTATCGTGAATAAGCAGGTCGATCAGCACGCCGCCGTTCTGCTTCTTGGAGAAATGCCACGCATCCCGGGCGGACGGCATCAGCTTATGAGGACTGGATATATGGATATGAACCACTTTGCCCAAAGTACCGGCAACGATCTCCCGCTTCAGCACCGTCATCGCTCCGCTGAACCGCTTCGGCAGCATCAGTCCGATCTGGATCGCTCCCCGCTCCGCGACCGCCTCGAGCCTCTGCAAGCCATCCCGGTCCGTAACGGCCGGCTTGTCGAGCATGATATGGATGCCTCTTCGTTCGCATGCTTCGATCAGCTCGATTTTCTCATTATTCACCGCTGAGGAACCTACGATCTGCACAGAGGACGCCAGCAGCTCCTCCCTGTTACCCGCGAGCGGGATCCCGTACAGCTCGGCGTACCGGTTCGCCAGTTTCCAATCTTCCGGATCGTATATACCGACGCACGTATGACCGGCATCCAGCATCTCTTTAATAAAAGTCGAGATATGCCCGTGGCGACATCCGATAATCGCAAACCGAAATGACATGTCGCTCTTCGTCCCCCTTTAGCCGATAGAGTGCTAACTCTCTTTACAACAACAGGTTAACAATTTTCCGGCAAGCCGTATATGGGAGCGGGATGACTTTTTCATGGACTCAGATAAACACTTTTTCGAATTTCATGACTTTTCGAAACTTTTTCGTCCGCTTCCGAGTCCCCGATGGTATGATGAGGGATAACGGAGGTGAGAACGCTGGGCAAGCAACCGAACAGCTTTTTATTTGAATTGCATCAAGGCGGCTGGGTACGCATCAGTCCGGTCTCGCCCCATACGTTCCGGGTTCAATACAGCGGCTCCGGCCAGTTTCCCGAGTCGGGACTGATTCGTTACGGGATGATTCGGCAGCCCGGGGAACGCTGTCCTTATACGACCAGTATGGACGGGGAGACGGTGCACGTCCGCACCGAAGAAGCGGAGCTGCGTGTCGCGCTCGCAGACGGTCAGTTTAGTTGGGGCGGCGGGGAGCGAGTCCGCACGGAGACGGCGTCTCCGCCCTGGTCGCATCCGGGCGGCGGCTTTGGCTTGCGGCTCGTCTTAGGCGGCGACGAGTGTATATACGGACTGGGGGACGTCGCCCCCGACAAGATCGAGCGGCGCGGGCAGAAGGTGGACATGTGGGTGTCCGGCACGAACTATCATGCGCCGATTCCTTTCATGATGAGCAGCCGGGGCTGGGCGCTGCTGATGAACACGACGTGGAAGCATACGATCGACATCGCGCACGAAGTGCGTGGCGAGATCCGGATCGAAGGCCCCGAGGGCGGCCTGGACGTGTATCTGATCAGCGGCGATACGTATGCCGAGCTGCTGAACCGGTACACCGGGATTGCCGGTAAACCGCGTCTTTTGCCGATATGGGCGTACGGGCTTCATTATTATTGCTCGGTGGAGACCGGGGGACGCCAAGTACTTGAGGATGCGCTGAAGTTCCGCCAGGAGGGGATTCCGTGCGACCTGATCGGGCTCGTAGGCGGATGGATGGCTTCGGGTGAAGAGAGTTCCGCTCCCATAAGCTGGGATCCCCGCCGTTTCGTCGTCTCCCAGCAAGGCCAGCAAGGAACGCTGACGTTTATCGATACGCTCCACCGTCACGGCTTCAAGCTGAGTCTGTCGATGGATTGCAATTACGACTTGTCCGGATACGAGGAACAACTAGCCCGGTCCCCTGCAGCCGATGAAGTCCCTTCGGAAAAATCATGGTTCGATTCCATGCGCCGATTCGTCTCCGACGGTGTCGACGCGTTTAAGTTCGTCAGCGGCAAGCAGACGCTCGGTCAGCCGGAGAGGCAGTGGCAGAACGGGATGTCGGACAACGAGCTGCACAATCTGTACCCGCTAATGCTCGGCAAGCAAATGTATGACGGGTACCGGGAGCAAACCGGCAAACGGCCGATGATTCACGCGGTCGTCGGGTACACGGGAATGCAGCAATATACAGCCACCGAAAGCGGAAAATACGGCTTGCGTTCCACCGCCATCGTATCCGCTCTCAATTCCGGGCTGTCCGGCCATGTGCATACGGCGATCCATATTCATGTCGACGCTCCCGAGGGAATTCACGCCGGTTTATTATTGCCTTGGGCACAAAACAATTCCGACCGGCATTTCCGGCATCCTTGCTTTCTGGAGGAACGGCAGCGGAACTTATTCCGGACGTACACCCGGCTGCGTTATCGGCTCTTGCCTTATCTGTACTCTGCCGCATACACGGCCATGCTCACCGGCATGCCAATCGCGCGGGCGATGCCGCTTCTGTTTCCCGAAGATCCGGCCTGCCGCGATTTGAGCCGGCAGTATATGCTCGGCGATTATTTGCTTGTGGGCGTCTTTACGGATCGCGTCTACCTTCCGGAAGGACGATGGACGGATTTCTGGACGGGCGATCGTTACGAAGGGCCGTCCGAGATCGAGTACCGCCCTCCGGAGCAGGCAGGGGGCCCTTTATTCGTGCGGGCGGGGGCGATCGTGCCGATGTGGCCGGATATGGATTATGTCGGCCGGTCGTCTCCAGAACGAATCACGCTTCACATTTACCCCAGCGGGCAAAGCGAGACCGTTCTGTATGAGGATGACGGGGAGTCTTTCCAATACGAGGACGGGTATGCCGCGACGACCCGGATCGAATGCGATTCGGACGACGAGCGTACCGTCCTGCTTATCTGGCCGCGGACTGGGACATATGAGGGTATACCATCTAAGCGCAGCTATGAGCTTGTCGTCCATACCGGCAGGAAGCCGTCTCTTCTTGAGCTGAACGGCGAACAGTGCCCGGAGCAGCACCCTCGTTCCGCAGCCAAAAAGACGCTGTCCGGCTGGAAATACGACCGGGTCACAGGAACCGTGCGGATCTATGCCGAGGAAGATGCTGCCCGCGGGGAGCCTGTGAGCGTCGGGTTATCGTTCGCGGCACCGGAGCGCAAGCGGACAAGCAGCGGCCCGGCAGGTGAAACGAGTGACGCTGCGCTTCCGGTTGAAGAAGGAGCAGCGGCCGCAACCCGCGGCGATGCCGAGCAGTGGCTCCATATTGCGCTGGACACGTGCCGTCCCGACGAAGTGAACGATGCTTTGAACGCATGGTGGAGCAGCCGAATCGAGCTTTCTGCCGGTCCCGGCAATTGGCGGGTCCATCTGCTGGACGGGTGCCTGCTGATCGTCCGTCATGCCGAACGCCGGGGATGGAGTCTTGGCGAAAGCTTCGGCATCGCAGACAACCCGCTTGCCGCACTGGACGCGAAATATCCGGAGCAAGGCCTGGAGCTGCTGAAGCGGCTGGCGGACGAAGTGCTTGCAGCGGCGAAACGGACGGCCGATACGGCCCGGCATCCGATCATTCGCGAAGTGCTCGCTTTTGTGCAGCAAAGCTTGCATAAGAAGCTGTCGCTTCAGGAAATCGCCGGTCATACCGGCATCCATCCCGTCTACTTAAGCCGCCTGTTCAAAAAGGAAACCGGTCTGCCGTTCACCAATTATGTGCAAAACCGGCGCATGGAACGCGCGAAGGCGCTGCTCGAATCCGGCATGAAAGTGTACGAGGCCGCCGCGCTAAGCGGATTTGCCGATGTCAGCCATTTCTCGCGCGTATACAGCCGCTACTGGGGGCGGCCTCCGGTCAGTTTCCGGAGAAAATGAACGGCACACAGGCGCACGAGTCTCAGCGGCAAGGTGCCGTGCGGGAAGGAACAATTGTCGGTTCCGGTTCTGGGTTCTCGGTTTCGGTTGTCGGTTCTCGATTCGGTTCCGGTTGTCGCTCCTCATTCTCGGTCCGAATTCTTGCTTCCCGGTCTCGCTATTCGATCTCGGTCTAATTTTCTCCGTTCGCGCGCTCTCCCGGAGCCGTCAGGCGCTGCGATCGGCCAGAACGAAGACTTTGACGTTTTTCTTCACTCCGAAATCGACCGCTTCCTTCAAATCGTTCATGAAAACGTCGATTCGGGCGCCTTTGATGGCCGAGCCCGTATCTTCGGCTTTGCGCACGCCGATCCCTTCGATCAGCACCGTCGAGCCGAGCGGAATGATGGACGGGT
Organism: Paenibacillus sp. GYB004; assembly: GCF_036577605.1. Taxonomy (NCBI): domain Bacteria; kingdom Bacillati; phylum Bacillota; class Bacilli; order Caryophanales; family Paenibacillaceae; genus Paenibacillus; species Paenibacillus sp. GYB004. Next base: position 4,736 of record NZ_JARBDB010000067.1, read on the forward strand.
CTACCGCGACCGTCCTCCCCTCCTCCGCTTTGCTGCCGCTGCGCGTAATGCCGTAAGCCGGATGCGAAGGGGTCTTGCCTGTGGATTCCTTACCGGCCGTGTAAGCGGTCAAGGTCGAGCTCAGTACGCGCTGCACGACCGGCCGGTCCGCGCTGCCTCCGCTCCACTCCGCATCCAGTTGCGGAATCTCCAGCATTTGTCCGACCTTCAGCCGGTTCGGATTATCCAGCGTATTGAGCGCTTGCAGGTCCTCGACCGTAACGCCGAAAGCTTTCGATATTTTATATAACGTATCCCCCGCGTTCACTTGATACTGGAGCAGTTGGATCGCCGAAGCGTCCAGCTCCGCCGCCTCGCTTCCAAAGGTAGCCGCAGCCGCAACTGTATCCGTCCCGGCTCCTTCATTCGCCTGCTGAAGGGCGGCCTCCCGCAAGCTCCACGCCTCCGCGGCGTACGACCAATGCTCGACTAACGCCCACTCCTCCGCCGGAGTCAGCTCCGCCTGGACCGCCTCGCCCGCACCGATCGTCAGCGCGATTCCCGCCGCCGCGGTTATCCACCATTTCTTCCCTCTAGCAGCCATAGTAATATCCTCCTCGTTTAGTAGTGATAGATTGGGATATTACAAGAGTTGACAGATTGAGAGGAATGTAAACATCAGCCGCTTGCTGCCGCATCACCGACGGCCGGAATGACGCCGATTGACAAAATGGCGCAGAAGAAATTAAAATGACCTTAGTCAAATTATGACCAAGGTCACTTATGGATTCAGGAGTGAACTCCAATGCTGAGAGAAACCCGCAAAAAAGCATTAAAAGAACAAATCTTCGTGCAGGCGCTCCAGCTCTTTCAAGAAAAAGGTTTCGAGCAGGTGACCGTTCAAGAAATCGCCTCCGCCTGCGGCATCGCCAAAGGGACGTTTTTCAATTACTTTACGAAAAAAGAAGAAATTTTATTGTATTTGGGGGAATCCCAGCTCGAAGTGTTGAACCGGGGCATGGAGGAGTATCAAGATGTCCCGGAGCCGAAAGAGCAGCTCAAGCTCGTATTAACCGACTTGCTGCAGAGGTATACGTCGAATGGGGAACTGATGAAGCTCTCCATCGTCGAAGTGATCAAGTCGGCTTACCTGTTCGAGAACGAGTCGAAAAGCATCCGGCGGCTGCAGCAAAGCCTCGCCTCCCTGATCGACCGGGCCAGACGGAACGGGGAGCTGAACAGCCGCTGGGACACGGACGTCATCGTCTCCACCGTCCTCGGCGTCTACCTCCAGACCATGATGTCGTGGTCGCTGCCGCATAACCAACATACAAGGATCGGCGACATGTTCGAACGGTATTTGGACGTCATATGGGAAGGGATCGCCCAGCGATAAATTATCACTCAACATGAAATTGCCGAGTAGTGTAGCAGCGGCAGAAGGAGATCGGAATGGTAACCATCATCGTTGTACTGGCTGCATGTATCCTGTTTGCTATCGGCCTGCTGCATGTCTTCTGGGCATTGGGCGGGCAGTGGGGGACAAGGGCTGTGATCCCCGAGCAGGAAGGCGAGCAGGCATTCGTCCCAGGCGTGTGGGAGACGTTTCTCATCGCGCTGCTCGTCAGCTTGGCCGGACTGTTTCTCCTGCTTCGGACCGGTCTGGTCGAGTTCAGCTTTCCCGCTCAGGACTTTATCGTCCGGGTCGGCGTATGGGTATGTGCCGTCGTATTTGCGCTTCGGGTAATTGGCGAATTCAACCTTTTCGGGATTTTCAAGAAAAAGCGGGCTACGACGTTCTCCAAAATGGACACGTATCTGTATGTGCCGCTTTGCGCGTTTCTGTCGCTGGCGTTTGTTCTTGCCATCGGCTATGGAGAGTAAGGGCCTGACCTGATCTGTTTTGATCTGATCTCGCTCCTCCGGTCGCAGTTGCCGCTAGCTCTAGTATGCCATAAAAGCCCGGTCTTATCGCAGCATCCCGCTAAGCTTCTCGACAAGCCGGTGCGTCTCGATCACCCGGTCAGCGCTGATCGTGCACCGGTCCGGCCGGTCCAGCGAAGCGAAAAAATGGTCGATGATGCCGGTAAAGCCCCGTCTGTACGAAATGCTGTCCCAGCTGCCGAAGCGCCGGCTGCGCTCGCCTTCGTTCCGGTCGCGAAATACGGCCGACTCCAGGTTGACGACCTCTACGGAGCGTCCGCCGCCGTGAAGCTCCAGCTTCTCGAGATCGCCGCCCGCTCTGCGGCTCATGCTGACGAAGGAAGCGGCCGGGCCGGACTTGAGGCTCCCCGAGGCATGAAGCAGCGCTCCGTCCCCCGTTTTCTCGCCAAGCCAGCTTGTCACCTCATACGAATCTTTGCCGAGCCAGAGCAGCAGATCGAACATATGAATCATGTCGTCATACATCGTTTCTTTAGCGCTTTGCTGCTGCGGGTGCATCCGATGCTTCTGCGCGATACACAAGTCGAAGCCGCCCAACTCCTCCACCCATCGTTTCGCCTCCGCGTACATCGGCGCGAAACGGCGGTTAAAACCGACGGCGACCAGCTTGCCCCGCTTCAGCGCTTCCTCGGCGATCCGCTCGGACTCCTCCAGCCGGTACGAGATCGGCTTGTCGACATACACGTGAAGCCCGCGCTCCAGGCAAGCCATCACGATATCGGCATGCGTCTGCGTCGTGCTGTGCACGAAAACCGCATCCAAATTTTCGCGAAGCAGCTCCGACAGCTCCGTAAACCGCTTCGCGATCCGGTACGTCTCGCCCACCCGCTCCACCGTCTCCCTCGAGCGGCTCAGCACGGCGGCGATCTCCGCCTCCGGATGCGACGCAAGCACCGGCAAATAAGCTTTATGCGCAATATCTCCCAATCCGATAATCCCGATTCGTTTTCTCATCCGCTTCTCCTCCAGCCGGTGCCGCCGAGTCGGCGGACCTGCAGCTTTTTGTCCAGCAGCACGCGCGAACCGATCGTCGCCGCCACCACAAGCATCAGAACGCCTACACCCAGCGATATCCCATACAACGCTACCCATACCGGAGCTCCCGCCGCCATCTTGTATACGGCTCCTCCGGACAGCGGACCTAAGAACCCGGCCAGTCCCGTCAGCGCGTAAAAGACGGCGATGAACATCGGCCGCTCCTTCTTCGGCGTATCGCCGACGACGAAATTAAACATCAGCTGGTTAAACCCGCCTACTCCGACGCCGATCAGCATATGTATAACTACCAGGACAGCCTTATCCGGCATAAAGGGCAGCGCCCCCCACCCCATGCAGGACAAAGCGATAACCGGCAGCGTCCAGAACAGAAGTCTTCGGGTCGCATACTTGGCATTTAAGTTCCCCCACATGAAATAACCGGCTACCATCGCGACATTTTGCGTTAAGGTGGCGATCGAGATCCAGTTGTAGCTGATCTTCATAATATCCATCATGACATAGTTGTAGAACGGGACGGAGATCCCTTGAACGAACAGCCACAGCGAGATAAACAGCATCGACTTCAAAAACTTCGTATGACGAAACGGCACGCTCAGCATCGCGGTCATATTCGTTTGCTCCGACTTCTCGAACGGAGGGCTCGGATACTTCAGGAACAGGACGATGTCCAGCACACCGCAAACCGCCGCCACGATATACAAAATATAAAATCCTTCCGGCTCGGGCATCCGGTCGAGAATTTGTCCGAACACCAGGATGGCAAGGCAGCCGCCCGCCCACAAAATCGTGTTGCGGATGCCGAAATAACGGCCGCGTACCCGGGCGGGGACCATGTCGGCGATCAGCGACGTCCAGAACACCGAGCCGATCGCTTGCCCGGCAAATCCGAACAGGCTGACGGCGATATAAGCGATTACGCCGAATTCCTTCGGAAGCAGCAGCGGCAGGGCGCCTGCGGCCACCCACATGACGCGGTGGAAGCCGCACAGAAGCGAGAAGAGCAGCTTCCGGTTCGTATAACGCTGAATGAGCAGCGCCCCGACTATTTGCAGCATGTTGGCCATGCTGGGGATCGCCAGCACGATCCCGATCTGGAACGAGGAGGCGCCCAAGTACAGCAAATAACCCGTAAGGAACGGTCCTCCGAGCAGTTGAAACAAGATGATCGCCGGTATGCCTTCAAGCGTGGCGGCTGTCATGCCGCTACGGTAATGGGACGGCTTCCGGGTGCGCATGCGTTTTGCGAACAGCCTCATGATGAGTGCCTCTCTCCGTAAATAATTTGTGCAAGGTGCCAACAACTTCATCTTCAAAGGCGCAAGCCCATATGCTATAATAAGTGCGTATTTTCGCGAAAACGCTCGACTTCGAGTTGGAGGAAGCTCACATGAAATCTAAGGGATATTTGTTAGCGGGTCTGATTATATTTGCCGCATTTTTCGGCTCCAGCATCTTTTTTGAATCGCCGCTTCTGCTATACATCGCCAGCGCCATCCCGATTTTTATCGTCCCGTTTCTGCCGGACATCCGTACGAGCCAGCGGCTCAAGCCCGAACAAAAAGGTGTCGAAATCGTCAAGCTGATCAGCGACGGCGGTCCGGAATGGCTGGTCGTGTCGTTTCGTCCCGGTACGGTGAACTGGAGCCGCAGAACGCTTATCGTTCCGTTCGAACAAGCTCCGACCGTAGAGTCCGTACCTACTGACGACTATACTGCGGCATTGACCGTGCTCCAATATGACTTGCGGGTCCGCAAAGGAAGACAGGGCCGATTCGGCATCCTTCTTTCGAACTTATCGGAGAGAACCACCGGAATGCCATTTACCGTAAACGAAGTAAACCGGCTCCTTATTCCGCTTAACGATATCGCCGAATCGATGCCGATGCCAATGCCTGCGTCCGCTGCCGTAACGTCGCATAGCGTCGAGCTGCAAGCGTAACGACTTAGCGACCGCAACTTTCTCTTTCGAACGGAGTCTGCCAGTTAAGATTTGATCTTCGAGCAAACCAAGGCCCGCCTGTGAAAAGGCGGGCTTTCTTATGTCCATCTATCGGCTTCCCGGCAGCGTTCCCCGGCTGGAGCCTTCTCTCTTAATAACTCGCGGCTGCCTTCTGTATAACCGACTGCATCGGCAGATGATAAGGACACTGCTGCTGGCACAACGGTTTTTCCTTGCACGGCTCATAGTCGGCGCACGATACAATCTTCTCTTTGTGCTTCTCATAAAATCCGCTTCCTTTCGGAAGCAGTCCGAACTCGCTGCGAATGTTGCTGGAAATCATCACGTCCGGAATCGGAATGCCGATCGGGCACGAACAGTAGTTGCACCGCCGGCAGTTATGCGTCCCGAGCCGCATAGCAAGACGCTCCAGCTCCTCGCGCTCCGCGTCCTCCACTTCCCGTTCCATCGCCGCGATATTTATTTTGACTTCCTGGGCGCTGACCATGCCCGAGATGATCACGTGGACGTCTTGACTGTACGGATAGCGAATCGCCTTCTCCACAGGCTGGATAAACCCGCCGGACAGCGGCTTCATCGCCACCTTGCCCATATCCCGCCGCGTCAGCTCCGGGATCAGCTCGTCCAGCGCGAACGGCTGCGCCAAATTCAGATGGAACAGCACCTGGTCGAACTGGTCTTTCCGAATCCACTTGGCCAGCAGCTCCGGACGATGTCCGGTTATCCCGATATGACGCACTTTCCCCGCCTTCTTTGCTTCCATAGCCGCCCGGTACGCCCCGTCCTCTTCCATCGCCGTCTTGAATTCATGCACATAGTTCACATAATGAATCTGCAGCAGATCGATAACGTCCGTCTTTAACCGTTCGAGACTTCGTTCGATCTCCGCTTTGGCCGTCGCGTAGTCCCGCTTATTCGTTTTGGTCGCCAAAAAATATTCACTGCGGCGGTGCGAGATGCATTCGCCGATGATCTCTTCGCTGTTCCGGTAAGCGGCAGCCGTATCGATATAATTAATGCCGTGGTCCAAGGCGTAGTTCAGCGCCTCACGGGCCTGCTCCAGCGGAACCCCGGGCAAGTTCATCGCCCCGAATCCGAGCGACGACACCTGAAATCCGATTTTTCCGAATGTCCGATACCGCATAAAGCTTCTCCTCTCTACAAGCGTAGCTACTATTAGTCCTTCGTATAGAAGTAGAAAGTTCCTCCTCATTGTAGCATACGGACTCAGCAGAGCGGCAGCGTTATTTTAAAAATCGTTCCTTCGCCGATCGTACTGTCCACTTGAATATGTCCGCCGTGATTTTTAATAATCCGGTAACATACCGCAAGTCCTAGTCCGGTGCCTTCAACCTTCGTCGTAAAAAACGGATCGAACAGCTTGGACTGCGTATGGTAATCCATCCCCGTTCCGTTATCCTCGACGCTGATCGCCACTTTGGCTCCTTGCTCCGCAGCGGAGATCCGGATGACGCCGCGTCCGCTCTGAGGGCTCTCGCCGACCGCGTCGAGCGAGTTTTTAATAATATTCAGCAGCGCCTGCTTCATCTGCTTGACGTCCACACATACGGTCGTAGACGGCGGCAGATCCTCTAGCAGAATATCGCAGCCTTTTAATATCGCTTCGCTTTCGAACAGCAGCGTAACTTCCTTCAGCAGATCGACGACCCGCACCTGCTTCTTATCCGGCGTCGAAGGCTTGGACGAATTCAAAAACTCGTAAATAATATCGTTGGCCCGGTCGATCTCTCCGATGACAATCCGTGCGTACTCGTCCTTTCCGAGCTGAGCCAGGTGCGGGCGCAGCAGTTGAATAAACCCGCGGATCGAGGTGAGCGGATTGCGGATCTCGTGGGCGATCGCCGCCGCGATTTTGCCGAGCATCGCCAGCTTGTCGTTCTGGTAGGCGGACTGCTCGATCTTTTTGAACTCCGTTATATCTTTCACGCTGATCAGAATATCCCCGTCCAGCTCTTCTCCGTATGTAGCGGTAACCAGATAATGCCGTCCGTTCTCATCGATTACCTCGTGGTATCGCAGCCGGTACAGGAACATTTCCCGATGCAGCTTGACGACGAGCCGCCGGAACGAACGGGACAGCCGGGAGTGGGCGGCGAGCCCAGGCAGATCGAGCCCAAGCAGCGTTTTGCGGGGCATGCCGAGAAACTTGGCCATCATCACATTAACGAACGATACGAATCCTTCGCTGTCGAATATAACAATTCCGCTGTCCATATGCTGTAAAACGTTTTCATATTTGCTTGCCACAGACTGGAACGAGTTATGCGTCTTGAACAGCAGATTGCGCAGCTCTTCGAGCACTTGCTCGTTGCTGTGGACATGACGGAACTGGAACCGGTAATGAGCGAACAGCTCCATCAGGAAGACGAACGACAACCGGTAATAGCGCAATGCCTCTTCCGGCTCTGCGCTTGCCGCCAAAATATGCATGCTTTGCTCATGCAGAAGGACGAGCTCTTCGGGTCCGATCGACTGCAGAGCTTCTCCGAGTGCAACCGCCGGATGGTGGGAGCCGCTGCTTCCGTCCTGAAAGTACTGGTTCAAGGCTCGTACATATTGCTTTCTCAATTCAGACATAAGTACACCCCGCACCCAATTGGTATATACCGCAAGCCTCGCGAGCAGCGCTCCCCCGGCGAACTACCAGTATCATAGTGTGTTTTTCCATATGTCGTCAATCGCAAATAAGCACTAATAAATGGGAACGATGTCGAAAAAAAGAAAAACGTTCTGCAGTCCCTCTATCCGGGAAGTTACAGAACGTTTTTGCAACAAAAGTCGACAAAATGCTGCCCCAAGCTGTATTCGTTTCCGAGCTTTTGCGCTAGTCGCCCCGGTTGTTATAGTCGGATCGGGAGGAGTCGCCTCTTCGATTTCCGTCATCTCGTGCAGGATAGCCGCCTTGCTTATTCCGCTCTTCTTCTTTTCGTTTCTCTTCTTCTTTCTTTTTCTGCTCTTCCTGCTTGCGCTTCTCTTCTTCTTTCTTCTTCAGTTCTTCATCCTGCTTGCGCTTCTCTTCTTCCTTCTTCTTCAGTTCTTCCTGCTTGCGGTTCTCTTCTTCCTTCTTCTTCTGCTCTTCCTGTTTGCGCTTTTCTTCTTCTTTTTTCTTTAGTTCTTCCTGCTTGCGTTTCTCTTCTTCTTTCTTCTGCTCTTCCTGTTTGCGCTTCTCTTCTTCCTTCTTTCTGTCGTCCTGTCCGCGGCTGCTGCCCGTATTGCCGTTTACACCGGCGGGGATCGTTCCCGGCTTCAGACCGGCTGTAGGCGTTTTGTTGCCGTTGTTCGAGTTGTTGCCGTTATTGCCGCCCGGACGATTGTTCGAATTGTTCCGGCCGTTCCGGTCATCATCGTCATCGTCATCATCGTCGTCTCGATCTCTGTCAGTTTTGTTTGTCTTATCGTTTTTATTGTCGTTTTTGTTATCGTTTTTGGAGGAGGAGGTATTCGGCTTCGACGATTTTTTATCGTCATCCTTGTCGGATTTGCCTTTTTCCGCAAGCTTTTCTTTCACCTTCTGATCGAGCTGGCCGCTTTTCTCGTCTTCCAGCAGTTTGGAAAGCGTTTCTTTTTTCGGCACTTCTTTTGTATCGATCAGTTTGTTCAAGCCACCCGCCTCTTGAGCGAGTTTACGTACGGAGTCCTCTTTAAGCCGATTCAGGTTGATGTCGTTTCCGTTGTCCTTCGCACTCAAGTAGACGGCATACTTGCCGGCCGACACACCTTTGGACAGCGCCTCCTCGCGGATGGTCGGGGGAGTGACGAAACTGGCGACCTGAATATTGGAGGCGGTTTGGGGATGCTGCTGCTCGATATGCTTCGTTACGGTTGCTTGAACGATCTGACTGAGGCTCGATTCGTCCACTTTCGCTTCTTCGTACACTTTTGTGCTGGAGATGATGACGTCCCCTTCTTCATCTTTAAAATACCCCTCTTGCTCGACCCGCTGCATCAATGTTTCCGTAGCCGTGACCAGCGGCTTTCCGGTCAGCAGCAAGTCTTCCAGCAGCTTGATGCCTTCGTCGTTAAGTCCTCTCGCCTCCTGCACCTCGTTGTCTTTGTCGATGCCGAATTCGACGCTCGGGTTAATATCCAGCGTCACATAGGCGACGATCGGCTTAACGCCTTCCAATTTGCCCCCTAGTCCGGTAAATAGAACGATACAAAACAGAACAGCGGCGGTAAGCGCGAACGTTATGGACCATACAGGCCGCTTCAGACGAATTGGAGGAGTGGAGAACAAAATTTCTTCCCCGACCTGGCAAACGCGTCCCGAACGGGGAATTTTCTTGAATTGACCGTCGGGCGTCATTACGACGACATCCGAGTCGGTCATTTCCATCACGATGCCTCTATGCATGTCCTTACTCCTCTCCTGGTTGATCTTCGGGGATATTCAAGTAATGTTTCAAATAAGGATAAGAGCCGTTCGTGATCAGGGCTACCGCAATGATGAATTTGCGGTTTCGTTCCAGGGTCTTGCGCGATACCTCCACCTTCTCCAGCAACTCCTTAATCGGCAGCATTTTCTTCGTCTGCACGATCGACATCATGACCTGATCCCGCGCCAATAACGCCCCGATGGCGAATAAAGCTTCTCTGGAATCGCTATGCTTGGGAGAAGCGTCCACAAGGTCGTTAAAGGAAATTCCGAATTCCTGCAGGCAGCGGTTGAAGTCAACGATTTCGCTTCGGCGTTCTTCGATTGTTTTTTCTTTCTCGTAATGCTCAATCGCCTGGTGAATCTCCACCGGATTGACGATGCTGTCTTCATCATCCTCCACTTCGAAGGAGCTGTACGGGATTTGTCCCGTAAAGCGCGTTTCTTTACGCACATGATCGATCAGCCGGCGTCGCATCACCGTCTCCGCAAAGCTCAAAAAAGACCTTCCCGACTCCGGGGAAAACTGATTGATCGCCTCATTGAAGGCGCCAAGCGCTATGCTGAATTCGTCGTCCCGGGACGGATCTATATATCGCTTGCAGAAGCGGCTTGTCACTTTGGCTACATAAGGCTGATAATCGGTTATGAACTGATTCCGGAGCCGGATGTTTCCTTCCTGGATTAGCTTGACTTTATGCTCCGGAGTTTCGGCTATATCGGAAGAGTCGTGAGACTGGCGTTTTCCCAGAAATTTCTTGAATAAGACCAGCAGCAAACGTTCCACCTCACACTACATGTTTCGAGTTGCTCCCCCAAGATATGGGGGTCATCCCAACCCGATGGTTGTTATTATAACACACAAATTTATGCAGAAAGAAGCGATTGGGCAGAGAAACGGCGTTATGCCACAAATTGGCATCCAGCAATTAGCAATCCGCCTCGTCTGCGGGCACAAAAAAACGCCCCTGTTAAAGGGACGTTTACCGCTTCAGTCCCGCCTTTGTCCGGCGGAGAACGCTTTTTTCTGAAATTTATTGCGCCGCTCGTTCAAGGCTGTCAGCCGCCTCTTCAATTGCTGCTCCCATTCGTCGTCCTTCAGCAATTTGGCGACGGTGAGCAGATCAAGCGCCATATCGATTTGCCGGTTCACCACATCCAGAGGTTCTTCGGCCTCGCTGTTGATACAGTTATCGTACAAGCCGGCTTCCGTCTTGTCTTCGACGTAGTCCTGGAAATCGACTTCCGCCGCCCCGTCGCCGTGCGCATACTCCGCCAATATCTCGTACTCGCTCTCCACCATATAATGCACCTCGATCCGGTGACATACCGGACAAAACAGCAATGGGACGTTATGAATATGCGTCTCGATGTGACGCAGCGTGCCTTTCGTGCCGATCATCCCGGCTCCGCAGCAATAACTCATCGACCTGCCTCCTCTTTATTCCCGGCCGCGAACGAAACCTTATCTATTGCGACATGCTTATGCAAGCAACGGTAAGAAATACGATCTTAACTTATTCGCCTTAGAGGCCGGAAATTCCTTTTTCGCCCCTGGACCATTATTAGGAAAGCTGCCAATCATAACCCGGTTGCCGTTGCCGTTGCCGCTGGTGCACGATAAGGGTACGATAAGGCCTATAAACCGCTTTCTTGAGCCAGATCCTGGTCAAAGACGCTGAACCGTAATGCGCATGGACTCTTGCATAGACTCTATTATGCAAACTCGATCGGTGAACAGCTCTCAGCGAAGTCGAGCGGTTTCTTGTCGCATAGCGGCAGTCGGCCGACTACAATAAGAGCCTCTGGGACCCGTTATTTCCGGCCATTTCGCTAAACCGAGGTGAGTAAAGGCGGTTTGCACTCTGCGAACCGGACTTATACGTTGTATGACCATGTCCGGCCGCCCGTCTCGGCTCGTGATAACGTTATAGTGAGCTTTAACAGCCATCAAAAACGACATTAAAAAAGACGCTTCGCCCTGCCGGATTGTTGCACCGGCGGGACTTGCGTCTGTTGAGCAGGTTATATGCGTCTTGCCGCAGCGTTTTACGAATCCGCCTTAGCCGTAAGTTTCCGTGTACTTCTCCGCGCTCCACAGCTTGTCTGCTTCGGAAGCGTCGTTCATCTCCACCACGATCATCCAGCCGTCCGAGTAGGGGGATTTGTTGACATTCTCGGGAGCGTCTTCGAGCGCGCCGTTTACTTCCACTACTTTACCCGTTACTGGAGAATACAGCTCGGATACGGTTTTCACCGATTCTACGCTGCCGAACGGCTCGCCGAATTCAACGGAGTCTCCTACTTTCGGCAATTCGACGAACACGATGTCGCCCAATTCGCTTTGTGCGAAATCGGTAATGCCGATCGTCATCCGATTGCCTTCGATTTTAGCCCACTCGTGCTCTTCACTGTACTTCAACTCTGCTGGTACGTTCATTGTACGATCCCTCCCGAGGATATTCCGGGTTGTCCTTGTCGGCCCACCCGATCGGTTCGCTACTACGCTTCCTTAGGCCCCAAAATTTTATGAAGCCGCTGCTCGACCATGCCGATCGCTTTCTCGCCGGCGCCGTAAAACCGCATCTGGCCTTCCGCGTCGAACAAATAATAAGCCGGCACAAATTCGTTCTGGAACGAATCGGTAACCGCATGATCGTTGTCGATGGCGATCGGATGTTTCATCTCATACTGCTTGATCGTTTCTTTGACCGAGTCCAGATCGGTATCCTTCTCGGAACGGGGCATATGGATGCCGAGGAGCTGCAGGTTGTACTGCTCCCCGTACTTCTCCCGCCATTCGTTCAGCAGCGGCAAGCTTTCTTTGCACATGTAACAGCTGACCGCCCAGAAGTGAACAAGTACAGGCTTTCCTTTAAACTGGTCTTTATTCAGTTCGCCGTTCACCCACTCCGTAATTCCGTGCAGATCGGGCATCGGCTCGCGCAAACGCAAAGGCATATCGGTTCCCTCCTCGGATGGTAAATGGTCGTGTTCCCTCAGCAATTGGCAAATGCTGCGAAAAAGCCCCCCACCTGCAGCTTGCAGACAGGGGGGCTTCCCTTATGTTCCGATAACGTCCTGGACGATTACTTCGCAGTCAGATGCTTCTGACCTGGTTTCCAGTTAGCCGGGCACAATCCGCCGGATTGGAGCGCTTGAAGCACGCGGATCGTTTCATCCACGCTGCGGCCTACGTCCAGATGGTTAACCACTTGATATTTCAATTCGCCTTCCGGATCGATGATGAACAATCCGCGAAGCGCGATGCCTTCTTCTTCGATCAATACGCCATAGTCGCGGGCAACCGTCTTCGTGAAGTCAGCTGCAAGCGGGTAGTTCAAACGGCCGAGACCGTTCATGTCACGCGGAGTGTTGAGCCAAGCGCGGTGAGAATGCTTGCTGTCCGTGCTGACGCCGAGGATTTCCGCATCCAGGTCGTCGAACAGTTCTTTGGCGTCGCTCATTGCAATAATTTCGGTCGGGCATACGAATGTAAAGTCGAGCGGGTAGAAAAACAACACCAGCCATTTGCCTTTGTAGTCGTTAAGCGATACTTTACCGAATTCTTCTCCGTTGCCAAGCGCCGTTTCCATTTCGAAATAAGGTGCTTTCTTGCCAACCAAACGATCTGCCATGAGACGCTTACCTCCTTATAATTCCGTATTCTCCGTCTGCCTGACGCAGCCGGGAACCGGTATGAATTCCTGCTTGTATGGGAGCCTTGTCCAGGCCCACTTGTAAAATCGTATCATCCTGATTAGTGAAAGTCAATATCGATAATGAGTACTTGTTTAAATTTATTATAAACTTTGACGATCCGATGGCAAAAGCGAAAAAAGCCTCTAAACGAAGCCATCTCCACGTCGAATGCCCTTGCGCAACCGGTAGCTTTTTCTGTGCCAGAAAGTACTCCGTTTCGCTAAAAAAACTCCGGGAATCGCAACAGCGACAGCCCGGATCCTTCGTACATCGTTTATTCGAATTAACGCTTCATCGCTGCAATGATCAGGTCGCCCATAGCGGTCGTGCCGATCGCCTTGCTCTTGTCAACCGCGATGTCGCCGGTGCGGTGGCCCGCGTCCAGCACGTCTTTCACTGCGTTCTCGATAACGTCTCCCGCTTCCTGGTAGTTAAAGGACAGCTTGAACATCAGCGCGACGGACAGAATGGTCGCAATCGGGTTCGCGATCCCTTGGCCGGCGATGTCAGGCGCAGAACCGTGTACCGGCTCATACAAGCCGAAGCTTCCTTCGCCGAGGGACGCCGACGACAGCATGCCGATCGATCCGGTCAGCATCGCCGCTTCGTCGCTCAGGATATCGCCGAACATGTTCTCGGTGACGATCACGTCGAAGCTGGACGGACGGCGCAGCAATTGCATCGCGCAGTTGTCGACGAGCACGTGCTCCAGCTCCACGTCCGGATACTCAGGAGCGATCCGGATCACCGTCTCCCTCCACAGGCGCGACGTTTCGAGGACGTTCGCCTTATCGACCGAACACAGCTTTTTACGGCGTTTTTGGGCGATTTGGAACCCTTGGTGCACGATGCGCTCGATTTCTTTTACATTATATACACAAGTGTCCACCGCTTCCTGGCCGTTGTCGCTGTCGCGGCGGAACTTCTCTCCGAAGTAGATGCCGCCCGTCAGCTCACGCACGACGATCAGATCGGTGCCTTCCAGCACTTCCGGCTTCAGCGTCGAAGCTTCCTTCAAGCAGTCGAAAATAACGGCCGGACGGATGTTCGAGAACAGGCCTAACGCTTTGCGGATGCCGAGCAGTCCGGTCTCCGGGCGGGTTTCCTTCGGATTACTGTCCCATTTCGGTCCGCCGACGGCGCCAAGCAGCACCGCATCGGCACGCTTGCATTTGTCGAGCGCGTCCTGCGGGAGTGGAGTGCCGGTCTCGTCGATCGCGATGCCGCCGAACAGGGCGCTTTCCGTCTCGAATTTGTACCCGAACAGCTCCTCGGTTTTTCTTAATACTTTTACCGCTTCGGCAATTACTTCAGGCCCGATGCCGTCGCCGGGAAGAATCGCGATTTTTTTCGTTTCTGCCATGGGGGAGGTCACTCCTAATTAGGGATTATAATCTCGGTCTATCTTTTTTACGTATACTATCATTTTTGCACATTTCCCCCGTAATGACAAAGATATAAAATCTATCGGCGTTATAGGAGAACGCAATAACTATAACAGATTCGCCATAGGAGCGGGGGAATACGGGCAGGATTTATTTCCCCGACTATGCTATTCTATTGCTATACGATTAGAAGCCGCACCTGCTGCAAGCCGCCGCACAAGGTCCGAACCGGACAAGCGCCGCTTGACTGGCCCGGAACGATCACTCCACCTAAGGGGCAACCTGTCATGAATCCGAATATTCAACAATTCAAAGCCGAATTTTTTAAAGCGCTGGCCCATCCGATGCGCATCCGTATTCTGGAAGTGCTTTGCGAGGGGGACAAAACCGTTAACGAGCTGCAAACGATTCTCGGTTCCGAAGGATCGGCCGTATCGCAGCAGCTGGCCGTGCTGCGCAATAAAAACGTCGTGTACGGCATAAAGGAAGGGACCTCGGTCATATACTCTTTGCGCGACCCCTTGATTCGAGATTTACTCGCTGTGGCGAAGCAAATCTTCGATAACCATCTGGTCGATGCCATTTCCTTGCTCGAAGTCATCCGAAATGAACCGTAACCGGCCGAAAACCGGCCGATTCGGAAGTTGACGGAATCGGCTCGGCGGCTTATTATTGTTCATATATTCAAATAATCAAATATTTAAAGAAAAGAAGGTTTGCACATGATACGGTCCGGCCGATTCGCCCGTTACGACGCCGCGGCTTTCCGGAAAGACCTCGTCTCCGGTATTCTTGTAGGGATTATTGCCATTCCGCTCGGAATGGCTTTTGCTATTGCCTCGGGCGTCAAACCCGAGTACGGGATCTATACGACGATCGTCGCCGGCGTCCTGATCTCTTTGTTCGGCGGCTCGCGCTTCCAGATCGGAGGACCTACAGGCGCCTTTATTCCGATCTTGTTCGCCATTGTGATGCAGCACGGCTACGAGGACCTGCTGATCGCCGGATTGATGGCGGGCGTCCTGCTCGTTCTCATGGGCCTGCTGCGGCTCGGCTCGCTGATCAAGTTCATTCCCCGCCCGGTCACGATCGGGTTTACCTCCGGCATCGCGGTTATTATTTTCAGCGGCCAGATCCCCAGCTTTCTTGGCCTGAAGGATGTGCAGAGGCACGAATTTTTCGGGGCGAATATGAAGGAAATTTTTCTGCATCTGTCTACCCTTAACTTCTACAGCGTCGCTCTGGCCGCTATCGGCCTGGCGGTCATTCTCATCTCGCCCCGGCTATGGCCAAAAGTTCCCGGCTCGCTGATCAGCCTTCTCGTAACGAGCGGGATCGCATACGTGTTCTTCCGGGATCAGGTCGCTACGATCGGCTCGGCATACGGCCAGATTTCGGGCTCACTGCCCAGCGTTCATGTTCCTGCCCTGACTTGGGACAAAATAAGAGAGCTGGCCGGACCGGCGTTTGTGATCGCCATGCTCGGCAGCATCGAGTCGCTGCTCTCCGCCGTAGTAGCGGACGGAATGACCGGAAGCCGCCATAACAGCAACCGGGAGCTGATCGGCCAAGGCATCGCCAACATCGTCACGCCGCTGTTCGGAGGCATCCCTGCCACCGGGGCGATCGCCCGCACGGCCACCAACGTTCGTACCGGCGCCGTCTCGCCGATGTCCGGCATCATTCACGGCGTCTTTGTCCTCGTCGTGCTTCTCGCTCTCGCTCCGCTGGCGTCCCATATTCCGCTGGCCGCGATGGCCCCGATTCTGATGATGGTCGCCTGGAACATGAGCGAGCGCAAAGAATTCGGCCGTATCCTGACGAGCCGCACGAGCGATTCGCTTGTCCTGCTCCTTACGTTTCTGCTCACGGTCTGGACCGACTTGACGACGGCCGTCGGCATCGGTATTTTGCTGGCTCTGCTGCTGTTCGTCAAAAGGATGGGCGAGATGCTTACCGTAGCGAAAGTGCTGCCCGATCCGAAAATTCCGCAGTCCCAAGTGAGCGCGTCGATTGCGGCGGAAGGGCACGGTTGTCCGCAAATCGAAATCTATACGATCGAAGGCCCGTTATTTTTCGGAGCGGCCAATATGTTCGAGAAATCCATTATGGACACCATCCATGACCGGCCGAACGTGCTGGTGTTGCGGATGGGCGACGTTCCTTTCATGGATACGACCGGGGAATCGAACCTTGCGAGCCTTGTCGAACATTTCGCCAAATTCGGCGGTACCGTCCTTGTCGCGGAAATTCGCACGCAGCCTATGGAAGTAATCCGGAGAACCGGATTGTACGAAACGATAGGCGAGGAGCGGTTTTTCGACCATACCGGAGACGCGATCCGTTACGCGCTTACGTATCTGGACAAGAAACAATGCTTGAGCTGCAAGCGGGCCGCCTTCCGCGAGTGCGCCGGACTGTCGCAAGCCGTTCCTTCGCCCGACCCGGGAGCTGCCCAGCCTTCGTCCGCCGGCGTCTCGGGATAATCACCTCTCCCTTCCTGAATTGGACCAAAAGTCGAACCTTGACAAAAAAAATAGAAACCACTTTCAAAATCGGGTACAATAGTTGTATGCGAAAGGAAGGGAGAACCCTTATGAATTACACATTTTCCAGTTTTACCGACGGCCTGAAATCGTCCGCGGTACGTGAAATCTTGAAGCTGACCCAAGGAAACGCGGTCATTTCGCTGGCCGGAGGGCTCCCCGCGGAGGACCACTTCCCGATCGAAGCCGTCAAGGAAGCATTCGAGCGCGTCTTCCAGCATGGAGGCAAAAGCTCGCTGCAATATGGACTTACCGAAGGCTACACTCCGCTGCGCGAAGAGATTTGCAAGCGAATGGCTGGCAAAGGCGTACACGTTAAGCCGGAGAACATGCTGATCACGACAGGCTCGCAGCAGGCGATTTATTTGCTTACACGCATTTACTTAAGCGCAGGCGACGTTATTTTGGTTGAAAATCCGACTTATCTGGCTGCGCTGCAAATCTTCAAAGCCAGCGGCGTACAGGTGATCGGCGTCGAAGCCGACAATGACGGAATGCTGATGGACGATCTCGAAGCGAAGCTGAAGCAATACCGCCCCAAAATGGTATATGTCACGCCAACCTTCGCCAATCCGACCGGCAAAGTATGGAGCGTAGAACGCCGCAAAGGACTGCTCGCACTCTGTAAGCCGAACAATGTGCTGATTCTCGAAGACGATCCTTACGGAGAGATCCAATTCGACCCGAACGCCAAATATCCGTCGATCATGTCGCTCGACGACCATCCCGAAGACAGCGCCGTGCTGTATACGAGCACGTTCTCCAAGACGGTCGTGCCTGCGCTTCGGACCGGCTGGATCGTCGGAGATTCGCATGTGATCGCTCAGATGGCCAAAGCCAAGCAAGCGGTCGATCTTCATTCCAGCACACTCGACCAGCAGGCGCTCTACCAACTGCTGGCGAACTTCGATCTGGATGCCCACATCCGGACGATCCGCAGCGAATACGGCCGCCGGATGGAGCTGATGAAGTCGCTGCTCCAGGACAGCCGTTTCTCCGATCTGCGTTGGAGCGAGCCGCAGGGCGGCATGTTCTTCTGGGTCGAGCTGCCTGAAGGAGTCGACGCTTCGGAGCTCCTTAAAAAAGCGGTCGAGAAAGGCGTCGCATTCGTACCCGGAGTTGACTTCTATGCGGAGAATCCTCGCCGCAACACGATGCGCCTGAACTTTACCCATACGGACAGTGCCAATATGAAGCTCGGCCTGAACCGGCTCGCCGAAGCACTGGACGCTTACAAGCAGAACGTATAAACCCGGCCCCGGCTCGAAAACGCCGGATGATGAGCAGCCCGCTTTCTCCTTGACGGAGAAGGCGGGCTGTTTGGTTTGACTTTGTCGGGTGCGGGTGAATAATTATTGCCAACTCGGCCATATTACGGACATAAAGGCAACCTGTCGGGATGCCGGCTTTGCTCCGCAAAGCTCAAGCTATGCTTACGAAGCAGCTTTGCGGAGCAAAGTTCTTAGAGAGAAGGCGATGAGAATCGAAAACAAATCCATCTCCGCCATCCTGTTATTTTTCCTGTTTATGGGCAGCGTGGGCTTCATGAACCATGTTATCGTCATTCCCGCCATCCTCGATATCGCCGGTCGCGACGCCTGGACGACCGTCCTGATGGGGTTTGCCCTCCTCGCTCTCTGGACACTGCTCCCCGCCCTAGTCGTCCGGAAGATGAACGGCAAAGCGTTGAACGACTGGCTTCGCGGCCAGACGGGTCCATTTTGGTCCAAGCTTATTTTGACGCTGCCCTTTATCGCGCTGCTGGGGAGTGTGGCGGTCACGCTGTTCGACACCTTAACATGGACGCGGACCAATTATTTGCCCGAAACACCGTTGGTTGTTACCGGATCAGTATTCATGCTTCTTTGTTTTGCGGCCGCCATCTCCGGCTTATCCGCCATTACGCTCGCCAACGGCATTTTGCTGCCTTTCGTCATCCTATTCGGGTTTTTCGTTATGACGGCCAACATTCCCGATAAACATTACGACCTACTCATTCCGGTATTTGAAAAAGGTCCCGTTCCGTCGATCACCGCGATTCCGTTATTCGGCGCCGGTTATGTCGAGCTTGTGCTGATCGTTCTACTGCAGCATCGGCTGAAACGTCCGGTCGGAGCGAAGTGGCTGCTGCTGATCGGCTTCGTCCTGGCCGGCCTGACGCTTGGGCCGATCATGGGCGCCATCTCCGAGTTCGGTCCGGCCGAAGCGGCCAAGCAGCGTTACCCCGCCTACGAGCAGTGGCGGCTTGTCCAGATCGGCAAATATATCGAGCATGTCGACTTTTTATCGATCTATCAGTGGATGACCGGCGCGTTTATCCGAATCTCCTTATCACTGTATTTACTCGGCCAGATCTCCGGTCTTCGCTCGGAGCGACAGAGAACGTGGCTGCTGTTACTGATTGGCGCCGCTGCCGTCGTTTTCGCTATCAGCCCGATCAGTGACGCCTCCTTTTATTACGCGCTGAGCCGCTGCTGGCTGCCGGCCTCCTTCGGGATACTGTTTGTTTTCTCGTTGGCCGTGACCGTTGCATCCTGGCTCCATACGGACAGAGGAAGGAGTAAACGATCCGATGCCTGATTCGAATTACGAAGCCAAGTTCCGCCAATGGTTTGAAAACTGCGCCGACGTTATCATCCAGCCGGTGTCCGCCGGTGCCACTCCGGACAGCCCCGGCTATGTGCTTCTCTATTGCGACGGGCTGTGCGATATGAACCGGATCGATCAGACCGTAATGCCGGCATTGCTGAACGGCTTCCATCCTTCCTTGGGTGCGGACGGCCTCCATGTGCCGGGTCTTCGCAGCAACCCGATCGAGGACACCGGCAATATCGAAGTTATATCCCAGCTCGTGTTCAAAGGACGTCTGCTGATCGCCTTCGAGGAAACGGGCCGACTGATCGACGTAGAAATTTGCAGCAGTCCCGAACGCCGCCCGGAAGAACCGAACATGGAAATGTCCGTGCTTGGCCCACGTGACGGCTTTACCGAGCATATGGCGACCAATGCGGCGCTTATCCGCAAAAGGCTGCGATCCCGTCAATTGTTCTACGAAACTTATCGGCTCGGCACCCAAAGCGCAACCGGGATCGGCCTCTTTTATTTGTCCGACCGCGTAGAGCGGGAATGCTTGGAGCAAATTCGCAGCAGGCTGCAAGCGGCAACACCGGAAATCGTCATCAGCGCTTCCCAGCTCGAGGAAATACTCGGCGACTCGCCGTTTGCCGTTTTTCCGCTGTTCAACTATACGGGCAGACCGGACTTTGCGATCAGCTGCATGATGCGCGGCAGAGTCATCGTGCTGATGGAAAACATCCCGCTCGCGCTGATTGCTCCCTCCAACCTGCTGCATATGCTGAAAAGTCCCGAAGATGCCCAGTTCGGATTCCTGATGGTTTCGTTCGGGCGCCTGCTCCGGCTGGTCGGGCTCGTATCCGCCGTATTTCTGCCCGGTTTCTGGATCGCTCTCGTCCAATACAATCACGACCAGCTCCCGTTCCCGCTGCTCGCTACGATCACCGTATCCCGCAACGGAATTCCGCTGTCCGCCCCGCTCGAGATGGCGCTTATGCTTCTGCTGCTGGAGCTGTTCCGGGAGGCCGGAGTACGTCTGCCCAAAACCGTCGGGCAAACGTTAACCGTAGTAGGAGGACTGATCATCGGCGAAGCGTCGATCCGCGCCGGCCTCGTCTCGCCGTCGATGGTCGTGGTAGGCTCGATTACCGCCGTAGCTACGTCAGCGCTCGTTAACCAGAAGCTGAGCGGCACGGTCAGCGTCCTGCGCCTGTATGTGTTTCTAGTCTCTTCCCTGCTCGGCATGTTCGGCTTTATCCTCAGCATTTTATCGCTCGTGTTGTATCTGGTCCGTCTGCAGTCGTTCGGACTCCCTTACTTGTGGCCGGTCAGTCCCTTATCCCTGGGCGACTTTCTGCAGGGTGTCATCCGGGTCCCTTGGAAGTACATTACTCCTTATTTCCAAAAGAAGAAACGGACGGATCCGAAATCCGGAGCGGGGAGAGATCCGGTATGAGACCACTTGCGCGGAGCCGCATCCGGCGCCCGCTGCTCCTCCTGCAAGCGGTCTTGCTTCTG
Organism: Paenibacillus sp. GYB004; assembly: GCF_036577605.1. Lineage (NCBI taxonomy): Bacteria > Bacillati > Bacillota > Bacilli > Caryophanales > Paenibacillaceae > Paenibacillus > Paenibacillus sp. GYB004. The sequence continues at coordinate 25,739 of NZ_JARBDB010000067.1, forward strand.
CTGCTGAGCGGCTGCTGGGACGCCAAAGAAATTCAGGACGTCGCTTACGTTTCGGCTATCGGAGTCGATTACGAGGATCAGCTATACCGGGTCTACGTCCAGTTGATCAGTTTCGGCAATGTGGCCAAAACGGAGGGTGCGACAGTCGGTACCGCCCAGAAGGCGCCGATCTGGGTCGGAACGGGAGTCGGACAGTCGTTGAACGAGGCGTTTTTCGACCTGTACGGTACGTCCCAGCTCCGATTGTTCTGGGGCCACGTCACGTCGCTTGTATACAGTGAGCGATTTATCCGGAAAGGGCTGAACGAACTGATCGATCTGGTCAACCGGTACCGCGAGATCCGGTATACGAAATGGGTGTTCGGTACAAGCGAACCAATCGATAAGCTGTTCGCCACTTCTCCGCTGTTCAACCTGACGCCGCTCAGCTCGATTCTTCATCAGCCCGGAGAGCCGTTCAGGCAAAATTCGGTGGTCGTTCCGCTTCAGTCCCAGCGGTTCATCTCGTTATTCAATGAACCGGCCGAGACGGTTCTGCTGCCGAGACTGGAGCTGCACAAAGGCAATTGGAAAATGGAACAAAAACCGCTCGGTATGCTGCGCATGCATGGAGCTTTTGCCTTTGCGGGCGGAAAATTCGTTGGCACCGTGCAGCACGAGAGCTTTACCGGCTTGCGGTGGCTTCACTCGGAGACGATCCGCACTCCCCTTCATGTGTACAAAAACGGAGAGCTTGTCGCCGCCCTTGTCATGAACAAGCCGAAGCCGCGGCTGGAATGCTCGGCCCGGCCGTCCGAAGGCCAGGTAAAATGCCGGCTTCGCTTAACCGTTCACGGTTCGATCAACGAGTTGTCTGCCGATATCGGCCTCTCTGCCCTCGAACACGAAGCGGCGGCTGCTATTGAGAACCAGATTCGCGATGCTTATCAGGCAGGAGTGAAACAAAAGCTCGATCTGCTCCAGATCGGGAACACGCTGTACAAAAAACAGCCCGCCCAATGGCACGAGCTGTTCGCGGACCAATTCCCGTTGAACGAGCAGTCGCTCGAATCGATTCAAGTACAAGCCCATATTTTATTCACCGGCAAATATAAAAATCAGGCAGCCCGCTGAATGAAGCGAAGGCTGCCTCTGTTTTTCCGGTCAGACGTTGTTTTCCACAAACTCAATCCGGTTGCCGAACGGGTCCCGGATATGGAAGCGGGTCTTGCCGGCAATAGGCTCATCCTCATTAGCCGTAACCCCGGCATCCTCCAGCCTGCCGCGAAGCTCCCCGATTCCGTATACTTCAAAGGCGGGGTGCGCTTTGGAGGCCGGAACAAAATCGTCCTGCACGCCAATATGCAGCTCATGCACCCCGCAGCGAAACCATACGCCTCCCCGCTTGCGGAGATTTTCCGGCTTCGGAATCTCCTCCATACCGAGCAAGCCGCCAAAAAAGCTTCGCGCTTCTTCCTCGCATCCTCTCGGTGCGGCCAATTGGACATGATCGATTCCTGCGTAGCCAAATGACATGGACTATCCCTCCTTAGAAGTTTCACTTAATGAAACTATATTTTATACAGTGGGACTTCCTTAATAGTATATTACCAGCTTCGATTGGATTTGTCACCAAATTCGGGCGCCAGTAAACTGTACCATGCGAAAAAACCGCCACCCAGCACATTCGCGCTGTATGACGGTTTCGTTGCCTATTCCTTGAGCCCGGCGGCGATCTCAGCGATCACGCCGTTACTTCACAATCACTTTCAAAGTAGCCGTCTTGCCGCCGAATTTGGCTGTGACGGTAGCCGTTCCTTTCGCATAAGCCGTGATGGCTCCGTCTTTGACGTCTGCCGTTGCGTCACGCGAGCTTTTCCACTCGGCTTTGCCAGCTACATCTACATCAAGCCCGTCACGGTAAGTCGCCGTCAAATTGACCCGCTTCGTCTCTCCGACCTTCATCTCGATCGTTTTGACGTTCGTTTTTAAATATTTCAAGCTGTCTACTTCGATCGGAATCGATACCGTCTTGCTGCCGTATTTGGCAGTGATCGTCGTTTTCCCGTAGCTGACTGCGCTAACGAGGCCCGTATGGTTTACGTCGGCGATCTTGTACGAGCGTGTCGTCCATTCCGCTTCACCGGTTACGTCGCGCGTCGAGCCGTCGGAGAACGTCGCGGTCAAACTTAACTGCTCGTTTTGACCCGATCTCAGCTCGGCGGATTTCTTGTTCAGGGTCAGCTTCTGGGCGGTGTCGACTTCGACCGGAATGGTAATTACCTTCGCTCCGTACTTGGCCGTCACCGTTACCCGTCCGCTATCGAACGCCGTAATCAGACCGTTATACACGTCCGCTACCTTGGCCGAAGAAACGGACCATACCGCTTTATTCGTAACGTCTTCCGTTGTACCGTTGCCGTAAGTTGCCGTCAAACCGACTTGCAAATTATCGCCTTTGCGCATTACGACGCTCCGGTGAGTCGGCGTCAGTCGGTCGGCCAGCTCCACTTGTACGGAGATCGTAACCGTCTTCTCCCCGACCTTGGCCGTAATCGTCGATTTGCCGCTTCCGACCGCGGTCACATAGCCGCCGGACACTTCAGCGACGTTCGAGGAAGACGAGCTCCAGGCCGCCTCGCTTGTCGAATCTTTGGAAGTGCCGTCCTTGTATTTGGTCGTGAGAAGGATTTGCTTGCCTTCCCCTTCCTTCAGATAGATCGTTTTCTCGTTAGCGGTGAGGGATTCCATCGCTCCGACGCTGACCGTAATTTTGATCGTCTTCTTGCCGTACTTCGCCGTAATGACCGCTTCCCCGCGATCGACCGCGCGGATTATACCGTCGTCGGCCGTTGCGATCGATTCGTTGCTGGAAATCCATTCGGCCTTGGAGGTGACGTCTTCCGTATTATTATCTTCGTAAGTAGCCGTCAGCTTGATTTCGGCCGTATAACCCGGTTGAAGCTCCACTTTCACCTTATCCGCTTCAAGTTTGGAGGCCGGGTCTACGGAAACCGGAATCGTAATAATTTTATCTCCGTACTTCGCCGTTACTTTCGTTTCTCCGGAGCTGATCGCTTTAACGATCCCTTTGGATTCGAGAACCGCTACCGCTTGATCCTCCGAGCTCCACTCTGCGGAATCGGTAATGATCTCGCTGGTGCCGTTGGCATAATAAGCTTTCAGCTCCAGCTTCGGAGCCGATTCCCCTTTGCGCAGCGACAAAGACTTTTTGTCCAGCTCCAGCTTTCTGGCTATGCCTACGTCTACTGCGGCGGTAACGGTTTTGGAACCGTAAGTGGCGGAGATCGTCGCTTGGCCGACCTTATAGGCCCGGATCTGACCGTCTACGACGTCGGCCACGTCGGCATTGTCCGAAGACCATTCCGCCAGATTGGTAACGTCCACCGATGCTCCGCCGTCCGCGAACGTCGCTTTTAGTGTCAGATTATCCGTGCCGCCCACTTTCAGGAATAGGTCGCTTTTGCTCAGCGTCAAGTTTTTCGCCAGCTCTACATTCACGGTGACGACCGCCGTTTTCTCACCGAAACTGCCGGTAATGGCCGCTTGGCCAGTCCCGAGCGCGGTGATCTTGCCGTTAATGACGTCGGCGACTTCCGGCTTGTCGGAGCTCCACTGCGCTTTGGTGGTAACGTCCTCGCTATTGCCGTCCGCATAGGTAACTTCGAGCTTGACCGTATTCTCGTCGCCCACTTTGACATTAAGCGTCGAAGGCGTCACTTTTAATACGCGGGCCGTATCGACCTGAACCGGAATCGATACCGACTTGTCCCCGTACTCGGCCTTGATCGTCGCCTCTCCGCTTCCGTTGGCGCGTACTTTACCCTTCGATACATAAGCGACGCTCTCGTCGCTCGAAGACCATGTCGCGAGTCCGGTTACGTCCTCAGGCGCATTGCCGCTTGCAAAGATCGCTTCCAACTTGATCGTCTCTTCCGTCCCCTTGCGCATCGAAAGCGACGTTTTGTCCGCTTCCAGCTTGCGCGCGATTCCGGCGTCGACTGTGATTGTTACGGTTTTCGTACCGTAGCTTGCGGTAATGGTCGCTTGACCGACCGAGTTGGCGGTAATGATACCGTCCTCTACGTCGGCAATCGATTCGTCGCTGCTGGACCATTCCGCTTTGGCTGTCACCACTTCGCTAGTGTTGTTCTCGTCGGCATAATACGCCGTCAGCGTAATGGTCTCAGACCCGTCTATCTTCAGGAACAAATCGGTCTTGCTCGCTTCCAGCTTCTTGACCGTCTCTACATTAACGATAATCGTAGCCGACTTGCCGCCGTAAGTTCCCGTTAAGGTCGCTTGTCCGGCGCCGTAAGCCGTTACGACTCCCTTGAATATATCCGCCACGCTTCCGTTCGAAGACGTCCATTCGGCGAGGGCGGCCACATCGTCGGTATCGCCGTTCTCGAACATCGCCATCAGCTTCACGTCGTCGGTGCCGCCTACGCGCAAATCGATACTTTCGACGGAAGGGTCGAGCCGGCGTACAATATCTACGTTGACCGGGACAGTAACGGTTTTGCCGCCGTAGGTCGCGATGACGTTCGTCTTCCCGGAGCCGACCGCCGTCACTTTCCCGTTCACGACGGATGCGACCAGATCGCTTTCGGTTCTCCATTCCGCTTTGGACGTTACGTCTTCAACTTGCCCGTCCGTATAGGTCGCTTCCAGTGTAATCTGCTCAAATTGTCCGACGCGCTTGGATAAGGACTGTTTGTTCTTGTCCAGGCTGCGCACTTTTTTGTGGACGTTCACGGTGACGACCTCGGTTTTGCCCAAATAAGTCGCCGTAATGTACGCCGTTCCTTCCTTCTTGGCTACGATATTGCCCGCGTACACGGAAGCGACGTCCGGATTGTTCGCATCCGCATTCCAAATCGCTTTTATCGTGACATCGGATGTCGAGCCATTTACGTTAATAGCCGTCGCCGTCAAGGAGAACGAGTCGCCCACCGATAACGACAACGCATTTTTGGATAACACAAGACGCGAGATTTCTTCCGCGGCCCATGCCCGTCCCGTACCAGGCCCGATGACCAGGGCGGCTATAAGAATGAACTGCATCATGACGATACTGATTTGCTTCCATCTAAACCCGGACAACAAGCTTGTCCGTTTGTTCCTTTGCGTCAAATTGGCCATTCCTTTCTTCCGCTCCTCCGCTGAGGACACGCTTTTTGTAAACTTTCATTACGTCTCCTCTCTATATCGACAAAAATGGACAATAACTTTATACTTATATTTTTATAAATCTTGCAACTTTTCGTGACGCTCTCCCGTCTATGTTTAATTCCAGCACAAAAAACCCTTCCCGCCTATACAAGGAAGGGCTGCTTGACGTTCTTCCATCGCCAATCAGATCAGCGGCTGCTTAGCGTGGGGGATGACTTCGTCGATGAAACCGGCTTCGATCCGGTCCACCGCCAGCTTCTCAAGATGCCGGGTGATTTCCGCCTTCTCCTGCGTGTTCAGGCTCCTCCCCCTAGGCGTATTCCCCCCACATAACACAAAAGTTCAATCCCCCATAATGGGAGATTGAACTTCTATTCCGCATATGGGCGGGAGAGTTAGTCCTAAGATATACCTACTTATTACTTCTTGATCCAGTGCATCATTTCACGAAGCTGACGGCCAACCGTCTCCAGTTGATGCTCGGACTCGCGGCGGCGAGTAGCTGTGAAGAACGCGCGGTTCGATTGGTTTTCAAGAATGAAGTTGCGCGCGAACGTACCGTTTTGGATATCTTCGAGCACTTTCTTCATTTCTTTTTTCGTTTCGTCCGTTACAACGCGAGGACCGGTCACATAATCGCCGTACTCAGCCGTGTTGGAGATGGAGTGGCGCATTGCAGCCAGACCGCCTTCATACATCAGGTCGACGATCAGCTTCAGCTCGTGCAAGCACTCGAAGTAAGCGACTTCTGGCTGGTAGCCGGCTTCAACAAGCGTCTCGAAACCCGCTTTAACAAGCGCCGAAGTACCGCCGCACAATACAGCTTGCTCCCCGAACAAGTCGGTTTCGGTTTCTTCGCGGAACGTCGTTTCGATAACGCCCGCACGGGTGCAGCCGATTCCTTTTGCATAAGCAAGACCGAGGTCTTTCGCTTTGCCGGAAGCGTCTTGGTATACAGCGATCAGGCCCGGTACGCCGAAGCCTTCTACGTATACGCGGCGAACGAGGTGACCCGGCGATTTTGGAGCGACCATGAATACGTCGGTGTCCGCGTTCGGCACGATTTGGCCGAAGTGAATGTTGAAGCCGTGGGAGAATACAAGCGCTGCACCTTTTTTCAGGTTTGGCGCAATCTCTTCATTGTATACTTTCGCTTGCGTTTCGTCCGGCATCAAAATTTGTACCAGATCCGCGCGGCTAGCTGCTTCTGCAACGGAAACAACTTCGAAGCCGTCGTTTTTCGCCTGGTCCCAAGAACGGCCTTGACGAAGCCCGATAATGACTTTTACACCGCTGTCGCGCAAGTTTTGCGCTTGAGCGTGACCTTGGCTGCCGTAGCCGATAATTGCAACCGTTTTGCCGGAGAGTACGCTTAAGTCAGCGTCTTTTTCATAATACATTGTTACTGCCATGGAATAAGTTCCTCCTCGATTTTTCTAACAACCCTGTGAGCGGGCGTCCGAGGCGGCGAACCGGCAAGCAGCGCGGGCTGCGGCAGGCTCGTCCCCTTGGACCCCCGCTCGAGGGCTGCGAATGTGTTCCTTAAGCGGGTTAACTTTAGAATAGCCGATCCGTCACTTCACCATGCCGCGGATCATCGCGGTAATCCCCGTCCGGGAAAACTCCCGGATGCCGTAAGGCTTGAGAAGCTCCGCCATCGCATCGATCTTCGTCGTATCGCCGACCACTTGAACGATCAGCGAATTCGGGCCGATGTCGACGACAGCCGCGCGGAACGTCTCGACGATGCCGAGAATTTCCGGCCGCATGCTTGGCTCGGCGCTTACTTTAATAAGAGCGAGCTCGCGGGCTACCATCGGATGGGAGCTCAGGTCGACTACTTTAATGACGTCAATCAATTTGTACAGCTGCTTCTGCACCTGCTCGAGCGTCCGGGCGTCGCCCGTCGTCACGATAACCATGCGCGACAGGCCCGCCTCCTCGGACTCCCCGACGGTAATGCTCTCGATATTAAACCCTCTGCGTCCGAACAATCCGGAGACGCGTTGCAGGACGCCAGGCTGGTTATTGACCAAAACGGATATGGTATGCTTCATCGTACTCATTCCGAATCCCCCAATATCATCTGACTTAACGTGCTGCCCGCCGTAACCATTGGGAAGACGTTCTCCCCTTTCGGCACGACGAAGTCGATGACGACCGGTCCCGGGGTATCGAGCGCTTCCTGCCAAGCTTGGCGCGCTTCTTCCTTATTGGTCGCACGAAGCCCTTTAACGCCGTACGCTTCCGCCAATTTCACGAAATCCGGGCTGCCGGCCAGGTCAATATGGCTGTAGCGGTTCTCATAGATGATCTCCTGCCACTGCCGTACCATGCCGAGCACCTGGTTGTTAATGATCACGACTTTCACCGGAATGTTGTTAATCGCGCAAATCGCCAGCTCCTGGGCGCACATCTGCATCCCGCCGTCGCCGTTGATCGAGACGACCAGCTTATCCGGGTTGCCCATCTGGGCCCCGATCGCCGACGGGAAGCCGAAGCCCATCGTGCCGAGTCCGCCCGAAGAGATGAACGAGCGCGGATTTTGGAACTTGTAATATTGCGCAGCCCACATCTGATGCTGGCCGACGTCGGTCGTCACGATCGCTTCGCCCTTCGTCGTCTCGTTAATCATCTCGATGACGTATTGCGGCTTCAGCTCGGTATCCGAGTCTTTGTACCGCAGCGGCTGCTGCTGCTTCATCGCGGCGATCTCCTTGATCCAATCCTGCGACTTGGCCGGTTTCGCCTTCTGGTTGGCGAGCTGCAGCACGGCCTTTACGTCGCCTACGACCGGGATGTCGGTTTTAATGTTTTTGCCGATCTCCGCCGGATCGACGTCGATATGGGCGACCGTCTTCACGTTCGGCGCGAAGCCGTCCAGGTTCATCGTCACGCGATCGTCGAAGCGGGAACCGATGGAGATGAGCAGATCCGCATTTTGAATCGCATGGTTCGCCGTATACGTGCCGTGCATCCCCGGCATGCCCATCCACAGCTCGTGGCCGCTCGGGAATCCGCCGAGTCCGAGCAAGGTCGTCGTGATCGGAATTTGCGTCATGTTCACGAATTCGACCAGCTCCGGAGCCGCGTCCGCGTAGACGACGCCGCCGCCGGCGATAATGACCGGACGTTCCGCCTGCTCGATCGCCTGGAGCAGCTTGTCGACTTGCAGCTTGTTCGGCTGGGTCGTCGGATTGTAGCCGCGAATCTCGACCTTATCCGGGTAGTAAAATTCCGTCTTGAGCGCCGATACGTCCTTGGGAATATCGATCAGGACAGGACCTTTACGTCCAGTGTTGGCGATATGGAACGCTTCATGAATGATGCGCGGCAGGTCCTCGACCTTGCGCACCAAGTAGCTATGCTTCGTAATCGGCATCGTGATGCCGGTAATGTCCGCTTCCTGAAACGCGTCGGTTCCGATAAACTGGGTCGCTACGTTGCCGGTAATGACGACGAGCGGCACCGAATCCATATACGCGGTAGCAATTCCGGTGACGAGGTTGGTTGCTCCCGGTCCGGAAGTCGCGATACAGACACCGACGTTCCCGGTAGACCTCGCATAGCCGTCAGCGGCATGAATCGCGCCTTGTTCGTGACGGGTGAGCAGATGCTTGAAATCCGGATTGCCGTGCATCGCGTCGTAAATGTACAATACAGCTCCGCCCGGGTAGCCGAAGACGCAATCCACTCCCTCCAAAAGCAGTGAACGAAGCAAAATCTCCGACCCGGTAATCACATCCGGCTGAAGCAGCTTGCGGCGAAGTTGTTCTTTAGACAGTGTCGCTTCCATTTGAGCACACATAAGTGACCCTCCTCTCAAAGATTAACCATCAGCGGTATATGCTTCAGACGAAACCAAAAAACCCCTTTCGTCCGAAGCGCGCGAATGCGCGAACGGGACGAAAGGGGTTAGCTCTTCCGTGGTACCACCCAAGTTTGCGATGCGCCTCACAGCGCAAAGCCTTAGCAAGTACGAGCTCCTCGAGGTCGGCTGATACTTGCGGCACGGTAACGTGTGCCATTCCGATTCCCCCTACTAGCGCAGCATCTGACAAGATACCGTTTTTCAGGGAAACAGCTCCGAGGTGAGCTCGTCGACAAAGGATTATGGCTTAGGTTTCAGCTGATCCTTAAGCTCTCTGGTACATAAGGGCCTTTGTCACTTCGTCCTCATCATAGCCGATCACGACAATTAATTGAAGTCAATGTTAGACATATTATATCACTACCGTCCGAATAGTCAATACCCTTCGATCCGAATCGCGTCCCGGAATGATCTGGAAGCCGTCAGCTCCACTCATTCTTCTTCAGATCGGCGAGCTTGGCCAGATGTTTCGCATAATCGAAAGCTTTGCCGGCGCGCGTGCCCGGGGCCGCTTGAGACTGTATTTGATCGAGCCCTGCGCTCAGCTTCTCGAGCAAAGCCGTGACCTTGTCGCGCGCCTGTGCCTTCTCCTGCTCCGGGATTTTATCCGCATCGACGATCCGGTGGGGGAACAGCGGGATGTTCCAGCCCGTGACCTCGGCGGCGGCGTTCTCCACTAGCTCCAGCAAAGCTTTGACCGGCTCCCTCTGCTCTAGAGAGTAGTAGGTGTAGTAATCGTTCAATATGCCGCTTAAGTCATCGCCCCAGAGCGCTCTGCAGAATACGTAGCCGTTAAACGCCTGCGCCCATTTCCAGTCGTAATCCGGATATCCCGGGCAAGGCACGACGAGGTTGGTCAAGCCGTCAGCCCGCAGCTCGCGAAAATAAGCCATATCGGCGACTATTCGGCTGGGGATGCTTGGGAACAGGGCGGAGAACATATAATGATCACTGTAATATTCGAAAATCGTCAACTTCCTGCCGTTCCTGTGCGCTTCCGCCGCCCAATCGCGCTCGATCCGGTCCGCTTTCCGGTCGGACAACGACGGCGACTCCTCCAGACCGTACCGGTAATCTCTGCCCCAGAAGGCGAGCAGCGTGTCGATCTCCCGGGAGCCGGACATGCTTCCCCGGTCGAGCATCTTCCAGGACAACCCCGCATTATAGGAAATGTGCTCCACTTCAACGCCGGGCAGCTTGTCGTATAATTTCCGCTTCAACTGCTCCGTATGCCGGATGTACAGCTCCAGAAACGTTTCGCTTTGGGAGGAGACGTCCTCGGGCCATAACGACACCCGGGTCAGACGGGGGACATCGGCGCAATAGTCCGCGATCATTCCGATCACCGATTGCTGCCAGGACGGGTCCCCATAATCCAGCTGACGTTTAGCCGTGTAAGGATGATCCGCAGACTGTCTGCGCAAAGCCTCTTCCTTATCGAGGAAAAATTTCATGCTGTGTCCGCCGAGTGTGATGTCCATGCCCCGCTTGACGATTTCCGGCGCGACCGTATCACGGATGTTGTCCCATAACATAAACGTAAAGAATATTTCGCCTACCCGATTTTTTGCCATCCAGTCGATCATATCGCTGATGAAGACTGGGTCGTAGATGTTCTCGAATACGAACCCTCTGCGCCCGAACCACGGCTCGTACAAGCGGGCCTCCCCTTCCGGACCCGGCAGCGCCGGCAGCTCATCGGACAGCGCCGGTTCCTCCCCCGGATAGATCCAATGCACGCCCGCGTACACTTTGAAAAAGTCGTAGACGGCATACAGAGCCGCAGCCGGCGTCAACCCCGCAAGCAGCACTTCGCGCCCCTTTACCTCCATCCAGTAGCTGCCCTGCTTCAGCTCCCGCTGATCGGCCAGTTCCGCCTGAAGCCGTGCGCTGCACCCGTGCTCCAGAGCTTCGTCTATCGTCGTGATCGTTACGGCGGCATCGGAAGCAACCGCCCTCAGCCTTCCCCCATATTGCATCGCAAGGCGCGCCCATTCTTCCGCCGCAAACCGGATCGCCGGCTCCGCTGACCAGCTCGTAATCTTGTTGTTCATGCCTACGCTCCTCCATTTCCGCTATACACTTGCACTTGTCGTTATTCATCCGGCAGAAGCCCGCCTCTTAATAAGAATTCCGGCTACTTCCGCACCGGCAGCTTGATTAACTGCGCCCCTTGCGTGTAATAAACGCTTCCGTCCGGACCGAGAGTCATCAGGTTCACCGGTTTGTCCGTCAACATACGCGAGTCGAGAGTCCGTGGATCGAAGACGAGCAGACGGCGACCGATCGTCGTATACAGCATTCCGTCGCCGCCCCATCTCATGAAGAAGGGCCGCCACGTGCTCCCTCTGTCGCCTTCCGTTATGACGCGGCTTTTGACGACTATCCGGGTCAGCGGGTCCATCGCGAACAAAGCGCACGTGCTGTCCGCCCCCTCCGCTCTCCCCCACATGATCCCCCACAGCAGTCCGTCGGGCCCGAAGCTCAGTTCTCCGATCATTTGCGGCGAAATAAATCCGGGAACCTCGGGCTTCAGCTCCGCCGTCCGGGCCGCCTTGGCGACGTCCCATACGAAGAGGCGCGCTTCCGTTTCGGAAGGCGGAGTGCCGAGCCCGCCCCAGATCGAGGTACCTCCATACACAAGACCGTCCCGATAAGCGAGCCCGATGACGCTCTGGTTGCTCACCACATGACGGTGCACGTTCCAGGTTCCGGCTGCCGGATCGTATACGGTCAATGCTCCCCCGAGCTGACCGTAACCCGGGATCGTTCCGATAAACAGCTTGCCTCCGCCTGCGGCAAACGTAAACGGACGGCTCTGCTCGTCTTCGATCTCGTACGCGACGAACGGATTATCGCCCATCCGGAACGGCTTCATCGGATCGTATTCGCAGATGACGGCGCCGCCGTACAAGCCGAAGTAAGCTTTCCCGTTCAAAAAGCCGATCCCCTCGATCTGATGCGGCTCTTTCTCCTGTACGGCAAATTGCCCTGCGGACGTGTCGTATACGCTCATCGCGCCCTGGTAGCCGCCCATATACAAGTTGCCGTCGGGACCGGTTTCCAGCGACTGCACGTCGATCCCTCCCGGCCGTACGTCCGTCTGCAACACTTCCACCGTACGCTCGATCGGATCGTACAAAATCCGCTCGATTTCGTTCGTCAGCACGATCAGCACATGACGTCCCGCCTTCGGCCCTTCCGTAATCCGCATCCAATTCGCGGCTCTCCACGAATGGCCCGGCAGCGCCAGATCCGGCTCCGCCGGCGCAGTCTCGTCGCTGGACAGATCATAGGTCCACAGCGCAGACGTTTTTTTGTTGCGGTAATAGATCAAGGTTCCGTTGTACGGCGAAGGCGGAGAGAGCATTCCGTCGAAAGCCGAAGCGGACAACCAGTCGATCTGCCGGATCACCCGATACGTAAGCTCGTCCAGAACAAGCAGCGACGTCCCGTATGCGACGAAAAGCTTGCCGCCGTACCCCCATATGTTCGAGATCGACGTGGCCGACCCGGTGATCGGCAGCGGAATCTCGGTCTTCTCTCCATGCTCGCGGTCATACCGGAACAAATGAGCCGTCGTACCGGTCCCCGCATAGAAGTAACGGCCGGATACCCCGCCGCCCCGCACATAATCCTGTCCGGGCTGAACGACCCCCAGATCGGTAAACGAAGCCGAGGCGATGTCGTAGACGAACGCTTTGCCCGCTCCCGGCGCATACGTGGAGCCATAGATGCGGCCGTCCGGTGAAGCGTCCAAGTCCCAGATCCATTTGTTCGACGGATTCGTCCCGAGATTTTCAAGAACCTTCTCGTCAGGCTTGTAGCGAAGCAAATAACCGGTATTCGTTCCGCCTATGTACACATAGTTGTCCGATCCGACGACCACCGCCCAGATCACGTCGTGTCCCGGCAGCGGCTCCTTGAAGTTCACCCGGCCGGTCAAAGCGTCTACCGCATAAAAGGTCGACGGAGAGCCGTTCGTGCCCAAATACAGCTCTCCGCCCGCAATCGCCCCTCCTTGCGTTCTGGCCACAAGCGTCGCATCTCCCAGCGATACGGGTCCGGCATATTCATAAGGCGATACCAGGACGAGCACCTCCTGTTACTGTATAAGTTGAACTAATAAAAATTAAAGTCCATTCCGTTACGAAAAAAATTGCTTGAAGCTTCAGACATCTTGTTTTGAGTTGTCTCGGATTGAATTGGCCTTCGGATTGTTGACACTCAAAGCTTATCCTTCCGAAGCAGCTTTCTAACGAAAGCTCTTAAGCCAAAACTCGCTTTCAAGCTAATTTCTTTTCTCCACTACATTCAGCTTATCCATGGAGTATATTTAGTTCAACTTGTATAGATTCAATTAAGGCAAAAAAAGACTGCCTGAGGGCAGCCTTCTTCATGATTAAGCGTTGATTTTTTGCTTAGCTGTGTCAGCCAGGCTCGTGAATGCTTTCAGATCGTTAACCGCCAGATCGGCGAGCATTTTGCGGTTTACGTCGATGCCAGCCAATTTCAGGCCGTGCATCAGCTTGCTGTAGGACAAGCCGTTCAACCGTGCTGCTGCGTTGATCCGTACGATCCAGAGCTTACGGAAATTACGCTTCGTTTGACGACGATCGCGGTAAGCATAAGTCAACGATTTCAGAACTTGCTCGTTTGCGGTTTTAAACAGTCTATGTTTGGAGCCGTAGTAACCTCTGGCTAACTTTAGAATTTTTTTGCGACGACGTGCGCGGACGATTCCGCCTTTTACCCTTGCCATGTGTGGGATACCTCCTGAGCGTTATTGCGCCGTTATGGGCGGCTGCTATTGATATTCGTAATCGACGATTATTTCAAGTTGGCGATTTGCTGCTTCAAGCGAGCTACATCACCGGCCGCCATGATCGGCGATTTGCCCAGGCGTTGCTTCTGGCTTTTGGCTTTACCGTACATCAAATGGTTCTGGTAAGCTTTTTGTCTTCTTACTTTACCGGTTCCGGTAACTTTGATGCGGTCTTTCAAGCTGCTGTGCGTTTTCATCTTAGGCATATGGAAAGTCCTCCTCGTTAGATTAGCTTTGCGGTTTCGGCGACAAAATCATAATCATGCTGCGGCCTTCAAGCTTCGGCCGGCGTTCCACGATCGAGTCGTTCTCGACTTCGGCCGCCATTCGCTCCAGCACCTTTTGCCCGATGTCGGCGTGCGTGATCTCGCGTCCGCGGAAACGGACGGACAGTTTCACTTTATCGCCGTCTTGCAAAAACTTCGCGACGTTACGAAGCTTCGTTTGAAAATCGTGCTCGTCGATCGTTGCGGTCAGGCGGATTTCCTTGATCTCAACGATTTTTTGGTTTTTGCGGGCTTCTTTTTCTTTCTTCTGCATTTCATAACGGTATTTGCCGTAATCCATGACCCGGCATACCGGCGGCTTAGCCGTCGGAGCCACGTTTACGAGGTCCAGACTCGCATCGATCGCAATCTGCATCGCCTCGCGAAACGATTTGATACCGAGCTGTTCACCGTCGGGACCGATGAGCCGCACTTCTTTGGCGCGAATTTCCTCATTGATCATATGATCTTTACTAATAGCGTTCCACCTCCTAAGTAGTCCCCCAAAAACATAAAGCTTGCAGATGATTCCGGGTACTAGCGGGGGTGCCCGGAACCATTCCGGAACGTACGGGACGCTCCGGACCGACAATCGGATACAAAATAAAAAAGATGCGGACAGAAATCGCCCACATCTTACGATGACAAATTGAACTTTGAACAAGGTTCGTTCCGTTCGTTGTAGACCCGCCGACTCCGGTCGGCCAAGGTGAGAAGCGGGCGCCTCTGCTTGGTTACGATTATGAACACTTGAATACTATACTACGTTTAGCCTTTCTTGTCAACCGCAGGCGGCGGCGTTACACTTGCTTGCTTTGAACGTCCTCGAGCCGGATGACGCGGGTATGCTGCGTGTGGCTCCATTGCTTATTGTTCTGAGTGAAAAAGGCGTACAGCGTAATCGGCCACCACGATGCCAGGAAGATCGGATACGTAATGAGCGATGCGTACATTTTCCACGATTTGACCTTCTCGAATGCCATAGCCAGCGGGAATCCGAGGTAGACGGCCGCCGTTACGACGGTGAGCAGCCATGTCGGCACATAGTCGTAAAGCGACGAGAAATGCGGCGTACCCGGAAGCGCGATATCGACCCACAGGATGGCGCTGAATACGAAGCCGAGCAGGACGTTGTACACGTTGAATGTGTAAATCGCCGTATCGATCTTCGCCCAGCTGCGTTCACGAATCCCTTGCCACAGCAGAGGGAAAAAGTAACGGCGCGCGACTTCGAAATGTCCTTGCATCCAGCGAAGCCTTTGACGGGCGGATGCTTTAAACGTGAGCGGCTTTTCGTCATAAACCTTGGCGTCGTAGCAGAACGTCGGGTTGATGCCCCGCTTGACGCAGCGGACGGTAAATTCCAGATCCTCGACCAGGCTCGTAGCGCCCCAGCCCATTTCCTTGAGCAGGGTGGAATCGAAACACATGCCTGTGCCTCCGAGGAAGTTGGCCAGCTTCAGGTTCGTGCGCGGCAGCTGCCAGAGGCGGTTGCAGAACCAGTAGGTGACCGCATAAGCGGCCGTAATCCACGAATCGTTCGGATTTTTCGTATCGAGATAAGCTTGAATGACTTTGGAACCCGAGCAGAGCTCGTTATTCATGTGCTGGAGGAAGTCGTCGTTCACCAGATTATCGGCGTCGAGAATGACTACCCCGTCGTACGATTTTGGCATTTTCCACAGTTCTTTGAGCATCCATTCGATGGCGTATCCTTTGCCGCGCAAGCTAGGATTGTTGCGGACGCAGGCGTAGACGCCCATGCTTCTTGCAATGTCGGCCGTCCGGTCAGTACAGTTGTCGCAGATGACAAAAACGTCGTACAGCTCCTTCGGATAATCCAGGTGCTTCAAGTTTTCGATCAGCGCTCCGACTACTTGTTCCTCGTTGTGGGCGGCTACAAGAACCGCAAACTTTTTCTGGGCGTTAAAGTGCGCCGTGCGTTTTTTCCGGTAAAACCCGAAGAGCGAGAAAAACAGTGAATACGCTCCGAGACAAGCCAGAAGCACCTGCACGACCAAGATAATAATGTCCGGCATGATGTGACCCCCTTACACCCGAAATTTTCTCTCTACATATGGTTCGGTGTATGTTTTTATTTTGTTGACGTAGCCGAATATGATTTTCCTCTCTTTGCAACCATTTGTCAAAATCCCTTTTTCGCTCGTTTTAGTCAGATTGCAGGGAAAAAGGAATTTCCGGCCGACGGAAACTGCAGGCTCGCGCATTCCAGCAGATTCCTTCTTATTTTCATCCATTTGCGCCGGTTTTACTTGCAACTGAAGCCCGAGAAGGAAACCTTTTTTTACCTTACATGCCGCCCGCACCCCTATTATACTTGGCCGCCTGTCCCGAAAACAACCTTGGCCGGGTCCTAATTTTATGCATGCGCTTTCGCCAAATTCGACTTTTTTCTCCGCAGGCGTCAAGTAAGCGCTACCCTTATCCGCATCTTCGTCGCAAACCCTTATGAGACGCTGTATCTACGGCTCCAGGCTCCAGGCTCCCTTCCCGTGCGAACCATTCATCCCCCTGGTAAAATCCGGTGACCCGCCTCGACTAAAGACCCAGCGCCCTTTTATTTCACGCAGGGTGATTTCGCCTTTTTTGGCGGATTGTGTACATTTTTTTCACAGTAAACTTGTCTGGCATCGCCTCCCCATATACAATTTATAGGTAGCGGCTTGATCCATCGGCATAACTATATAGAATTAACCCATTTCACCGCTGTTTTAACACTCCAGTAACAATTGTAGCTTACAATACGTTTGAATATACGCAATCTCCATGAATTTATGAAGGAGGGATCGGCGCTATGAATCGAATCGTCAATTGGCTGAAGCAGCGGGAGCGCCAGCTCTTCTTTCTCGTAAATCATAAAGCGCGAAACGGCATCCTTGACGTTATTCTCGGTACGATTACGCATCTCGGCGGGGCGACCTTCACCATCGCGTCCACGCTGCTGCTCGCCCTGTTCGGCAGCGGCGTATGGAGGCAGGCGGCCTTAGGCAGCCTGATCGCGCTCGCGGTCAGTCATATTCCGGTCGCGATCGTGAAGCGGACCTATCCCCGCAGACGGCCTTATCTGGTTATGCCGGAGACGAGAACCGGCAAAAATCCGCTGACCGACCATTCGTTTCCTTCGGGCCATTCGACCGCCATCTTCGCGGTCGTCGTGCCGATCGTCGCGACCTTCCCCCCGCTCGGGTATGTGCTGCTGCCGATCGCGGCCCTGGTCAGTTTATCGCGGATTTATCTCGGGCTCCATTATCCGTCGGATTGCATAGCGGGAGCCGTGATCGGCTCGGGTATAGGACTTCTTGCGGTTGCAATCGCCGGTTAAAATCGATTATTGTTAGAATCAGGTATACACCTTTTTGAAGGTAAAGGTCAGGTGACGATCTTGCAAAAGAAACGGATCTTGCTGCTTTCCGAAGGTTTCGGTGCCGGCCATACCCAGGCCGCACATGCACTTTCCGTCGGACTTCGCCAGCTCTCTCCGGACCTGCAGACGCGGGTGATGGAACTTGGATCGTTTTTGCATCCGACGCTGGCTCCGTTGATTTTTTCCGCTTACCGGAAAACGATCACCTCGCAACCTAAGCTTTACGGCCTCGTGTACCGTTCGCAGTACAAGAAGTCGCTGAACAGGCTGACCCGCTTGGCGCTGCACCGGATCTTCTACGGGCAGACCGCCGAGATCATCAAGCAGCTGAGGCCCGACACGATCGTGTGTACCCATCCGTTTCCAAGCGCCGTCGTCTCGCGGCTGAAGCGCGCCGGACTGTCGATTCCGCTGTGCACCGTCATTACCGATTACGACGCGCACGGCACCTGGATTAATCCGGAGGTCAACAAATATCTGGTATCCACCGAGGAAGTGAAGGGCAAGCTTCTGCTTCGCGGCGTACCCGATTCGCATATCGAAGTAACCGGTATTCCCGTTCATCCGAACTTCTGGGAGCACCACAACAAGGATGAGCTGCGGAGCCGATTCGGACTGAAGGCGATGCCTACCGTGCTCGTTATGGGCGGCGGCTGGGGACTTGTCCAGCACGAGGAGCTGCTGCGACACATGGCGCGTTGGCGGGAGCGGGTTCAACTGATCATCTGCTTGGGCAACAACGAGAAGACGCTGTCCAGACTGGCGGAAGATCCCGATTACCGGCATCCGAACATCCGGCTGATGGGCTTCACGCGCGAGATTGACAAGCTGATGGACGTCTCCGATCTTCTCATTACGAAGCCCGGCGGCATGACCTGTACGGAAGGACTGGCCAAAGGGTTGCCGATGCTGTTCTACAGCCCGATTCCGGGTCAGGAGGAAGAAAACTGCCTTTATTTCACAGAGCGCGGATTCGGCGAACAGATCAAATCGCTGCAGACGGTCGACTACTGGTTCGACAAGATTGCCGGCGGGATGCCGGACAACCGGCTGCTGCACCGCGGACCTTTACGGAAAACGGAGAAGTACAATCCGAGAACATGCCATCAGGCGATTATGCAAATGCTGTAACGTCACGAACGAAGTGGGGTCGGTACGAAGCAACGGGTTTAGAGAGCCGAGCCGCCAAACAAATACATCACGCTGCAACGGGCGCTCTGCACCAGGCCTTGATCTTCTCTGCGGGAGGAGATCGGGGCCTCTTTGTTTTGTCTCAGGAATTCCGGCGCTTCAAGCGCGATACGACTCGCCATATTTATTCTCATAAAATTTACCTTCAGGACACTTAACGGGGTGTATAATTAATGCTTGCAGACGGATAGCCGACCGTCCCGCCAGAATGGAACGATCAACGAAACGAACGGGGGAACTATCCTATGGATCTGAACTGGACTCAAATCGTCCTCGCCGTAACGGCCGCGGTGATGACCGGCTTTTCCAAAACCGGCATTCCCGGTGTGGGCATTTTCAGCGTCGCTCTGATGGCGATCGTGTTTCCCGCCAAATTGTCGGTCGGGATGATCCTGCCGATGCTCATCACCGCAGACATCGTCGCCGTCTCCTATTATCGCCGGACCGTCGTGTGGAAACATCTGATCGTCCTCATTCCCTGGGTGCTCGGAGGCATTCTGCTCGGCTATTTCGTCATGGACCGGATCGGCGACAGCCAGCTGTCTGTGATGCTGGGCACGCTCATTTTGTCGCTGCTGCTGCTTCATCTGCTGAAGGACCGGCTCGAGCAGAAGATGCGTTACCCGATCACTCAAACAATCTACTTTCAGGCGGCTATGGGCATTCTGGCCGGATTTGCGACGATGGTGGGCAACGTGGCGGGTGCGATTATGACGGTGTATTTGCTGTCGAAGGGGCTGTCCAAGCAAGCTTTTATCGGCACGGGGGCGTGGTTTTTCCTGGCCGTTAATCTCATTAAAGTTCCGTTCAACGCTTCTTTGGGACTGATCACGGCCGACACCTTTGTCTTCAGCGCCTGGATGGCGGTGCCGGTTCTAATCGGAACCTGGATCGGGATCAAGGTCGTGCCGAAAATTCCGCAAGCCCATTTCCAGACGATTATTCTCGTCATGACCGCGCTGGGCGCCATACGGCTGCTGTTCCCTTAAACAGGTTGTTCAAAAAACCAGACTTTTCGAACACGCACTTCCAAACAAAAAAAACGTTCCGGGGCTTATACAGAAGCCTCGGGACGTTTCAATAGCCGCTCATGCTCCGCCAGCGCGTCGCTGCCAATGACAGCTTCCAGACGGTAAATCGGCATATTTTGCTCGGAAAATTTCGTCTCGTATTCGGTCATCACATTGTTGGGCGCAGGACCGTCCTTGTGCAGATCCAGCGAGATGTTGCGCAGCCGGATGTTCATATCGGCGAACGAGTTCAGCGAGAACTCGAACAGCGAGCGCGAGTCGGTCTTGAAGTGAATCTCGCCCCGGCTGTCGAGCAGTCGGATGTATTTGGTTATAAAGCCCGGGTGCGTCAGTCTGCGGCGGGCGTGTTTCTTTTTCGGCCAAGGATCGCTGAAATTCAAGTAGATGCGGCGAAGTTCGGCTTCGGCAAACATCTCCTCGATCCGCTCGATATTAAACAGCGCGAGAGCCAAATTGTCCGGCGCGCTTCCGTCTTCCCGCTCCGCTGCCACTCTCGCCTTGTCGCTAGCCCGGCGAATCAGCTCGTCGTACATGTCCACTCCGATAAAATTACAATCCGGATGCTGAACGCTCATTCCGCTAATAAACTTTCCTTTGCCCATCCCCAGCTCCACATAGATCGGCTTGTCGTTGCCGAACCATTCGGACCAGCGGCCCTTCCACTGCTGCGGTTCGAGGACGACCAGGTCGTTCTGCCGTTCGATCTCCTCGCGTATCCCTTTTCTGCCTCTCAGTCGCATTGGTTTTCCCCCAACTGTTAATTGCCTGTACGATTTATCATCATACCGGATAACCCTTCAAAAGGGAAGCGCGGCCAAAAAAGAGCGCCGTCCTCCTCTGCACCATACGAAAGGTGCATAGGATTCGGCGCCCCGTGACTGGGCTTATATCCGGTTAACGTTCATAGATCCAAGGTGTGATACGGAATACGGTCGCTGTGCGGCAGCATCTTGCGGTCAAGCACTTTCTTCACTTTTTTCTTCGCGCTGAGAGCCACCTTGCTCTCCGGACGGAATCGGATTCCGCCGCTTAGCGCCATCGCTTCCTTAATCGTCAGTTCTACCGTGATAGTCTCGTCGCCGTTCGGAATTTCAAACGCAGTATTCATGGACTTCACCTCATCAAGAGTATTTGTACAAGTATGCCCTGAATCGACGAATAGGTATTCGAAGCTGCGAAAAGTGCGGGGATTATAGGGTTTTCCTAGTGATTAATATAACATACCATGTAAGGTTTTGCAAGCGGGAACGCCGGGATTTCAAGCCTTTTTCTTCATTTTCATTTAGTTTTCAAAGCAGCCGGACGGCTAGTCTTCAGGCCGCTTTTCAGACTGGTTTTCAGCCCGCTTTCCCTGCGTTCTGAAACCTTTTCCCGGTTTTTTCGTAGTTAGGAGTATGCGATCGCATAGTGGACGATCGGATTTCCGAATACATAGGATGGGAGAGATCGGAATTGAAGAAACCTTTAACCTTGGCGTCAACTGCCTTGCTTGCGTTGTCCTTATCCGCAACACCGGTGCTCGCGGCGAATACGGCATCCCCGGAATCGTCCGTTACACGCGGACAGTTTTTTAAGCAGGTAACCGATTATTTGGAGATGACCCCCGGGAGCGGCAGCAGCGTCAAGCTCCCTTCGGATATAACGAAGGATTCCCCGTATGCCTCCTCGGTACAGGCATTGATCGAACGGCAGATCATCGACGGTTACCCGGACGGCACGTTCCGGCCGGATCAGCCGATCACGAAGCAGGAAGCCAGCTATGTGCTTGCCCGCTTCCTCGGCCTCGAAGACAACGCCGCGCTGGACCAGTTGAAGTCCAAATTCGGCGTTTCGCTCGAAGACCAGTCCGTTCTGCTCTCTTCCTCCACACAGGAAGCGATCCGGCTCTCGCTGGAGAACGATCCCAAAGTAGTCAAATGGCTGGAGCAATCGTATGCGGAGCAGGCTAAGCTGAAATCGTACAAGATGGTAATGGATCAGAAGGTAAAGGTGCTTCTGAAAGAGGCGTTGCCGATTCCAGGTGATTTGCAAACTTCGATGAAGTCGGAAGCTGCGTTCGACTCGGCCAAAGGCATGCACATGACGATGAAGATGGAGATGCCGATTCCGGGCACACCGGCGATGGATATGGAGCAGTACCTCGTACCCGAAGGTACCTTTATGAAAATTCCGGACCCTGATGGCACAGGCTCGGCCAAATGGGTGAACATGTCGAAGCAAATGCCGTTTACGTTCGAGCAGCTGATGGAGCTGCAGAAAAACAGTGCTTCGATGAATCAGGCTATGATGAACAAAATGTTCTTCTACCGCGACCTGGGAACGGAGACGGTCGGCGGCAAAACGATGCGCAAAATCGGCGTCAACGGCAAAATCGGCGATATGAAGCAAATTATGGAGGCTTTGACCAAGGCGATGCCGGACAACAGTATGTTCCAGTCGCTGCCGGAAACTCCGGAATTGCAGAACATGACGATGTCGATGCACGGCACGATGTGGATCAACGAAATGACGATGCTGACGGAGAAAATGGACGTTGCGATGAAAATCAACTACAACAGCGACTCCGCCGACATTCCGCTTCAGGGCATGGATATGAGCATGGCGGCCCAGTATACGTCGTTTAACGAACCGGTCGACATCGTACTTCCGGCCGAAGCCAAAAACGCCGAAGAATTCGCCATTCCGGATTTGACAGAACTGCCGGAGGCACCGGCACAACCGGAATCCGGTAAGACGGATGAAGGCAAGCCGGAAACGGACAAGGCCGACGCCGGTCAAGCGGCGGAAGCGAAGCAGGAACCGGCTGCACAACCCGCCGACTAAATATAGAGCGTTCGACCGCCCGGGATTCCCGGGCGTTTTTTTGCGTACCCGGAACGGTTGAGAGAGCGGCGGAAGGCTTGCGGCACCACTCCTGCCCGCGCAGGCCGTTAGGCTTGAAGCGGAACGCGGCGATTTCTGGTACAATGGTGCTTATGGATCTATCCCGCCGGGATGCCTCTTGCGGCCCCCGGGCCTGCCGATTCAACCTGAATAAAGGAGTTTGACCAAATGAACGTAACGCCATCCGCCATCCAGCCTCGCTTATGGGGAGACAAGCGGTTTCATACGTGGAATTACGAGATGCGCGAGCAGTTTGGCGCCAAGGTGTTCAAAGTGATGCTCGACGCCGGCTTCACCTGTCCGAACCGGGACGGCAAGATCGCCACAGGAGGCTGCACCTTCTGCAGCGCCAGAGGCTCGGGCGACTTCGCGGGAAGCCGCAGGGACGATCTCGTCACGCAATTCAACAAGATCCGCGACCGGCAGCACCAGAAATGGCCGGAAGCCAGCTATATCGGCTACTTCCAGGCGTATACGAATACGTACGCGCCGGTCGAGGAGCTGCGCGAGTATTATGAAGTCATCTTGCAGCAGCCGGGGGTCGTCGGGCTGTCGATCGCTACGCGGCCGGACTGCTTGCCGGACGAAGTCGTCGATTATTTGGCCGAGCTGAACGAACGCACCTACCTGTGGGTGGAAATGGGCCTGCAGACCATACACGAAAAAACGTCGGAGCTGATCAACCGGGCGCACGATACCGACTGTTACCTGGAAGCGGTCGAGAAGTTGCGCCGCCGGAACATTCGCGTCTGCGCCCACATCATATACGGGCTGCCGGGCGAGACGCACGAGATGATGCTCGATACGGCCAGGGCGGTCGCCGATATGGACGTGCAGGGCATCAAGGTGCATCTGCTCCATCTGATGCGCAAAACACCGATGGTCAGGCAGTATGAGGCGGGTCTGGTCCGCTTCCTGGAGAAGGACGAGTATGTGAAGCTCGTCGTCGACACGCTGGAGCTGCTGCCGCCGGACATGATCGTGCACCGGCTGACCGGAGACGCTCCCCGCGACCTGCTCATCGGTCCGATGTGGAGCTTGAAGAAGTGGGAAGTGCTGAACGCCATCGATGCGGAGTTAACCGCACGCGGCACCTGGCAAGGGAAGCTGTGGACCGGGAAATCGTCCGGAGAAGCGGCATCCGGAGCATAGAGGATCTTACTTGAAGCGCGCAGCCTCTGCGCGCTTTTGCATTTTCGGGATTCAACGCCGGAAGCAATGCTGCGCCGCTCGCTTCCTGCAGATCAGCCATGCTGGCAATAGGATCAGCATACTCCGTTTCTCAATCGACGATTTGCAGAAGCCGGCTGTCGTTCGAATTGCTCATCCCCTTCCGGTATTCGGACGGCGTGGAGCCGACGAACTGGCGGAATACTTTGCCGAAGTAGCTGACATTGTCGAAGCCCGTTTGCTCTGAGATCCGCTCGATCGGCAGCGTGCCGTTGCGCAGCATTTTCGCCGCCTCCTCAACCCGGATTTTGCGCAGATAATGCATCGGCGTCACCCCTGTATACGACTTGAACACTTTGCAGAAATGATGCTTCGACATGCCCGCCGCCGCTGCTGCGTCGTCCAGACTGACGTCGGTGCCGATATGCCCCTCGATAAAAGCTTTGGCGTTCTGCAGCGATTCGGGCAGCGGCCGGGCGCTGCCGTCCCCGCCCTCGGCGATTCTCTCGAAGGAGAGCGCCCATTCGGTCAGACGCAGCGACGTATGGTATTTGTCGCGCAGCCCTTGACCCGCCGCATCGCGGTACATGCTCCACATCAGCCGGATCGGCTCCGAATCGGGACGGAACATGGCGACATGGCCGAAGGAGCGGATGAAATGCTCCCAATACTCCTCCATCGTCCTGCCGATCGCCCGAATCCAGATGAATTCCCAAGGCTTGGTTGCCGTCGGGGGATAAAAATACCGGTGCTCACTTGGAATTGTGACGAAGAAACCGTGGTGCTTCGGAACGCTGTACGTTTGCCCGCCCACCGTAATTGCCCCTTCCCCGGACAACGTGTACTGGAACAGATGCCCCCTGCCGGGACGCCGCATGCCGTCATTGCCGTAGCCGGTATCCAGAGCCTGGCCGCACCCGAGCGATTCCATCACGATCAGCCTTTCGGGGATCTCGTTATATTGAAATCCGTATGAGGTACGCAACATTTTTTTACTACTCCCATCTCAATTAATTACTGTTGATTCCTTGTTTGAAGCGGAGTACGTTTACTTTATACGAAAAACAATACCACAATATTATAGGATTCGGAAAGGAAGTAGATGTTCTTATGACACCGTTTTCGCAATCGGATCGTTCTCCGCTCGTCCCTGCAAGCCGTCCCGTTCAGGCCGTTATTGTAGGGGCCGGCAACCGCAGCATGCTGTACGCCTCCTATGCGCTGACACACCCGGATGAGCTGCTGATTACAGCCGTCGTCGATCCGGACCCCGTCCGCCGCAGACGGGCCGCCGACCGTTTCGGCTTGCCGGACGATCGTTTATACGCTTCTGTCGAAGAGCTCGTCGCGGGACCGAAGCTGGCGGACGCCGCGATTAACGGAACGATGGACTCGTTCCATGTGGCGACGACGATCCCTTTGCTGCACGCGGGCTACGACGTATTGCTCGAGAAGCCGATCGGCGTCAGCGAGGCAGAGGTGCTGGAGCTGTATGAAGCGTCCCGGGCTACCGGACGGACGGTATTTATATGCCACGTGCTGCGTTATGCACCCTTTTATGCCGAAATCCGCAGACGGATCGAGAACGGCGACATCGGGGAAGTCGTCGCCATCCAAACCGAGGAAAACGTCAGCTACCATCATATGGCCACCGCTTTTGTCAGAGGCAAATGGAGCAATTTGAAGGCGGGCGGCTCTTCGATGCTGATGCAGAAATGCTGTCACGATCTCGATATCGTTTCCTGGATGAAAGGTAGTGTCCGCCCTGTTCGAGTAAGCAGCTTCGGAAGCTTGTATCAGTTCCGTTCGGACAAAGCTCCCGAAGGAGCCGGGACGCGCTGCCTTGCGGATTGCCCGATCGAGTCCGAGTGCGCCTATTCCGCCGGCTCCATGTACATCGAAAAAAAATTGTGGAGTCCCTATGTATGGGCCGGTTTGCCGCAAGGCAACAGTGCGGCGGACGAGCAAAAAATCGAATCGCTGCGTACCGACAATCCCTACGGCCGCTGCGTCTGGCGTAGCGATAACGACGTCGTCGATCACCAGTCGGTGATTATCGAATTCGAAGACGGTAGCACGGCGTCGCACAGCTTGACCGGTGGTACGTCGAAGCCTTGCCGGACCATTCATATTACCGGCACCAAAGGCGAGATCGTCGGCACGATGGAGGAAGGCAGCTTCAAGATCCGGCATCCGGACCGGGACGGCGCGTCGACTTACCAAGAAGAGCTGGTCGAATTAAAAGTATCCGCCGATATGCACGGGGGCGGGGATATGCGGCTTGTCACCGACTTCATCCGCACGCTGCGCGGCGAAGAGCCGTCTATCTCCTCCACCTCGCTGGACCGTTCGATCTACGGCCATCAGATCGGCTTCTCCGCCGACCGGGCGCGTCTGGAGAACCGGGTCGTCGAGATCCGGGAGCTGTCCCGGGAACTAACGGCAGGCCGGCTAGAGGCGTCGGGATTATAAAGATCAAATGGGGTGTCCCAAAAGCGCCCGCATGACATGCCACATCCCATTTTCTAAGCGAAAGGACCTCAAATCCCACGGTAAGTGGAGGTTGAGGTCCTTTTTCTCAAGGAAATCGGCGGTTCGAGCGGGGCTCAAACTAATCACAAAACGCTGAAACGAAATGCGAAAGGGCGAACGGACAGAATAAGAGTCTTTGTCCCCCAGAGGGAGGGTACAAACCACTCTTATTACCATTGGGCGCCCTCTCGCCCATAAACGCATAGGCCAGAGAGGCGCAGCGCCGATCTTCCACCTGTTATAGAGGCTCATCCTAATCTAACCAGACAGCTCTTTTCTTGAGTAAGTTAGTAAGGAAATCGTTTGCTCGTCCGCTTTTGTACGATAGAAGCACCTAACCACTCCGAACCATTAAAAAAAACTTGCAACGAAGTTTATTCCACCGTGCATCCCCTTGCGTAAATAGGCCGAAGCTTATCATTGGTAAGAACTGTATTTCATTATCGTTTGAACACCTTGACACCTTAGTACAGTTAACCTTTCATTACATGAAGCTACCCTGATAAATAACGGCGGCCGCCCCAGCGGCCCTTTTCTGCTCTCAGTCAGTCCGTCTCCGGTTTCAAACCAAACGGCCCTCGGCGGCTCTGTCCCCAAGCCACTCTCCCCCCTTGTGTTCCGGCATCGAATATGGTATCTTTCGCTGGAAATCCACCTAAGACCGGAGGCTCGTCATGGGATTTTTATCGGTATTAAGCTTTGCCCATAAATGCGTTCTGGAGCGGGTTCGCCCAGGCGATGCGGTTGTGGACGCCACGGTAGGCACGGGGGCGGATACCGCCTTTTTATGCGAAGCCATCGGGGAGAAAGGTGCTTTGTACGCGTTCGATATCCAGCAGCAGGCGCTGGACCGCGCCTCCGAGCGAATCGGCAGGCTGCCCGGCGTACCGCGTAGGCTGCACTTGCTGCTGCAGAGCCATGCCGAGATGACGGAAGCGATTCCTCCCGAGCACCACGGGCAGATCAGCGCCGTCATGTTCAACCTCGGCTATTTGCCGGGCGGAGATCCGCAGATCATTACGCGGCCGGAATCGACCCTTCCCGCGCTGGATGCGGCGGTATCGCTGCTGAAGCCGGGCGGTATCGTCACGGTCGTCCTGTACCCCGGCCATGAAGGCGGTCGCGGCGAAGCTGATCGGGTCGAGTTGTGGGCCGAGGCGCTGCCGGACTCGGACTACCAGGCGATCGTGTACCGTTTTACGAACAAACGCGGAATTGCGCCCTATGTCATTGCGGTAGAAAAAAGAAAAGTGTACAGTTAATAAGACATCTTTGTTTATCGAGAAAGCGAGGAGACTAAGCATGAAACCATATCCGCTGAAGTTCAAACCGGAAATGAAGGAGCGCGTGTGGGGCGGGCGGGCGCTCGAGCAGTTCGGCCTGGAGCTGCCGGAAGGCCCGATCGGGGAAGGCTGGATGATCGGCGACCATCCGAACGGCACGACGAAAGTAATCAACGGCGAGCTAGCCGGTCTGGGACTGGACGAGATTCGCGAGAAATATGGAAGCAGCGTGTTCGGAGCGAAGGGGTATTCCGCAAACAGCCGTTTCCCGCTGCTGATCAAGCTGCTCGACTGCAACGACGACTTGTCGGTGCAAGTGCATCCGGGCGATGACTACGACAAACTCCCTCCAGGCGAGCTCGGCAAAACCGAGATGTGGTACGTGCTCGATGCGAAGCCGGGAGCCAAAATCATATACGGGCTTAAGCCGGGGGCTACCCGTGAATCATTCGCACAGGCGATCGCAGACAACCGGATCATGGACAGTCTTCAAGAAGTGGAGGTATCGGCCGGCGATTCGTTCTACATTCCGGCCGGGACGGTTCACGCGTTGTGCGCGGGCGTATTGGTAGCGGAAATTCAACAAAATTCCGATACGACGTACCGGTTGTACGACTACGACCGTCCGGGACTGGACGGCAAACCCCGCGAGCTGCATATCGAAGATTCGCTGGCAGTTACCGCCTATGACAACAGCGGCGCGACGCGGATGGCAACCGAAGTGTCCCGGCCTAACGAATGGCTGCGTCTGGCTTCCTCCCCTTACTTCACTGTTGAAAAGGGTGTGACGAAGGGCGGCTGGGCGCTGACCTCGATGCCGGACAGCTTTACGATCCTCGTCGTCTGCGACGGAAGCGGCACGCTCGAATGGTCCGGCGGTTCGATCGGGCTGGAACGCGGCAACTGCTTCCTGCTGCCCGGCGACTTAGGCGATTATTCGCTGAATGGCGAAGCGACCGTTTTGCGCTGCTATTTGCCATAATTGTATAACACCTGCCAGCAGCCCCCGCGTTCAAGCGGGGGCTGCTTCTATTTCAGGAATGGCCCGCATGCCGGCAGCTAGTTCAAAGAAAAACATTCCAGCTTTACGAACGAAGAAGCTGCCTCTATAATCGTACTCGTGTCTAAATCCACATTCCGCATAGGAGCCTACATCGATGGAGCAGCCTTCGTTTGAAATTCTTATTTTCCTTATAACCGCCGGATTTGTCGCGTCGTTCATCGATTCCGTCGTCGGCGGGGGAGGACTCATATCCGTGCCCGCTTTGCTTGCAGCCGGGCTGCCTCCCGGCATTGCGCTCGGCACGAACAAGCTGGGCGGGACGATGTCCTCGCTGACCAGCTCACTTTCTTTTCTGCTCTCCGGCAAAATGGACCTGCGGCTCGTAAAGAAATGGTTCCCCTTGTCGCTGCTCGGTTCGGCGGCCGGCGCGTACACCGTCCGGCTGATCCCGCCTGACTTTCTGAAGCCGCTCGTCATCGTTCTGCTGATCACGGTTACCGTCTACACGCTGTTCAAGCGAAAAGGACCGGTCCGGTCCGGCAACCCCAAACTAACGGTCAGGACGATTGCCGCCGGCGGCCTTGTGGCGCTGGCGATCGGATATTACGACGGTTTTTTCGGCCCGGGGACAGGATCGTTTCTGCTGTTCGCCTTCGTGCTGCTCGGCTTCGACTTCGTCACCGCGGCCGGCAACGCCAAGGCGCTTAATCTGGCCAGCAACGCGGGCAGTCTCGCCGTATTCGCCGGTATGGGTTATATCAATTTCTACTATGGCGTGCCGATGGCACTGGCCATGATCGCAGGCGCGCTGATCGGCTCCCGTGTCGCCATCCGCAAAGGCGCCGCTTACGTGAAGCCGCTGTTCATCGTCATCACGGCGCTGCTGATCGGCAAGCAGTTGTGGGACATGCTGACATAAAACGCCGTTCATCCAACGGGACAGGAGCGAATCACCGGAAGCCCGGAAGTCCGGCGACCAGGCGGCCGGCGGTCGCCAGCTTACGTTTCCTGATTATGCCGCAAAAGGCATCCGCATTTGCCCGCACCGTTCAGACAGCCGGCATCTTCGGAAGCACGATGCGCACTTCCGTCCCCGATTCGCCGCCGGACAGCTCGTAATGCCCCCCCATCTTCTGCAGCACAACCTCGCAGAAGTTCAAACCCAGACCGATCGAATCTTCCTTCGTCGTGAAGAACGGGACCTTCACCAGCTTGAGCAGATCATCGGCAATGCCCGGTCCGGAATCGCGGATCGCAAATACAAGCGTTTTGTCGGAGAAGTGAATCGACAGCCGAACGCCTCCGCCTTCTTCCGCCGTCTTCGAGGCGTCGAACGAATTTTTCATAAACTCGTTCAGCACTTCCTGCAAATAATGAGGGTCGATAAGCAGTTCCCCGTCCACGGAAGGGAATTCGCATACGAAAGGGATACCGCGCCGCAGCGCTTCTTTTTGCACAGAGGGGACATACTCTTCCAGAAAGGAGGATACGAGCACCGGCCGCAGGTCGAGATGGAACGGCTTACCCAGATGCAGCCAGCGTTTCACATAGTTGCCGATCTCCTTCACCTGATCGTTGGCCAGCGTAATGTAGTGCTCCACACTGCGCGAAGCAAAATGATCGGACCAGTGACCGGAGGCCAGATTCGTCTTCAGCGTCGTCTCGATCAGTTGCAGGCTGCCTCTGACGACCGCGAGCGGATTCAAGATGCTGTTCGCCGTGCCCGCCGCCATATCTCCGATCAGCTTGCGCCTTTCATTAGTTAGCTTCATTTCGTAGAAATGAAAAAAACCAGAGATGTCGAACATCGCGGCATGATAGCGGTCTCCCAGGTCCGTCTCCCGCCTGTAGCAATACAAAATCAACTGCATCGTATGTTCCCCTGCCGATTCCTCGATGACGACGCCGGCTATATTTTGCTTTTGCTTAATTGCATGAGCAACTACCTTACGCAGTTGGGACTGTTCCGGCAGAGCTTCTCCGGTATTGATCTGATAAGTGGTCCTGAATTTAGCATTCGCGGATACGAGCTCCATCCGTTCGTCAATTGACGCAATAAAGAGATCGATATCCGTAGATTCCATCACGAAATCGAATTCGTTCATTCCTTCAACGTCCTTTTACCTCTTACTGGCTCGGTTTTGCGTAAGCGCGAATCGCGATAACGCGACAAGCCGCCGCAAAGAAAATGAGCTTTCCGTCCTGTCCCGACTGCAGTTGTACCAGAGGCGTCGTATCCGCGGGTGAAGTGGTATCATCCCCTTCGAATTCGAGTGTACCATGCGGGACACCAAAGAAAAAGGGATTTCCGTTCGCGCGATTCGTTCGGTATAATGGTTGGGAACCGGAAAGGAACGATTGACGAGAGGAGAAAGCCCTATTTTGAACCCGCAAAATAATGCCGTATGGCTGTACCTCGGCTCCGAAGCGAGAGACGCCGAAGAAATTGCAAGCTTAACCGACTGGTGCGAGCGCAACCGGGTTGGAAAAGTGATCGTATATGTAAAAGCCGCCGACCGCTTCTCCGAATCGATCAAGGCGCGGATCGCCCTGCTCGCCGAGGCGTGCGCAGAGCGCGGAATCGAACTCCACGGCATGATCTCCACGCTCCAGCAGCGGGCGGCCGGACGGGATGAACTGCCCTTCCCGAATAAGGAATGTTACTGTGTGGACGTTCACGGAATCTCCAACTACGAGGAGCCGGTTAATGGCACCGGGTACATGTACGACCCGAGGCATCCGGCCGTCATCCGGACCGTGGCCGATACGTGTGTGGACCTGCTCCGGCAGTTTCCCGGACTACACGGAATTCATCTCGACTTCATCCGATACTACCATTATGACAGCAAGCTGGTCATCGATACGAAAAGCGCCGGCCACTGGATCGGACAACCCAAGGTCGGGCAGCCGATCCGGCTTGAGACGGGCGGTGTCGCGACCACCTATTTCGTCGAGGAAGCGCGCCAAACCTATAACGATCCTCCTATCGGCGACAAGCTGGTTTTGTCCCGGTTGCACCGTTTTTGTTTCTGCGACAGCTGCTTGGCCGGCTTTGAGAGTCATAGCGGCATCCGCATCCCGGCAGAGCTTCCGGATACGGCCGGCAAAGCCAAGTGGCTGCTTACGGAACGTTCCGCCGAATGGGCGGAATACCGGGCGCAGATTATCACGGATCTCGTAGGCACGATCCGCGAGGCGGTCCGCAGCTATCGCGCCGATGCCCAGCTCTCTGCCGCCGTATGGTACAACGCTCCGTACGGCAACGAGCTTCGCGGGGAACCGCTCACAGCAGGCAGCGAATACGAATGCTTCGGCCAGAAATGGTCGGCATGGGCGGAGAAGGGTTATGTCGATTTCGTATGCCCGATGGATTATTGGTTGGAACCGGGCAGCTTCGCCGGGGTTGTAGAGGAGCAGGTCCGCAAGGCGAACGGGCGCATCCCCGTGTATGCGGGCGTGCTGAAGACACCGGAATACGAGATTACCAAGGAGCGTTATGCCGAGTACGTCCGGAGGGCGGAAGAAGGCGGAGCGTCGGGAATTTGTTTCTTCCATTACGGGTCCTGGAAAGCAATGCTTGGTTAAACAGGAATCGGATCGGACGAGTCCGGGATACCGCGGAGTGCCGGCCGGATCGTCCCTTTAGACAGGCCGGGCGGCGTTTGCCGGATTACGGGCCAGGAAGTTCCGGAAGAAACGGAAGGAGTCTTACTGATTATGAAGCAACTGAAAACTGTACTGAAAGAATGGGGCGCACCGCTCGCAATCGCCATTGTCCTTAGCATCCTGATCCAGACGTTTATCGCCCAAGCCGTGAGGGTGCCTTCCGCCTCCATGGTGCCGAACATTAAAATCAACGACCGGCTGATCGTGCAGAAGCTGAAAGCCTTTACCGCCTTCGAGCACGGCGACATCGTAGTGTTCAACCACGCGGCCGACGGGAAAGAGGAGATCCGCTACGTGAAGCGGCTGATCGGACTGCCCGGCGATACGATCGAAGTGAAGGACGGCGTATTGTACCGGAACGGGGAAAAGACGGACGAGCCTTACTTGAACACGACGATGGCTTACAAATTCGGACCGGTTACCGTACCCGAGAACAAATATTTCTTTCTGGGCGACAACCGGAACGAAAGTTACGACGCCCATCTGTGGCCCGAGACGTATGTCGACAAAAGCAAGCTGGTCGGCGAAGTGATCTTCCGCTTTTACCCTTTCACCCGCATCGGCGTGATGTAAGCTCAGCAGTAATGCGTTTAGAGAACAGGCCTGACGAGGGCCTGTTTTTTTAATTTATCATGAAGGTATATCGTGGAAGCGGCTCTAAATCCTGGTGAACGCCAGCGTCAAAGACGCCAATTGGCGTTTATCCTTGGGGGCGGATCGATCCTCCCGCCACCCTTTTCGAATTAACGACAAATAAAAGATATGAAACCTTCGGCAGAATCGGATACAATATATTTACAAGTTAAATACAACTTATCCGCAAGCGCTAACCCGGCAGATGCCGGAGCGCCATCAACTATCATCGAGGAAGCGAAGGTGAGCCCATGAGCAAGTTGGCGAAAGACGGGGGAACTCCCGTACGCAGCAAGGCATTGCCGCCGAACTATCCAGGAGCGGTCGTATACGGGAAGGAAGAGGCCGACTTTACGTCGGAGGTGATCTACGCCCAGTCGCCGTTCCGTTATTACGGGGCGGATATGAAAGGCGCGGTCGAATCGCTCGAAAATGCGATGACGCGCGACCTGAACGTTCCTTACGCGCTAGCCGTAACCTCCGGCACCGCCGCGCTCGTCGTAGCGATGAAGGCGCTCGGGATCGGCTACGGGGATAAGGTCATCGTCCCCGCCAATACGTTTCTGGCGACGGCCGGTGCGGTCGTGTGCTGCAATGCGGTTCCCGTATATTGCGACGTCGACGACAGCTTGAACCTCGACCCGCACGATCTGGAGCGGGTGTACGACGAAGAAGTCAAAGCGGTTATCGTCGTGCCGATTCTTGGCAACCCGGTCGATATGGACCCGGTCGTCGCCTTTGCCAAGAAGAACGGTATCTCCGTTATCGAAGATATGGCACAGTCGTGCGGCGTCCGGTACAAGGGGCGTTATGCCGGTACGATCGGCGACATCGGTACGTTCAGCTTTCAGATGAACAAAATTATTACGTCCGGCGAAGGCGGCGCTGTCGTTACTCACGACCTCACCTTGATGGAGCGGGCGATCCGTTACCACGACCAGGGCATTGTGCGCCACCGCGCACGGTACGGCATCGATTCCCCGGACGAACAGTTCGCCTTCTCCGGCCAAAACTACCGGATGAACGAGCTGTCCGGAGCAGTCATGGTCGAGCAGTGGAAAAAGCTTCCGGAAATTATCGGCAATATGCGCAAGCAGCATGACCGGATCGCCGCCGCGCTGACCTCAGAGATTCCAGGAATCAAGTTCCGCGCTTGTCCCGATCCGGACGGAACGATCGGCTCGAATTTGGGCATTATTTTCCCGACGGCAGGCGCAGCCGCTGCATTCAACCAGGCGATTAACGCGGAGAACGTGCAGGCCCACGCCTTGTACGGCGGCAAGCCGGTCTATATGAACCCTGCTCTGTTCCATCAGCGGTCGGCGGAGAAGGACAACTTCCCGTACAACTATCCGTTCAAGAAACCGGTCGTCGTGACGGAAAACATGTGCCCGAGTGCCGTCGATCTGATCCCGCGCACCACGTATATCCCGATCTCGCCGATCTTGTCGGATCAGGACGGAGCCGATATTATCGAAGCGGTCGTGAAGGTGCACAAGGCGCTGCATGTCGTCGTCTGAGTTTACGTACCGTCGATCTCCGATACATCAATAAAGAGACGCTTCCTTACCGCTTCGCGAGCGGCCGGGGGGCGTCTCTTTTTACGGCTTCTTCAACATGTTACACGCTCGAAGACATTCCTTCGGTAACGGCGGCGGCATGGGTTTGTTGTTTGGCGGCCAAAGCTTCGCTCCGTCTCAGACAGAGGGGTACGGCAAACATAAATCCGATCGTCAGGACGACTATCACGGCAAACCAGCCTCCCCGGATATCCGGCAGGGCGAACAGCAGCAGCAGCATTACGCAGCGGGCGGCGCACAGCGTATTTTCCCGCCATACGAGCACCCTCAGCTTCTGCATCGGCGGCAAAGCGTTCATCGACCGGTATACTTTCGTCTGCCAGTTGACGCCGAAATAATACATCCCCAGCACGGACAATACATTGGACAGCACGAGCATCGGCGAATACGGCACGAGCGCGGCCAAAAAACCGAGTGCGACTACACTGCAGCCGATAAACATCCAGGCATCCTCGCCGAGCCGGACTCTCCGGTGCACATAAAGCGCGGCAAAGGCGGCACACGTATAAGCGGCATTTAGCAGTGCGATGATCAGCTTGTCCTGCGAAATGCTGAAGGTGAAAATCAGAATAAACAAGTTTTGGAACTGGAAAAACAGCCCTGCGGCGATAAATGCGGCCTGCAGCCATTTGGAGGACGCGGTGTGAAATACGCGGAAGTAACCGATCCCCCTAAACCAGTCCCCCTCCCGTTCTCTCACCTCGGCCAGCGACAAGTTCGGCACGAGCAAGGCGGCGCCCAGCATGCAGCCTACGATCGCCAGCATCAGCAGGAACGAGCCCGAATAGCCGAACTCCATAATGACAAGCGCGGACAAGATCGGCACCGATACCGACACGACCTGCTGCATCACGACGACGACCGAGAAGTACCTGCTGAATTCCTTAGCTTTCCCCGATAAGGAAATGCCCAGATTTTGTCCGGCGTAGAACAGTCCGAACGTCAGCCCGACGACCGATCCAATCAAGGCGATCCAGACAAGACGCTGTTCCAAGTGCAGGAAGGACAGCAGCAAAAATACGGTCAGTCCCGACAAGGCCGACAAGGTATAAACGATTCGCATCGAACGGCGGGTCAGCAGATGGGCGCCAAGGGTAAACCCGGCCCCCCAGACCAGATAGGTGAAGAAATTATACAAGGAAACGTCGAATAAGCTTTTGGACTCTTCCCAGATGTACAAGTTAATAAAAATGCCGATATAGCTAAAAATAATTTGACCGATTCCATTCATCATAAGCAATTTGCGCATCTCGCCTGTCAGTCCCACTTGCTTCCGTCCCTCTTCCGCTCCGGTTTCCGGTCATTCCAAACCTTCATCATCATACCACAAACCGCGGAAGCCGGAGCTACAATTTGCAGCATCGCCCTTGGAATCAGCCGTCTTTTTCTCGACTATAATGGCCAAGATCAGGAGAACAGCCGGGCATCGAGCGAATAAGCTCCCGCCCCCGACATGGCGACGGTCAGAGCGACGGCGATCAGCACCAGATTGTACTCGATCCCGCCCGAGGTTACCCACAGCCCGTTGCGTCCGTGAACTTTGACAATCGCGACCAGCATCGTAATCACGATGCAGGCGGCCGCGACCGGCGTAAACAATCCGAGTGCGAACAGGAGACCGCCCGCCAGCTCCAGTAATCCGGCCATGAAAGCCATCTGTAGGCCGGGACGCATCCCGAGGGATTCCATAAATCCTCCGGTCCCTTTCAGCCCGTGGCCTCCAAACCAGCCGAACAGCTTCTGGGCCCCATGTCCCGCGAACAAAAGGCCGGTCACCTAACGAATCAACAACAATGCTTCATCCAACATTACGCTCTCTCCTTTATTACTTTATTATTGTTACTTACTTTTAGTGAGTTAAGAATACAAGGTAAGGCTTACTTTTGTCAAGTATCTATGTTAAAATATTTTTACGAACTGGTTTAGGAGATGATTCGATATGAGTAATGCGGATCACAAATCCCACCTGTGTCCCAAATTCGAAACGGCTTTCGAGCTTCTCGGCAAACGTTGGACCGGCCTGATCATCCAGGTCCTGATGAACGGTCCGATGCGATTCAAGGATATATCGTCCATGATTCCGGATATGAGCGACCGGATGCTGACAGAGCGGTTTAAGGAATTGGAGCAGGCGGGGATCGTTGTGCGGCATGTGTACCCCGAGATGCCCATCCGGATCGAATACGAGCTGACGGAGAAAGGTACGGCGCTTCGTCCCGTCATGAACGCGGTACAGGAATGGGGAGACCGCTGGATTTATTAACTGCCCGCGAGCGAGCTTACCGCCCTGCTAGGCGAATAGCTTGTCAGAGAGGGCAAGTTATCGCCGCCGCCAACAACCGGTACATGTTGCCGCGATCAGTTTCTTCGTACTAAGCACTAGGCACCCGGGTCTTGCGGCCCGGACCAAAAAAAGACATCTTCCCGCTTCCGACGCATCGAAAGCTGGAAAGATGTCTTTTTACGGTTCCTCTACACTTTGAACTTGGCGACCGATTCCTGAAGCTGCTCGGCCAGACGGCTAAGCTGCTCCGACTGGAGCGCCAGCTGTTCCATCGTAGCCAGCTGCTCTTCGGTCGACGCCGAGATCGTCTGGGTGCCGGTCGCTCCGCTGGCCGTGATCCGGGCCATCTCCTGAAGCGAGGCGGATATTTCCTGGGAGCCTGCGGACATCTGCTCCGCGGCGGAAGACGCATCCTGCACCTGCTCGACGACGCTGCGCGTCGCATCCAGAATACGCTTGAACGATTCGCCCGTCTCCCGGGTCTGGTCGGCTCCTTCTCGCACTTCCTCCTCGCCTTTTCGCATCGTCTCGACGGCGTAGCCGATATCTTTTTGGATCGCTTCGATCCGGACGATCACTTCCTGAGCCGACTGCTCGGATTGCAGGGCCAGCTTCTTCACTTCCCCGGCCACTACGGCGAAGCCCCGCCCTTGCTCGCCGGCTCTTGCCGCTTCGATAGAGGCGTTCAAGGCAAGCAGGTTCGTCTGGGCCGCTATATTCGTAATAACCTGCACGATATCCCCGACTTCTTTGGACCGTTCGTCGAGCTTGCGGACGATATCGGACAGCTCCCCGACCGTCATACTGACCCGGTTCATCTGATCGACCGCCTTCCGGATCGATACGTCTCCTTCCTCCGCAGCCTTG
The DNA here is from genome assembly GCF_036577605.1 of Paenibacillus sp. GYB004. NCBI lineage: Bacteria > Bacillati > Bacillota > Bacilli > Caryophanales > Paenibacillaceae > Paenibacillus > Paenibacillus sp. GYB004. The sequence goes on from NZ_JARBDB010000067.1 coordinate 63,384, forward strand.
GACGTATTCAGCGAAGCGTCGAACGCTTGCGAGGAGGTTTCGGCGATCCGGCCGATTCCGACGGCCATTTCCTCCATCGCCCTTGAGCTTTCGTTCGTCGATTGGGAGTGCGTCTCCATACCCGCCGCTATCTGATGAACCGACTCGGCGATGTCTTTGGACGCTTTCGTCGTCTCCTCGATCGAAGAGGACAGCTCCTCCGACGAGGACAGCACATGCTCGGCACCTCCTTGCACTTGCATCACCAGTGTTCTCAGATGGTCGTTCATCACATTAAAATCCGACGCGAGCTGACCGATCTCGTCCCTGTTGCGGATGACCAGTTCGCCGGCGGTCAGATCGCCCTCGGCGATTTTTTTCGTCCGCTGCGCTACTTGCGCGATCGGGCGCGATATATGCTGCGCGAACAGCCAGGTGATGACGGCGCCGGCGGCGAGACACGCGGCAAGCGTGATCACCATGACCGACAAGATGCGTTTCTGACCGGCGTTATAATCTTGCAGGTACGAGCCGGCGGAGACGATCCAGTTCCACGTGGGATCGAGCTCGGCATAGGAGATTTTCGTCGCCTCCTTCGGGGCGGCGTCCTTGTCGGTGGCGGGAAGCGGCCAATTGTAGTACGTATTGCCTCCGCCCTCTTGCGCCTTTTTGACCATATCCTGTATGTAATAATAGCCATCGCTCGTTTTTTTGTCCCAGATGTTCTCTCCTTCGACCATCGGGTGCGCCAGCAGCATGCCTTTGTCGTCCAGAACGAAGAAATAGCCGTTTACGCCGATATCGATATTTTTATTGATCGGGCGCGTATTATCGGCTTTTTTCTCTCCAAGAAGCAAGGTTTTGACCGTCTCCTGTGCGGTGGCAAGCGGCATCGTCCCGTTTTGGACCGACTTGTCCATCAGGGTGATCATCTCGATCGCCATCCTGACGTTCGTCTGCAACTTGCTTTCAATCAGCTTGTCCGTCTCCGCCTTGGCTACGCTATAGCTGACAAGTCCTACTACCAGCGTAGGTACGGCCAGCAGCAATAGCGAGATGGCAATCATTTTTTGTCGAATCCTCCATCGTACTTGCCTGCCTTTTGCTTGCATTACGGTCCCCTCCCGAAATATCTGTGTCTTTTGTATGATACTTCCTGTCTTTCGACAATCGTATACCAGATTCCTTACATTTACAATAAGCGCTTACCCTCAATTGGGGCGCGCGTTTTTTGGGCGATTTGTAATGAAAATGTCAAAATTTCAGAAAGGAATTGTTGTAAACATCTTCCTGTTTCGAATCGCCGATTGGCTGGAAGGACGCTGGAATCAATAGTGTGCGCCGGCGCCTTATCAGCCGCGTGCTTCCGGTTTTCCGTCTCTCTGGCGAATAAAACACCGCCAAAACCGAATACTAAAAGCGTCAAGCAGCGCTTCAGCCCATCTCTCCCGCTCGCTCAGGAGGTCTAAAGACAATGAAATATAAAGCAACCCTGGTCATGACGCTAATCGGCTGTGCCCTGTGTTTGTTCAACTATTCCGGGCTCGATCCGGACAACATCTTCCTGTTCATGCTAAGCGTTCCCGTATGGCTGATCGAAGTTGTCAGCGACATCCACTATTTTAATGTATTCGCCGTTTATTTGCTGACGATCGCTTCGTACGCCTTGTTCGGCCGCATCGGCGATTATTACCGGTTAAGACGAAGAGCCCGCTCCTGATTCGGAAACGAAGCCGTTTCCGCCGGAGGGGCTCTTCTGGCTTTATGCCTGTTCGGATTCAGCCGATTATCGCCGGGATCAAACCGGAAATACGCTGCGGACTGCGGCGGCGATCTCTTTGGCCATACTGATGACCCGGTACAAGGAGGTGCTCTGCAGCTTCCAGTATTGTTTCGGCCCGGCCGTATTCACGATCGCCGCAATCGAATAGGAACCGACCGGAGGGAGCGTCTTGCCGACCGACTTCCCCGGATAAATCGGCTGATTGGCCACCTGAAAATATCCGATAGACGCAGGCAGCCCGAGGCACGCATCGACGGCGATTGTCACTTTGTTCGGCGGAATCTCGCCCAGCCTTCTTAGTAAATTGCTGGCATCGCAAGGCGACTCGAGCGTTCCAATCACATGACGGTACCCCATCTCGGAGAGCATCGTGCCCACTAGCGGTCCCAGCGCATCCCCGGTCGACCGGTCCGTGCCGATACAGACGAATACGAGGTCGTTTGTGACCGCTCCCTGCTCCCGAATGTACTTGAAAAATTCCGGGAGCTCTTCTCCTTTGACTTTATGCCGGATCGTATCCCCGTTCACGTTCGCTTCCCCTTTCGTTATCTCCTTCCGCTTGGCTTTCCCGACCGGTGTGTTACAATGAATAAACGATACCGTACCTACATCCGAAGGAGTACGTCCATGCGATTTTTTGATCTTCTGGGCTCTGTTACGCTATTGTATTGGCTGGTCATGCTGCTGTCGGCCTCGGCCGGGCTCAAGCTGCTCCGTCCGCTTCCTTTTGCCCCGGCAGCGAAACGGAAAGGGGAAACACCGCTCGTATCGGTCATCGTCGCCGCCAAGGAAGAAGAAGCGTCGATCACGGATACGGTACGTTACCTGCTGGAGCAGGACTACCCCAGGCTCGAAATTATTGCAATTAACGATCGTTCCCAGGACGATACGGGAAGACGGCTGGACGAGCTGAAGCGCTGGTCCGAGAAACGACCGTCCACCGCAATCCCGCTTAAGGTTGTCCATATCACGGCGCTTCCGGAAGGTTGGCTCGGCAAAAACCACGCCCTGTACCAAGGCTATCTGCAGGCCAAAGGCTCTTATCTCTTATTCACCGACGCAGACGTCCGCTTCCGCTCTACGGCCATACGGGACGCTCTCTCCTACGCCGAATCGAGCGGAGCCGATCATCTGACGTTGACGCCGCTTATGATCGCACGCAGCTTTTGGCTGCGCGCTTTCGTGCAATATTTTATGTTCTCGCTGAATCTGTTCCTCCGTCTGTGGCGTGCCAACGATGACCGCCAGATCAAGTTCGGAACCGGAATCGGCGCCTTTAATCTGATTACCCGCAAAGCGTATGAAGCTATCGGCACCCACCGGGCGCTGGCGATGCGTCCCGACGACGATCTTCGGCTGGGCGCGCTGGTCAAGCGGGCGGGGTTCAAGCAGCGGCTGTTGATCGGCAAAAACCATTTGGAGGTCGAATGGTACCCGACGCTGCAAGAAGCTGTCAAAGGGCTGGAGAAAAACTTGTTCTCCGGCTTCGGTTACCGACTGCCGATGGCCGTCTTCGGGATGCTCGGCCAGTTGCTCGCCTTCTTCGGCCCGTTCGCCGGCTTGCTGCTGCTTCCGACCTGGGGCGGTTTCGCTTATGCGGCAAGCGCGGCCATCCTGGTCGGTTTATATGTCGCCAGCACGAGGCGGATGTCGAAGGATTCCGGAAAGGAAGCCTGGGCGCTCCCTGCAGCCGTCTGGATGCTGATTGTCGTCCTGTCCCGTTCGGTTTACTTGACGCTTCGCCGCGGCGGCATCTATTGGCGGGGCACGTTCTACCCACTGGACCGGCTGCGCAGCATGCGGGACAGCGACAGTCAGGGCGGCGGCAGCGGTCCGCAGCTAGGCAAATAAGAGTCCGTCTCGTGAACGGACTCTTATTTTTTGCGTAATCGGCCGATTTTCAATAGCCCGAAGAATACCGCTACTTTTTGAGCTGCCTCAATTCATCGCAAAGGGCTTCGATCTCGCGGATGCTGAAATGCCGTTTGTTAATGACGACATCATACATATCCACCAGGTCCTCATACTTATTGATGTCGAAATGGTCCGGCTTGATCGACTGGGCTGCGACAACGTTCAGCCTTTCCTTGATCTGCTCAATCATGAATGCCACATTCGCCTCGGATTTGATCGTTAGATCCATCGATTCTCACCCTTTCTTCTTCGGTAGACTGTTGCTATTGTATCATGCCGGTCCGGGAAAGCCCATAGAAGATCGCTCGATTGTTCCTGCCGGAGTATTAGAAGGATGCCGTTTCTTGCATTACCGCTTACTGGGAGGGCTGAAGCCCCACCGCGCCGCGGCCCTTGGGGTTGAAAGATACACCGGAAACCGATAAAGGGAAATAAAGGTAAGAAGACAAAATGCGTTATAGGCTATGACTGTGGCGGTGAATCTCCGCGAGCGACCGCTCCGCTTGTCTCCCGGTCTACGCGCCGAATGTCCATCCTCCGTATCGTTTAAAGGCACAGGCAGCGTCCCGCCGGACCGCACCTCGAGTGCGCGGCGCCCGGTCATACGTCGGCCGCCCAACCTCGGTTTTGCATCCTCCACAGTTGGAACGATGCCCCCACGTTCCTCCCTCCTCCCCGTCCGTCCTTCACTTCTTTTTCTTCCGGCGGCAAGAACGTCCGTTCCCCTCCTGTGCAGCTCTCCCGCATAATCCTGTTCCCGGATGCACACAGTATTACGTGTACGCGCCGATTCAGCGATCTATACCGGAAAAGGAGCAAAATCCAATGGAAAACAAAACCCACAAAGGCAACTACAAAGGAACGGCCCACATGAAGGCGGAAAACCAGGACATGGCCTTCGTCAACGACGTAGTCGAGAAAGAAGCCTCGGAACAAACCGTGCGAGGCGAAAAGTCGGGGAAGTCGGAGTAAGTTCGCGTGAACCGGGGGAGTTCGGGTAAGGTCGAGTGATTTGGGGTAATCTCGGGATCTCGGTAATCTCAGGGCTCGGCATGATCTTGATGAATTCGGATAACCTCGGTGATCTCAGGTAATTCGTAATTCGGATGAAAGACCCACCGGACGATACGATCATCACGGCATCAAACCAGATCTCCCGTCATAACGATTGGGAAAATGAAGCCACGGTTTTCCGCCGTTCCCTTTAAACCGGCGGCTCCCATGGCTGTCCATTAAAATAAGAGCGGTTTACCACCCTTATTCAGCCGAAAATTGCAATTCGGCCCGCAATAAGGGTGGTTCGCAGCTCTTATTTTTGGCGTTCCAGCTAAATTCGGCGTTTCTGAGGGGAATAAGAGTCTCTAACCGCTCTTAATTAGCCAAATGTTACTCTTTGGTTCAAATTAAGAACGGTAAATAGCTCTTATTTCACGTTCAGCGTTCAGTATGCTGCGTTCAGCTTTCAGCATCCCGCATCCAGCCTTCAGTTTCCGTATCCCACCAGCCGGCACACTACCGCTTTAGTCCCCCGCTCTCGCTCCCAGACCAGCGCGGTACAATCTGGTGATGTTCTCCGCCGCTTCCGCAAGCAGCGCGGCGGCGTCGCCCATCGCCTCGTTCAGCGTCATCGGACGGTTCGCAATACTGAACAGCGCGGCGATGCCGCGGTCATACAGCGCTTCCGCGCCGTCGCCCAAGCCGCCGGACAGGCAGACGACCGGCACGCCGTGCACGCCCGCCGCTTCCGCGATGCCGGCCGGCACTTTGCCGAACGCCGTCTGCCCGTCGGTCCGGCCTTCGCCGGTAATGACAAGCGCGGCACCTTCGGCCGCCCGCCCGAAACCGGCGAGCTCCATCACGACGCGGATGCCCGGCTGCATCTCGGTGCGGCCGAAGGCGAGCAGCCCGGCCCCTAGGCCACCCGCCGCTCCGGCACCGGGCACTTCCGCGACCTGCCTGCCGTTCCACGCCGCAATCCGCTCCGCATAATGGGCGAGGCCGCGGTCGAGCCGCTCGACCATCTCAGGCGTCGCGCCTTTTTGCGGGCCGTATACGGCCGAAGCCCCGTCCGGGCCGCATAGCGGATTGGTGACGTCGCTCAGCACCGTCACTTCCGCCGCCGCGAACCGGGGATCGAGACCGCTCGCGTCGATCGAGGCGATGCGCTCCAGTTCGCCCCCACAGCCCCGGCCGGCTGCAAGCTCCCGGCCTTCCGCATCCGCAAACCGGACGCCCAGCGCCTGCGCCATGCCCATGCCGCCGTCATTCGTGGCGCTTCCGCCCAGACCGATCAGAATCCGCTGTACGCCGCGTTTCAGCGCATCGCGAATCAGCTGTCCCGTGCCGTAGGTCGTCGCTCTGAGCGGATCGCGCTCGTGCGTCCCTACAAGCGGCAGCCCGGAAGCAGCCGCCATCTCGATGACTGCGGTACGCCCGTCCGGAAGAAGTCCGTACGCCGCTCTTACCGGCTCGCCGAGCGGGCCTGTCACTTCCGCCTCGATCCGCTCGCCCCCGGCCGCCGCCAGTACCGCGTCCACGGTGCCTTCTCCTCCATCTGCCATCGGCACGATGACGACCTCCGCATCGGGAACCGCTCTCCGAATACCGGAGCGGATCGCCTCCGCTGCATCTACCGACGACAAACTGCCTTTGAATGAATCTGGCGCCACCACCACGCGGAAATTAGTCCCTCGTCCGCTCGTCCCGTTACCGGCCTCGTACCTCTCCATCCCGCTTCCCCCATTCTATCCGTGCGATTACAGACGGTTTACAACATGAACCGGCGAACCGGCGGCAAAAGCGGCCGCATTGCTTACCGCCACATCCATCAATCGTCCTCTCGCTTCAAACGAAGCCCACCCTACATGCGGGGTGATGATACAATTGCGGGCGGACAGCAGCGGATTATTCGCCGCAGGCGGTTCCGAAGACAACACGTCCAGTCCGGCTCCCGCGATCACGCCCTCATTCAGCGCATCGGCCAGATCGCTTTCCCGGATCAGCTTACCGCGCCCGGTGTTGATCAGAAACGCAGTCTTTTTCATCTGCGAAAGCGTCGCTTTTTGAATCAGCCCTTCCGTCTCCGGAGTCAGCGGACAATGAAGCGTAACGACGTCCGCTTCCTGGAACAGCTCCCCGATCGAAACTAGCCGCACTCCTTCGAGCGCCGGGCGTTTGCCGCTGCGGTTCGTCGCGATCACATTCATGCCGAAGGCTTGTCCGATCTCGGCCACTTTCTCACCGATGCCGCCGATCCCTACCACCCCGAGCGTTTTGCCGGCCAGCTCGACGAGCGGCGTTTTCCAAAAGCTGAAATCCGGACAACCCGCCCATTCGCCTCTCCGGACCGCTTCGTTGTGCAGGCCCGCCTGCTGGCATAACTCGAGCAGCAAGGCAAACACTAATTGGGCAACCGAAGCTGTGCTGTACGCCGGCACATTCGTTACCGTGATTCCCAGCTTCGCCGCTTCGGCCGTATCGACCACGTCGTAGCCGGTTGCCAGGACGCCGATATATTGCAGCTCCGGAAGCTGCCTCAATACCTCGGCGCGAAGCGGCGTTTTGTTCGTCAGAATGACACGGGCTCCCTTCGCTCTCTCGACGATCGATTCAGCAGGCGTCCGGTCATAGACCGTCACCGTTCCGAGCGCTTCGAGCCCTTCCCAGCTCAAATCGCCGGGATTCAGCGTATACCCGTCCAATACTACGATATTCATGTTTCGTTCCTCCTGTCTGTTAAGCGGCTGTATAGCTGCATTGTATCGCAAGGTCGTCCCGGACGCCAACATTTCCGTTCCCCGGGCAGGACTTGCGCGGAGCTTCGTCGAACTGATTCACATCCTATTTTAGACCAAAGGAACTATGGTAACGCCACGATTCGCCATTTTTTCGAAATCTAGCTTGGCATCGTATTCACAAACGACAGGTCTCGGCTGCCAACCCTTATTCTTACCTATGAAGGGAACAATACGATGAAGGAATGGACCTGCGACTTGCAGAGGAGTTTCGAGGCTGCCGCAAACCTCGGCGAGGCGGCGGCGATGACCGCCTATATGCGCGGACAGTTCGATTTCTGGGGAATCAAGTCGCCCGTACGAAGCGCGATCGTCAAAGAGTGGTTGTCCCGGATCCAATCACCAAGCGCGAATCAGCTCGAAAAGACGGCACGGGCGTTATGGGAGCTGCCCCAACGGGAGTATCAGTATGCCGCTCTCGACCTGCTTGCCAAGCACGTCAAACGGCTGGAGGAACGTCATCTGGACCTGCTCGAGTCGCTGGTCGTGCACAAATCGTGGTGGGATACGGTCGATGCCCTGGCCTCCAATCTGATCGGCCCGCTGCTGCTCCGGCATGCCCGCCTGACCGGTCCTCTTACGGAACGCTGGATCGCGTGCGAGAATATGTGGCTGCAGCGGACAGCCCTGCTGTATCAGCTGAAGTACAAGAAAAACACCGACACCGACCGATTGTTCCGCTACATCGGCCTTACGAAGAACAGCCCGGAGTTTTTTATCCGTAAAGCGATCGGCTGGGCGCTTCGCGAATATTCGAAAACGGATGCGGACGCCGTACGGCGGTTTGTCGCAAACCATGCGCTTTCGCCGCTCAGCGAGCGGGAGGCACTCAAATGGCTGGAACGCCGCCTGACGGGAGACTCCGATCCGGCATAACGCCCAGAAGGGCCGGATAAGCTAAGGGCATGATCCCACAAGGCGATAGAGGCGAGAATCGGATGTGAAAGGCGGGCGAAACGATTAGACGGGGAACGGCTCCCGTACCATCAGTTGGCAGGCCGGGCTGCAGCCTACCGGACATACAGTCTCGGCTTAGGGAGCGTCAGGATCAGCGGACCGGAGCCGGTAATCGCGACGGTATGCTCGTATTGGGCGGATCGTCTGCCGTCCACCGACCTCGCGGTCCAGCCGTCCGGATCGATCCTCACTTCGGGTGTACCCGCTGTCAGGATCGGTTCGATCGTTATGACCATCCCTTTCTCCAGGCGAACCCGGCGGCCCTGCTTGCCGCTGTGGGGGACCGGGGGCCACTCGTGAATCGACTGCCCGATGCCGTGGCCGGTAAAATCGGCAAAAACCGAGTAACCCCCGGCGCTCGCAACCCGATGTATCGCGTCGGCGATATCGCCGACCCTTTTGCCCGGCCAGGCTTGGGAAATACCGGCGTACAGACATCTTTTGGCGGCTTTCATCAGCCGGAGCGAAGACGCAGGCACGTCACCGACCGCATACGTCCAGGCGGAGTCGGCCAGCCAGCCGGACCGGTTGACAACCATATCAACGGTGACGATATCGCCGCTCTTCAGCGGTTTGTTATCCGGCATGCCATGGCAGGCGACCTCATTAACCGAGGAGCACGTTGCATGCGGATAGCCGTTATATCCTTTCTGCTCGGGCGTAACCCCATGATTGTCCATAAACCGTTCGACGAAGCGCTCGATATCCAGCGTCGATATTCCCGGCCGGATGTAGCGCTTCAGCGCCCGCCGGCATGAAGCGAGCACCGCCCCTGCCTTCGCCATCCGGGCGATCTGCTCCTTGGTTTTCCACTCGGTCATACGGCTCACTCCCTCTCCCCCGGACTCTCCCGAAATCCGCCAGGATTTCTGTGGGAATCCCGGCCGGTTTCAAGTATACTTAGGATTTGGCGGCAATTTCGCTGATTCACTACGAAAGGTAGCGGTTCTTTTGAGCAAACCAAAACTATGGGAGCTGGACATCGTGAGAGCGGTGGCGATCGCGGCGGTGCTTCTCATTCACGGGACATCTTCCTCCAGAATGGATCTGCCGCTCGGCTCCCGGTCCAGCACGTTTTATTTCGCCATTAACAATTTGAGCATTTTTGCAGTGCCGGTGTTCATATTCTTAAGCGGTCTCGTCTTGTTCTACAGTTACTCCGACACATGGACCGTCCGGCGTACGCCCGGTTTCTACCGGAAACGGCTGCAGTTTATTTTGATCCCTTACCTGATCTGGTCGGTCTTTTATTACATGTACAACCAGTGGCTCGACCCTACGGTCAAAATCCACTTCTCTCTAAGCCAATTCGCCGATTTGCTCCCCTGGGGGCTGGCCGCTTACCATTTGTATTTTATGGTCATCATCATGCAGATGTACGCCCTTTTCCCGCTGCTGATCTCCCTCGTTAAACTGTGGCGTCCGCTTGGCCGTTACTTATGGCTGTTCGGCATACTCGTCCAAGCCGGTTATTTCGTGTACCGGCAATTCGAGGATACGCCTCTGCAGTACGGCGACCGGCTGTTCATTACGTATTTCGCCGTGTTCTGTATCGGCGGATCGATCGGCATGCATTATGAACGGTTCGTCGGATGGCTGAACCGGAACATCTGGTGGATGACTGCCGCGGCCGCATCGGTGGGCCTGATTTATTTGCTTATCACCTTGCAGGCGTTTCGCGGCATGCGGGTCGAGGCGTGGGAGTACGAGCTGATGTTCAATCTGTACCCGACCCTGGTGGCGATGGCTTTGATCTGGATCGGCCGCCATTGCGTCGAGAACGCTCCGCGCCTCACCGCCGTATTATCCTCATTTGGCGCAGCCTCGTTCGGCATCTATTTTACACACGTGGCGCTTATGTCCTATTACGGGACGCTAGTGAGCGTGCCTGTCGGACAGGCGGGTTACCATATCGCCGTATGGGGCAATATTCTACTGATCTTCACCGTTCCGTGGGCCGTCGTCCATCTGCTGAAGAAGGTGAAAGGCTCCTGGCTGTTATTCGGCAAATAAGCAGCGAACAGAACATCCTTACAACCATGCAAAAGGCGCTTCCCCAGGGGAGCGCCCTTCTTTGTGGCCTGGTCGGCTTAACGCCCTTCGAGCCTCCGGACGCGCTCCTCCAGACGGTTGACGCGCTGGCCGAGGCGTTCGACTTCGTTGTCCGTGCGGCGGAGCTGCCGCTGCAGTTGATCGGTTTCCGCTTCCAGACGGGAAACCCTTTGCTCGAGCGGGCGCCCCGGTCCGGGTCCAGGCCCCGGAGGAAAAGGTCCCGGCGGGAACGGCCCGGGCGGAAACGGAAAGCCCGGCTGAACCGGAAGCGGAATAAACAGCCTTTGCCCGGCATAAATAGTCCCCGGCGCCGAAAGGCCGTTGGCCTGCATAATCGCCTGTGCCGATACGCCATGACGATTCGCGATCGAGTACAGCGTATCGCCGGGCTGTACGACGTAATTCATTCATGATTCCTCCCGTCACACTGATCGTTGGATCGTATCCCCTTACCAGTGTATGCGCCCGCTGGGTGTTTGGCTCGGGGCATCCGCCCGGCTCCCCTGCATAACTCCGCATCGGTATTCCGGACTTTTCGCACATATCCGTTTCAGCCCGCAACCTCATTGTTTTTCGCGCGTCCTATTATAAAAGCAAACGAAAGCGGTGAACCGAACGATGAGAAAAATGACGGCTGCTGTGGAATGGGTGCTGCTGATCCTCCTCGTCCTGCACCTCGTCCCCATGGTCATCCCCTTTTCCGACATGCATCATTTCAGCCGCGACATCAAGCAGGCTAAAAAGGAAGGGAGCTTTTACCCCGGAAGTCCGGATCGCCAAACGTATTATGACAGCAAGCTTCGCATAGACGGTATCATTTATCGCAAAGGCCAGCTGAGCGTCTATATGACGGGAACCGGACTCGGTCCTTACAGCAAGCTGCCGTCCAACCTTCAGATCGAGACCGACTCCCGAGTGCCGTTGCAATATTCAGGGGGAGGAAGCAGCCATAGTGTGTTGCGGGCCCAAGGTTACTATGTATTTAAAAATGTCCCTGATCAGATCCGGTCATTAATGATCCGCAACAAGGAACCGGCCTACGGACAATCGTTCGCGTTTCATCTCTCGCTAGAAGGGAGCGGTCGCCATGGCGAGTAAAAAGCCGAGACTTTGGATCGGGCACGTGATTCGCTGGCTCCTCATAACGGCCGCTTTGACGTTTATCGTCAGAGCTTCCTACGGGCCCGAACCATGGAAACTTACAAGCGTGACCCGTCAGGCGCTAAGCGGAATGGAGCTTCCCGATGCGGCTATCGTATCGGTAGACCCGGGCGAACGCGGCGTGCGTTCCGTGTTGTTGGCAGACCGGGAGAACGGCTTGTACCACCGGATATTTGTTGCGCGCAAGTTCGGGATGATATGGAGCAACCCAGGCGGAGGCAGCTTTCGAATGTCTCTAGATCCCGGAATAAAAGTAGATTTCGGCGGAGGAATGACCACGATAGAGGACTACAGGTTTTTTTACTACTCCGGCCAAGTAAATGATCCCGCGATCGCCAGGCTGCAGGTTGTCTGGCAGGACGGCGTATCCCAGGACGTCACAGTGCAAAATGGACTTTATCAAGTGATCCGGGCACTTCCGGCACGTTCATCGGTATGGAATCCCCGAGACAAACTGATCGCCTATGACAGTCAGGACCGGACTCTATACGAGCTTACTCCGGAACGCAACGAAATACGCTGATCTCCCGCCGGCTTGAGTTGATGCGCATCCTCTCAGCGTGTATGCTGTACAGATAGGAACGTATAAAGGAGATCGGGTCATGGATATTCGCATCGTATCGCTTAATGTCGGTAAACCGCAGTCGTTCATCTACAAAGGCGCCGCAGTAGAAACGGGGATTTTCAAGCAGCCGGCGGAGCAAGGTCCGGTGCTGCTGACCGCGACGAATTTTGCAGGCGACGGCCAGGCCGATCTCGTCCACCACGGAGGACCGGACAAAGCCGTATGCGTCTATCCGTTCGAGCATTATGCTCACTGGGAGCGCGAGTTGAACCGGACTATGAGTTACGGGGCGTTTGGGGAAAATTTGACGGTGCTCGGCATGACGGAGGACCGGGTATGTATCGGCGATATTTACGCCTCAGGAGAGGTACGTCTTCAAGTGACGCAGCCCCGGCAGCCGTGCCACAAGCTGGCCAAAAAATACGATATCCCGGACCTCGCGCTACGGGTGCAGCATACGGGCTACACCGGCTTTTATTGCCGCGTGCTGACGCCGGGACTGTTCGACCGGAGCGCCCCTCTGACCTTGGAGCGCCGGCACCCGCTCGGCATAACCGTTCAATACGCCAACACGATCAAACATCACGACAAGATCAACCTGGACGGGATCGCCGCCCTGCTAGCAGTAGAGGAGCTGTCGGGCAACTGGCGGGCCTCTTTCGAGAAACGAATCGCAGGAACCGAACCGTCCGAAGGCGAGCGGTTAAACGGGAAGCCGTAACCCTCGGCTCTGCATCATCTTTTTTGCGAGCAGAGCGCGTTTAGCTTCGCTGAAACGACATATGTGCGAGTTAGCTAAATGGCTAAATGGCAAACTGGCTAACTAATTAACTAATGAGCTAACTAACCAACTCTAACCAACCAAATAGGAGCCTTTAGTCGTGTCCAGGCCGGTTTTCGGACAAAATAAAGCATACAAACCGCTCTTATTCGGTTCTGTCCCCGCTTGGAGCTGGACAACAGGCTAAAGCTAAACGGCCGCCCACGATAGGCGACTTTGCAGTACTGCCGCCTTGGAGCACTTGCAGCACTTGCAGCACTTGCAGCACTTGCAGCACTTGCAGCACTTGCGGCATTTGCAGCACTTGCGGCACTTGCGGCACTTGCAGCACTTGCGGCACTTGCAGCACTTGCGGCACTTGCTGACTCGACAAGCAGATGGCCCCATCCCCGTTTTAGTACGGCGGAAACTTTGATCTACCCAAAAAAGACCGGCAAGGCTCAACCTTCATCCGAAGGCTGGACTTTGCCGGTCTTTCCATATTTCCTCTATTAGCAAGCACAAGGCTTGAACGTATGATCTTTGATCGTCCGGACTACTTTAATCGACGTAACGGAAGTAGCCAGCGGCTGTCTTGGCTTGAAGGTGAGATTCAAGAAATCGGTAAGCTCCACTTCATGACCGGAATTTTTGAACGCTTCGACGAAATCGCCGACAGTCGGTTTTTTGCCGAGCTCGCAATAGATGTCGATCTGCTTGCTCACTTTGCCAAATTTGTCAAAATACTCCACCGTCGAGTAATATCTTTCCTTCAACATACAGTTCCTCCTAAGAAGTGTAGTCTACCGAATGTTGATGGAGCAGCTTCGCCTCCAACCATTTTCGGCAACCCGGCCGCCTTAGAGAATCCTCCTTAGGCCCGTCGGCTTTGCGTCCCGGACTTTCGTCCGGTTTGCCTTTGTCGTCCTGCTCAGAAACGCACTTTCATACCCGTATTACCTTTTACTATACAATATTACGGGACATTTATCTAGACGAAATCTTCCAAAGTCAAGATGAAATTCGAGCACTCGTTTTGCTGCTTTGGCACTATTCACTTTGTGTTGGTTCTTGTCGAATAAAAAGTATACCCGGATGCTGAGATGGCGGAAGGGAAATTCATATACAGGGGGAACGAGCATGTCTACTCATTGGAGCCGGAGCATCATTGCCAAGCTGAGCTTTTTCGCCGCGCTGTGCGCACTGTTGATGACGGCCGGACAAGCCGCAATTTCTTATTTGCAGCAAAAGGATCAGTATTATAACGAGCTCAAACAGTACCAGCAGATGGTGCACAAGTCTGTCGAGCAGCATGCCGGAAAGTTCGCTTCGCTCAAAGACTTTATCAAGACCAACAAAAAAGCCGATCCGGCACAGCCGGGCATTGCCCTTATTCAACCTTATATGGACCTGTACACCGGATCGGGCGGCGTGGCCAATACGTATCTGCTCTATCCCGGAACGATCGAATCCGGGGGCAAAACCGCGATGACGATCATGCTCGCGAACAAATCGCTTGCCGATTCCGGCTTCCAGCCTTCCACTCCGTACGAGCTGCCTCCGGCATTTACGAAAGCGATCCGGGCGGCGGAGAGCGGCGAGATCGGGGTATCCGACGTATTTTCCGACGATTATGGAACATGGGTCAGTATTTTGAGTGCGATACGCGATGAGAATGGCGGCGTTACGGCCATTTTGGGTATTGATTTCGATTATGCCAACGTACAGCATCAGCTGGACGCCAAGCTGAGAACCAGCTTGCTGGTCGGCCTCCTCACCGGGACGATCGCCGTGGCAATGATGATCGCCGTCATCGTATGGATCATCAGGCCGGTTCGCGAACTGACCCGGATTACTCAGAAAGTGGCCGGCGGGGATCTGACCGAATCGGTCTCGATCCGGCGCAAGGACGAGATCGGCGAGCTGGCCGCCTACTTCGGCGTCATGATCGGCAATATCCGCGAGATGATCGGGCGCATCCGCGAGACGTCGGACGTCGTCGCCGAGAACGCCGAGACGCTGCACGAAGGATCGGAGCAGACATCGGAAGCTGCCCGCCACGTCGCCATGTCGATCGAGCAGGTAGCGGCCGGTACCGAGCGGCAGTTGACGAGCTCGGAGGAAAGCGCCAAAGCGATGGAGGAGATGGCGCAGGGTGTCCAGCGGATCGCGGAGTCGGCGGTAACCGCAGCCGATTCGTCCAATCAGGCGTACTTGCTCGCCGAACAGGGAAGCGAGCAGGTGCGCGGCAACAGACGACAGATGACGGCCATTCAGGGTGCCGTCAACAGCGCGTCCGGCTCTATGGAACGGCTGGGCCGGTTATCCGACGAGATCGGATCGATTACATCGCTCATCTCGACCATCGCCGGACAGACGAACCTGCTCTCTCTGAATGCGGCGATCGAAGCGGCCCGGGCCGGGGAACACGGCCGCGGCTTCGCCGTCGTATCCGGTGAAATCCGCAAGCTCGCCGAGCAGTCCCGACAAGCTGCGGTCCAGATCCACGATCTCGTCGATTCGATCCAGGCGGGGACCCGCGAAGCGATCCAGACGATGCAGACGGGAGCCAGCGAAGTGGAGGGCATGTCCGAAACCGTCGAATCGGTCGACCGTTTATTTACGAGCATCGTCGGTTCGATCGAAGAGGTAACCCGTCAGATTATGGAGGTATCCGCCTCGTCCGAGCAGATGTCCGCGAGCTCGCAGGAGGTAAGCGCCTCGATCGCCGAACTGGCGCACATCTCGAAGCAGGCGACCGAGTACACGCATCAAGTCGCGGCCAGCTCGGAAGAGCAGCTCGCATCCATGGAAGAAATCGTCCGCTCGTCCACCGCTTTGCACGATACGGCGCAGCAGCTGCGAAGCGTAATCGACAAATTCAAATCGTAAAGCGCACGGACTCCTTCTTATTTTGTAATCAAATTGAAATGTTATTTTCATGGAACTCTAATGTTCGGGCGTTATACTAATTCTCGACCCCCTTTTTTCATATATAAATGTTTACGACCCGCGGCCCGTTGCTTGCGGGTCGCTTTTTTTGCGCTTCATCGCAGCCGCCGGGATACAAGGATTTCCGGACGTTCAGGAGCATAATCGCCCCGTCCAGTAAGGCTCGCCTTATTTGTAATCAAACTGCAATCTGATTTTCATCTCTCTCTAATGTTCGCGCGCTATACTAATTCTCGACCCCCTTTTTTCATATATAAATGTTACGACCCGCGGCCCGTTGCTTGCGGGTCGCTTTTTTTTGCGTATCCTTGATCGCACAAGATCGGAACCCTCAAACGGATTTATCTGGAAAATCCGGAGATTTCATGGTTATAATAAAGCAAGAACCGCTAGAAAGAAGCAAGGGGGGGTGCTAATGAACCGTTTTCTGGATGCGAACGATCCGGCCGGATTTGCCGCTTACTCCGCTTCCCATCTGGGAGCGCTGGCCGTTCTGGTCGTCCTGCTCTTGATGCTGTATGGGTTGCGCCGCTGGTTCCGGTACGGAAACAGAAGCCGTTACGGCCGGTACGCTCTCGCCGGCGTGCTCGCTTTGTCGGAATTATCGCTAAACGTATGGTATGTGACCGAGGACGTGTACAGCGTCAAGGATACGCTTCCGCTGGAGCTCTGCAGTATCACCTTGTACTTATGCGTATTCATGCTTTTTTTCAAAAGCCGGCTTTTATTTGAAATCGCTTACTTCACAGGAATCGGAGGGGCGATGCAGGCGATGTTGACGCCGGTGCTATATTACGATTATCCTCATTTCCGGTTTCTCGAATTTTTCGCCGCCCATATCGCGATTCTATTGGCCGTTTTTTATATGGTTTGGGTCGAGCGTTTCCGGCCGACCTTCCGCTCGGTGCTGCTTGCCATGGGATTTCTGAACGTGCTGCTCCCCGTCATCCTGTTCGTCAATGCGGTCACCGGCGGCAACTACATGTTTCTTTCCGGCAAGCCGGAAACGCCTTCCCTGCTCGATTGGTTAGGTCCGTATCCGTGGTATTTGTTGTCGCTCGAGGCGGCCGCCTTCTTCCTGTTCCTGCTGCTGTATGTTCCGTTTGCCCTGACTCCCGCTTCCCCGACCGAACAACAGAACAAGCCTGGGTAACAAGCGTCCGGCCAGGCGGCCTTTACATCAGCGCATCCGCCGCTTTCTCCAGCCCCATTCCTCTAGACGCTTTCAGGAGGACGGCATCGCACGGCTTCACGATCTCCCGAATCCATCCGACCGCCTCCTCCCTGCTTCTGAACGCCGCCACATGCCCCGGGGGATACACCTTCGCTGCTTCCTTGGCGATCTCTTCGCCAAGCTCTCCGATCGTAACGACATATTGGATACGTTCGGGATTCAACATCCGCCCGATTTCCCGATGAAATTCCGCCGCCCGGCCGCCGAGCTCGAGCATATCTCCGGCTGCCATAATTTTATTCCCGCCGACGCCGAGCTGCTCGAACGTCTCGATCGCCGCCTTCATCGACACCGGACTGGCGTTCCAGGCATCGTTAATGATCGTATAGCCTAGAGACGAATGCAGCACTTCCATCCTCATCCCGGTAACTTTTGCAGCTTGCAAACCTGCCGCTATAAGCTCCCTGGGAATGCCGAGCAGCCTCGCTGCAGCGATTGCCGCCAAGGCGTTGTTCACATTATGCCGGCCGAGCAGCGGGATGCGATACGAGGCGTCGTCGAGCTTGAACCAGGTTCCCCCGGGATCGTCGCCAACCTCACCCGGCACGAGATCGTGGGAAGCGTCCGTTCCGAAACGAACGGTGCGGGGGAATGGCAACCGGCTGCTTGCGCCTTCAACTAACAAACGTTCGTCCCCATTATAAACAAGCACCCCGCCTTCCCTAAGACCGGCGGCAATCTCCAGCTTCGCTTCGGCTATCGCTTCCCGGCTGCCCAAGGTAGACAGGTGCGATACGCCAATCATCGTAATGACGGCAATATCCGGCCGGGCGAGCCGGGATAACCGCCCGATCTGGCCGCGTTCGCTCATTCCCATCTCGATGACAGCGACATCGGTATCCGGCTCCATATCCAAGAGCGTCAGAGGAACGCCGATCTGGCTGTTCAGATTGCCTTTCGTTTTGTGCACCTTGTACATCGTTCCGAGAATCGATTCGATCATATCTTTCGTAGTCGTCTTGCCATTGCTTCCGGTAACGCCGATCACCTTCGCCGGCAGTTCGCCGCGATAGCCGGCAGCCAGACGCTGCAGCGCCTCCGTGCAGTCGTCGACGAACAGAAGCGGTACGCCGGACGGGGGATTCGGGTGGCCGTGCTGCCAGAGCGACGCGACTGCTCCTTTGGCAAACGCTTCTTCCACAAAATCGTGGCCGTCCTTGATCCGAACGATCGGGACATACAGATTGCCCGGACGAATCGTCCTCGAATCGATAGACACGCCCCGGACATTCACCTCTCCGAAAGATGGCGGCACTCCGCCGCGGCTTCCAGCCATTGACGCGATCTGCGACAATTTCCTTCGAATCACAGTTCGTCCCCCTTTGCGTTTGAATTGCCGGTGGAGCGTGCAGCTGAACCTTTGTTCGTTGCCGCTTCGCTCCCGTCTTGACGGCCTGTTGGTTGAGGGAAATTCGCCTTCAGCCGCCGCCGTGCTGCAACCTGGATAACAAGTTGTAGGCCGGGTTTACTTCCCAGGTTTCATAAGGGACCATAGCCTTCGCTTCCATTGAGTCGAGGGTGCGGGATCGCTGCTGCGGACGAGTGATGTAATCGCCGATGTTGGATTGGTTCAACCCGATATATCTCGCTTCCGCGATTTCCTCCGGCTGAATCCGGATGTCGCCGCTGACGTATTCCGCTCGAAAGACGACAACCAGGACCTGCTTGGTCGCATTGTAGTAGACGCCTGTAATTCCGATCGGACGGATGACGATTCCCGTCTCTTCCCACACTTCCCGCTTTACCGCTTCATCCAGCGGCTCCCCTGCCTCGACGCAGCCTCCCGGCATCTCCCACGTATCAGAGCGCCGATGTGTTCGGACCAGCAGCACCTCTCCGTTTTCGTTTTGGACCAGCGCACCCACAGCTACAACATGCTTCGGAGGTACATATTCCACTTCGCATCACCACCTCGTTCAGATACATCCAATATACCTTATCCATCCTATTCCTGGGGCTGATATCATCATGATTGTTTTTTCGGGAAACTCAGGCGTATAAAAGCGGTTTGTACCCCTTATTTCAATCAAATAGGGAGGATTTCGTCTTGTTCGCCGATTTTAGAGCCCCAAACCGCTCTTATTTCCCCATCCAATCGGGCTTCGGACCAAATAAAGACTCCAAACCGCTCTTATCCGCTTCCTTCCCTTTCGGCTATAAGCCAGAGCACGGTTCCGTACCGACACGATGAACAGCCTGCGCTGCGACACTTGCCGGGTACAATAAGAAACCCTCTAAGCGACTAAACGATCCCTCCTTCCACTAGAACCCCGCATAAGCGGAGTCGTTTCTTTGCAAAAATCTTTGCAAAGCAAAGTTAAGCATTTTATAGTAACAAAAAGGAACGGCCGCAAAGCCGCTCCCCATACGCAATGGACGAAGACTGAATATGTGTTATCGTTCAAAGCAAGCCCAAGCTTCCGGGAAATGCGCCGTGATCCGAAAATAGCGAAAGCAGCTTCCGCCGAGAGCTCCTTCCACCCGCCTATCCATCCACTGTGAGATGTACGTATGGAAGTTGGGATCCGGCCTTGCGGTGAACCACACCGGTCCGACCGTGTACCCGGCAACCTCCACTTCCGGAACTTCGATGACCGGCAAGCCGGTATGCTGCTCGGCCCGTTCGATCACCCGCCAATCGGGATTGCGGCGCTTCCATTTCTGAAACAAGCTTAACGTTATGAAGCTTGTCCCTCGTACCCGTCCCCCGTCGTCGGCATACCCCGCCGCTCCTTGTTCGCTCAGCTCAATCGATGCTCCCGTATCGAACAGCAAATCGACGACCTCTCCGTCGATCTTGACCTGAATACGCGGAAAGCTGTTCATCCGGCTCCCCTGATCATTGTGCAAAAATCCGAGCGGCACCGTATGAGGGCTATCCTTCATCGCTCCCCCGGCTATTACGTCAGGATCGTAAATAAACTGCCTAAGGATATAATCGAAAACCCATACCCGATCCGCAAACCAGGCTTGGCCGATCAGTCCGTCCAGCCCCTCCAGCACTCCCCTCGGCTCGGACATTACCAGAAACTTGCCCGGACGCCCTCCGATCAGTAAGGGAGGAACAGTTTCGTCTTCCTCGCCAAAGGGCAAATCGACCGCAGGGAACGTCTTGTTCCCGACGACTTCCGTCGAGTCCGGGACCAGCCCTGCCTTGCGGACAGCCTCCTCAGTAAGCACCAGACCTCCTCCCGTATCAGTCAGCAGCTGAAGCGGCACTCCGTCTCTGGTAACAAGCCGGATCAAGATGCGATCATCTCTGAATTCGGCGGGCAATAGCCGGGTTGTATTCGTCTTCATCCCTGAAAACCTCCAGTTCTGTTACAAGGCAGTCTCAACAGCAAGCCAGCCCGGTACTTAGTCAACACCCATCCCAGGTATTCTGACCTGTCTGCGTAGTATTCCATCTAGCATAACACAATTTCAATATATTGGTAATTTATCCGATTCCGCTAAAAAGAACACAGTTGCCCGCTTCACGAGACTGTGATACGCTTAGATCAGCAACTATTATGATTAAAGTTACTTTATTCTAACGAAAGAAAACGGTGATCCGCATTTGAACGAGGAAGAGATCAAATTAATCGTCCCCCGACAGGAAGGCCAGATCAGCGCCATGTTCTCGCGCGGCGGTCCCCGGGAAGGCGCCGGACGCAAAGCGATCGGCCAGACGCGCAAGCTGTCGCTTACACTGTCCGAACTCGCATGGGCCGAGTTGGAGAACCGGTGCCGGGAAAGCAATCAGACGAAGTCGGAATGGATCCGCGAGCTGATTACGAATCATTTCGCAGCGAAGACGGAACGGCAGGAGGGTTTATGAAAATTGAAGTCTCGCAAGCGGATCTGCTTCATGCGTTGCAGCAGACGGCGCGGGCGGTTCCACCCAGCAGCCCGCTTCCCATTCTGGCCGGTATGGTGCTGCGTATTCATCGGGAAGGCATCACGCTGCTTGCAGGAAGCTCGCCGATGGTCATCCGTACCGGCATCCGTATTCCGATGCCCGGTCTGCCGCGGGAAACCGAAGACAACGGCCTCGTCGTCCCCGCCCGGACGTTCGCGGACATCGTGCGCAAGCTGCCTCCCGGACCGGTGGAGCTGGAACGAACTGACCGGTCCATGCTGTGCATCCGTGCGGGCAGCGGGCTGTTTCGCCTGTGCGGTACAGATAGCGAGGAATATCCGGCTGCGCCTGAAATCGGACGGCCGACGCTGCAGCTCCGGCTGCCAAATGCGGTATTGAAGTCGATGATCCGGCAAGTCGTTTTTGCCGTTTCGGCCTCCGAGACGCGGCCGATTCTCACCGGTGTATTGTGCAGATCCGACGGCGAGCAGTTGAAGCTCGTCGCCACCGACAGCGTGCGTTTCGCCTCCACCACCTCACGGATCGAACAATCAGGCGATACTCCCCCGTTCGAAGCGATCGTCCCGGGACGATGCATGGCCGAGCTGGCCAAAATGCTGCAGGACGATCACGGGGAGACGCGGATCGATGCCGATGAATCGCTGATCCGCTTCCGCACGGCGGATATGACGCTAAGCTGCTCGCTTCTGCACGGCTCTTACCCTCCCATCGACAAGCTGGTGCCGGCAAGGCCCAGCTGCGAATTAAAGGTCGATACGGAGAAGCTGCTGCAGGCGATCGAGCGGGTGACTTTACTGTCCGGCGAAGGGTGTGTCGTTTTCTTGCATACAGTCTCTGCCCAATCCGCAGCTCTAGTCGGCCAAGCGGCCGAAGTGGGCGATGTCAGGGAAGAGGTGCCGATCGAGACCTTAGCGGGAGAAACGATGGGGGTCTCGTTTAACGGCAAATATATGACGGATATTTTGCGGGCAATCGCCGGCGGTCCGCTGATGCTGCGCTTTTACGACAAGCTCGGCCCGATCGCCGCCGAACCGGATACGGGGACCGGTTCCTCCTCCCTGTATCTGCTTACGCCTATCCGTACGTCGCGATGATCGCACCGTTACCGCACAGTCGTATTTGGGCGGATATGACACGAATGTATTCTTTCCTGACGGACCGGGAAAAGTAAAGCGGACCATTCCAGATAGATCTTATCCGGAGGTGAACAATTATGGAGCAGCGCGGTAAGAACAGCGAACAATTGGTGCAAAACTTGGCGGACGCCCTGACCGAAGGGGAGATGGAGGAAACGACTCCTGACGAAGCGGCGGTTCGGCGGTTGAGCCCCCGGTACGAAGTGCGCGTGCAGATGGAGCGCGACCCGATCGTCGAAGAGACGTTGCTCTTCAGGCGGATGGCGAAAGAAGTGGACAACAGGTATGACAAGTATATGTCGCGGACACAGCCGTCCCCCGATCCGGATCACGAGGCAGACGGTTGAAGCCAGCCTGTATCCGATTTCTCCGCAAGACAGGGCGCAGGCTCCCGAAAGCTAAGCCCGATGGAACTTCGAAATCTCTATATCGTGCAAAAAAACAGCAGGTTACGGTCCAAGCCGTCGCCTGCTATTCGTCTTTACTCTGAATGACCAGCAGCATGCCGTCCCGGATCGAGACATGCCCGCTCTCTTCGACGATAACGTTGCTGATGCCCAGCGATTGCCCGATCGATAACGTCGCTTCCGTCAGCGGATACAGAAAACCTTGCAGCGTAATCCCGGTTACTTCCGCACTGAGCGGAAGCAAGGAGACGTTGGCAAACTTGCCTTTGTGCAATGCCGTCGCCTGACCGGGTCCGAGCAGTCTCAGTTCATTGTGGCGATCCGCGATGAGGGAAGGGATTCCGTGCTGAAGTGCTTTGCGCAGCAAGTGAACGTTGGCAAGCGAATGATCGAACCGGCTGCCAAGCGCTCCCAACAATACGATGCCGCCCGGCTTGCGATCCAGCGCCCAGTTAAACGCCATCTCGGTATCGGTCCAATCTTTCAGAACCGGATCGCAATCGATCAAGACGTCGCTGCCTTGCCGAATCTCATCCAGCTCCTCAACCGTCACTGAGTCGAAATCTCCGAGCGCGAGAGCCGGCCGGTAGCCGCTCCTCACGAGAAACAACGCCCCGCGGTCCGCTCCTACGAGCAAGTCCCCGGGTTGGATATAGCCGCTCACCCAATCGCCGACCGTACCGCCTGTAACGATGATAATTCGGGATGACACGCGTCTAACCCCCCGTGTATTTAATGACTTGATATTCTCCAACTCCAAGGCTTCCCTACTCCTGAACTTCCCGGTATTCCACCGTACCTGTCGTAAGCTGGGCTTGACCTTGCGTCAGATCGGTCATCCAGGCGAGAAATGCCTCCGCTTCTTTCGCGCGGGGCCAACACGCAATCGTCACCTTGTCGGTAAAAAACGTTTCTCCGAGCATCGTACCCCGGCCGCGCAGCCCGTTCTCGACTTTCCCGTGCCACGTGTAATCGATCTCGACCCGCACTTCCTGATGAAGCGCCAGCGTAAGCGGCTCTGCCGCAGCCAAACCTTCGACAGTGGCATCCGTATAGGCGCGAATCAGCCCGCCCGCTCCGAGCATAATGCCGCCGAAGTAACGGGTCACGACGACGACCGTGTTTTTGAGCCCTTGCTGCTTGATCACTTCAAGAATCGGCTTGCCTGCCGTTCCGCTCGGCTCCCCGTCGTCGGATTGTTTCTGGAATTCGTCCCGTTCCCCTACGACATAAGCCGAACAATTGTGCGTGGCCGACCAATGCTCTTTCTTGATCTCCTCGATAAACGCGACCGCTTCCTCTTCGCTCTCGACCGGCTTCACGTGACCGATAAACCGCGACTTCTTGATGACGATCTCGGCAGACGTTTGCCGCCGCACGGTCCGGTATTGCTCCAGCTTCATCCGAATCCTCCTCTCGTCCGTTATGTGCGCCAAAAGAGCGGGCGGCGGCAACTCCCGCACATTCCCGCTCCCACTCACACATCTTGCTTTCGCTAGCAGCAGCATCAGTCTGCCGCCTGTCCCTCTTATTCGCCGAGGCGCGCTTCCAGCTCCGCCTTTTCCTTCTCGTAGCCGGGCTTGCCCAGCAGCGCGAACATATTTTTCTTGTACGCTTCCACACCCGGCTGGTCGAACGGATTAACGCCGAGCAAGTAACCGCTGATGCCGCATGCTTTTTCGAAGAAATAGACCATGTAACCGAACGAGTACGCCGAAATATCCGGAATCGTCACGATCAGGTTCGGTACGCCGCCGTCCGTATGCGCCAGCATCGTTCCCTGGAACGCCTTTTTGTTGACAAAATCCATCGTCTGACCGGCCAGGAAGTTCAGGCCGTCCAGGTTTTCCGGATCGGTGCCGATCTCGATTTGTTCCGGCACGCTCGCTACTTGGATAACCGTCTCGAACAGGTTGCGCGCGCCTTCCTGGATAAACTGCCCCATCGAGTGAAGATCGGAGGAGAAGTCGACCGAAGCCGGGTAGATGCCTTTCTGGTCTTTCCCTTCGCTTTCCCCGTACAGCTGTTTCCACCATTCGGAAACGTAATGGAGCGACGGCTCGTAGTTCACGAGAATCTCGATCGCCTTGCCTTTCCGGTACAAAGCGTTGCGAACAGCCGCATACTGATAGCTGGCATTGCTGTCCAGATCCGGGTTGGCAAACTCCAGGGAAGCGTCGGCCGCGCCTTCCATCATCGAACCGATGTCGATTCCCGCCGTGGCGATCGGCAGCAGACCTACCGCCGTCAGCACGGAGTAACGTCCGCCTACGTCGTCCGGAATTACGAACGATTCGTAGCCTTCCGCGTCGGACAGCTTCTTCAGGGCGCCCTTCTCGCGGTCCGTCGTCGCATAAATCCGGTTGCGTGCGCCTTCCTTGCCGTATTTGCGCTCCAGCAGCTCCCGGAAAATGCGGAAGGCGATAGCCGGCTCCGTCGTCGTCCCGGATTTGGAGATAACATTAACCGAGAAGTCTTTGCCTTCCAGCAGTTGAATCAGATGAGTGACATAGGTCGAGCTGATATTGTTGCCGACAAAATAGATTTCCGGCGTATTGCGTTTCTCTTTTGGAAGCACGTTATAGAAAGAGTGCGACAACATCTCGATCGCCGCGCGGGCACCCAGATAAGACCCGCCGATCCCGATGACGACAAGCGCGTCGGAATCTCCTTGAATCCGCTTGGCGGCTTTCTGGATGCGGGCAAACTCCTCTTTATCGTATTGCGTAGGCAGATCGATCCATCCCAAGTAGTCCGATCCTGCTCCGGTTCCCTTATGCAGCTGCTCATGGGCTAAACGTACCGGTTCGCGAAAATATTCGATTTCGTGCTGCTGCACGAATGCGGCAGCACGGCTATAGTCAAATTGAAGCTTTGGATTCTGAGTCATTTCCTTACCCCTCCTCGGTTTTCATTAGCAATAGAATACTTGAATTGTCCGCGCAAAAGCAAGTAGTGGGTCATTCACAGAGCTTTCGGATAGTGCTACAATGGTTCTAGGTCCAGCAGCACTCCAGGCACCATCTTCTGCAAACATTCGAGGTGAAAATAATGAAAAAAATCGGCTTTATCGGCCTGGGAACGATGGGACTGCCCATGGCAGCCAACCTGCTGCGCAAAGGCTTTTCATTGACCGTATACAACCGTACATCCGAAAAAACGGCGGAGCTGGTTCGTCAAGGCGCCCATTACGCCGCCACTCCGGCCGAAGCGGTGCGGGACGCAGACGTCTTGATAACGATGCTTAGCAACGATATAGCCCTCCGGCAAACGTTCTACGATCCGAATGGAATAATAGAAGGCATCCGTCACGGCATGACGGTGATCGACTGCAGTACCATTTCCCCGCATATGAGCAAGACTCTGTATGCCGAACTGGCCGATCTGGCCGTCGACTTCCTGGATGCGCCGGTAACCGGCAGCAAGCCGGCAGCGGAGAGCGGCACGCTTCTGTTCATGGTCGGCGGACGGGAAGAAGCGCTTCATGAGCACCGTGACGTATTCGAAGCGATGGGCAACCGGATCGTCTATATGGGGCCTTCCGGATCGGGCTCCTATGCCAAGCTGGCCCACAATACGATGGTCGGCATTAACGCCATCGGCTTCGTGGAAGGGATGGCGCTTGCCGCCAAAGCGAATATCGACCTGGAGAAATTTTACGAGATCGTCCTGGCCGGCGGGGCGGGCAGCAAGCAAGCTGAGCTAAAAGGCCCAAAAATGTTGAATCGCGATTTCGCCACCCAATTTTCGATGCAGCTGATGCATAAGGATTTGCGGCTCGCTTCGCAGCTCACCGATCAGCTTCAATTGACCGCTCCGCTCCTCGGTCTGGCCAAAAGCGTCTTCGAAATGGGCCTGAGCAAAGGGCTCGGCGATCAGGATCTAAGCGCTGTCGTGATCTGTTATGAAGAATGGATGGACAAGAAGATCGAAGTATGTAAGCGGGAAGAAGTTCCATCCGAGGAGCTGCTGCCGAAGCTGCAATTAAATATCGAGCGTCGCCGCAGCGTCCGGGTCCCTATGAACATCCGGCTTCTGCTGTCCGTCTACCAATGGGAGCACGAAGGGGCGTTCTCCGGTCAAAATATCGAAGGCACGCTGTACGACTTGTCCGATAGCGGCCTCCAGTTGACCAGCACATTCCCGCTTGCGCAAGATATGTTCGTCGTGATCCATTTTCCGCAGGATGCGGGCTTGCCGCCAATTACGGCGCGTATTATCCGGGTGATCTCGGACGGCACCGAATTCCGTTACGGCTGTATGCTGTCCGGACTTCCTCCGCATACCCGGATCAAGCTGGAGGAATATATTCAGCTCAAGCTTCAGGAGACGGAGATGAACGAGCAGACGTAATCGGTGATCGTCTTCACGTCCACCTTAAACGTAGCGCCTGCCGGCACCTCGAACTGCATGCCGCCCGTGAAAGGCTTCCATTCGGTCTCTCCGGGCAGCAGGACGAGAAGATCGCCGGCCGTTATTTCCATAATCTCGACGACATCGGTCGTGAATTGGTATTGACCCGGCAGCATGACGCCTAACGTTTTTTTGGAACCGTCGGCGAAGACGACCGTACGGCTAGTAACGCCGCCGTCGAAGTATACGTTAGCTTTTTTCAATACCGTTACATGTTCGAATTGAGACATCGTGGTTTCACTCTCCCTGGTTGGATGGGGTGCTGCAAGTATAAACGAACGCAAGATCGACAAAATCAACAAAAGGTGAAGATCAGGGTCCCTCCGGGACTCTTTTTTTGTCTAATTAGCCATTTTATTGAAAATAAGTGCTGGCATGCCCGCTATACCACTGCTTGCCAAAGCGGACTGGCCTTTCCCATGGCGAATGAGCCGGACAACCGGCGGCTTTTTCCTGGGTTCAGGTGTCCACCGTTTAATTTAGAATAAGAGCTCCGGAGAGCTCTTATCCACCTTCATGTATCCCAGATTGCGGACCTGAATGCCAAACGCAAGCAAACAGGTCCGTACAATCGGCTCTCTTACAGCAGCGCCTTAACTTTGGCTGCCACGTTGTCGACCGTAAAGCCGTACTCGGCGATAATTTTAGCCGCAGGCGCGGAAGCTCCGAACGTGCTGATGCCGAGAATCGCTCCGCCGTCGCCGACGTAACGCTCCCATCCGAGCGGGTACGCCATCTCAACAGCAAGACGGGCTTTTACGCCGGACGGAAGTACCGATTCTTTGTACTCTTTCGACTGCTTCTCGAACAGTTCCCAGCTCGGCATGCTGACGACGCGTACACGCACGCCGTCTTCGGCCAGCTTCTTCTGAGCTTCGACAGCAAGCGATACTTCGGAGCCGGTCGCCAGAATAATCGCTTGCACCGAGCCGCCTTCCGCTTCGGACACGACATAAGCTCCGCGGGCTACGCCTTCGCGGGCCTTCTCGGACGTCGACTCGAGATTCGGTACCGCTTGACGAGTCAGTACGAGCGCGACCGGTCCGTTTTTATTTTCCAGCGCATACCGCCATGCTTGCGTCGTCTCGTTCGCATCGGCCGGACGGATGACCGTTACATTCGGAATGATGCGCAGCGCCGCCAATTGCTCGATCGGCTCGTGGGTCGGGCCGTCTTCGCCGACGCCGATGCTGTCATGCGTCAGGACGTAGGTAACCGGCAAATCCATAATCGCTGCCAAACGTACGGCAGGACGCAGATAGTCGGAGAATACGAAGAACGTGCCGCCGTAAGGCTTAACGCCTTTGTGCAGCGCCATCCCGTTCATCGCCGCACCCATGGCGAACTCGCGAACGCCGAAGTAAACATTGCGACCGCTATAATCGTTGCGCGTCATCTGGCCGAGGCCCTTCATATGCGTCATCGTCGAAGACTCCAGGTCGGCCGAGCCGCCGATGAAAGACGGAATTTTAGACGCGAATGCGTTGATTGCGTTACCGGACGCGTTACGAGTACCGATTCCTTTATCCGCCGGGCTGTAGGTCGGAAGATCGGCATCCCAGCCTTCCGGAAGCTCCCCGGCTACGGCTGCCTTAAACTGCTTGGCCAGTTCCGGATACGCCTTCTCGTATTTGGCGAATAACTCGTTCCAAGCCAGCTCTGCCTGCTCGCCTTGCGATTTCAGACGGGCAAAATGCGCGGCAACTTCCGAAGGGACGTGGAAATGCTGGTCTTCCGGCCACTCGTAAGCTTTCTTGGTGAGCACGACTTCGTCTACGCCGAGCGGTGATCCGTGAGGTCCCACATGACCGCCTTTACCGGCTTTGTTCGGGCTTCCGTAGCCGATTACGGTTTTCACTTCAATCAGCGAAGGACGCGGGTCCTGCTGCGCTTCCCTTACAGCCGCATTGATCGCAGCCAGATCGTTGCCGTCCTCGACCCGGACATAATGCCAGTTGTAGCCTTCGAAGCGGGCTTTTGCATTTTCCGAGAACGACAAGTTCAGCTCGCCGTCCAGCGATATATCGTTCGAATCGTAAAGGACGATCATTTTGCCAAGCTGCAGATGGCCGGCCAGCGAAGCCGCTTCACTGGAGATCCCTTCCATCAGGTCCCCGTCGCCGCAAATAACATATGTATAGTGATCGATAATGTTCATATCGTCGCGGTTATAAGTGGCCGCCATATGAGCTTCAGCCATCGCCATGCCGACGGCGCTTGCAAACCCTTGTCCGAGCGGACCGGTCGTTGCGTCTACGCCCGCCGTGTGGCCGTACTCCGGATGACCCGGCGTCTTGCTGCCCCATTGACGGAAATTTTGCAGATCTTCCATAGATAGATCGTAGCCGCTTAGATGAAGCAGGCTGTAAAGCAGCATCGAGCCGTGCCCTGCCGACAGAACAAAACGGTCGCGGTCGATCCATTCCGGATTGGCCGGATTATGTTTCATCAGGTTAGCGTAGAGCGCGTATCCCATCGGAGCTGCTCCCATCGGCATGCCGGGGTGCCCCGAATTCGCTTTTTGCACCGCATCAATAGACAGCGTGCGGATCGTATCGATCGCCAATTGATCAATCGACTTCGTTTGAGACGTCATCGTTCCATTCCTCCCAAAAATCGGTATTCGCCGCTTGCCGGGTGTCTACCCTGCGCGAACCCCCTTCTTCGTCCAGCGGACACTTTCAGTCGCTTGCATTATTGTACCACTTGATTTGCTTGTTTGCCACAGAACCAAGGCAAAATGCCTTGTCGATTTATAAAACTCCCCCGGATGAAAGGACAGCTCCAGCA
This sequence comes from Paenibacillus sp. GYB004, assembly GCF_036577605.1. Classification (NCBI taxonomy): domain Bacteria; kingdom Bacillati; phylum Bacillota; class Bacilli; order Caryophanales; family Paenibacillaceae; genus Paenibacillus; species Paenibacillus sp. GYB004. The sequence continues at coordinate 93,143 of NZ_JARBDB010000067.1, forward strand.
GGCATGTCCGTAACTTCCGGGGGAATTGACGTTATTTTTAATTTTGTAAACACCGGCTTTCCGTCCTTCAAGAATGACGCCGGCCGTTTCTTATTGTAACAAAACCATGACTAGTTCATGCGCCGCTCGAGGGCATGCCGCCAAACATGGTACATCCCAATCGAGACGAGAATGGCTTGTATTAGTTCGCAATAAATTCCTGCACCCATTCGCCGTTATAATAAGCGACGCCGATCTTCGTGAAGTTCGGACTCATAATATTTTGACGGTGACCCGGGCTGTTCATCCAGGCGTTCATCACTTCCTGCGGGTTGCGCTGGCCTTTGGCGATATTTTCCCCGGCATACGTATAACGGATTCCGTAAGAACGCATCATATCGAACGGCGAACCGTAAGTCGGCGAGTTATGATCAAAATAGTTGTTATTGTACATGTCCTTCGCTTTGTCCATCGCCATCGCCGTCAGTGCCGGATCGCTCGCGAGCGGCTTCAGTCCCGCTTTGGCGCGTTCCTGGTTGACCAGGGTCACTACTTGGTCGGCATAAGCGGATACCGGAGCCGAAGTATCTGCTCCGGAATCGGTGTCTTGTCCTGTTCCGCCGCCGTTTCCGTACCCGCTGCCATTTCCGCCTCCGTACCACGAACCGGCTCCCGGGATAACGAGCTTCATCCCCGGCCATACTATATTCGGATTCGCCACGTGCGGGTTCGCCTGGATGAGCGACTGCAGGCTGACCCCGTAACGCTGCGATATTTTCCACATCGTATCGCTATGATTCACCGTGTACGAAGTTGCGGCGAAAGCGGAACCTGTTCCGGCAACTACGCTGAGTGCAAGCACCCCGGCCATTACTGTCTTTTTGAAACGCATGTAAACCATCCTCTCCTTTTTGCGGCCTGCGAGGTTAGCTGACGGATTCGGGTCAAAGAGCAATCACCCGGCCAACAAACGTTGGCTTCACCCCGGTGTATCTGGGTTCCCCCGCGCTTCAAAATGAAGCTTCGGCCTGTCTGTATTCCCCATGAAAAGCTCCGGCTGTCTTGTCGACCAGCCGTCCTCCATGCGGTTTTCTCATCTTAACACGGGATATACACGCGATCATTACATAATGTTTTCCAAGCGGAGGCGAGATGGGGTGGGGTAGGGGTTTTGCAATCTGTAGTTTTACGAAAGAAACAACCCTCGAATTCCCCATACGAGGACCGAAGGTTGTAAGTACGTACATATACCCTAGATTAGCGCTACTTGTTCGCATAACGTTCGAGCCAAGCTCTTATTCCTGTCGGCTCACGGCCTTGTTCATCCGTCAATTCGATGATTCCAACGCCTTCTTCATTTTGCAGACTTGCCAGGTCGCTCCCATGAACCCGGCCCTCCAGCTCGGTAATCGTAAACGAAACAAAGCGCATCTCAGGGCCAACCTTGGACGAGATGTCCAGATGATCGGGACCGAACCAGCTGAACGTGAAGTACTTTCCTTCGTTATCGATAGCTAATGCATAAAGTTGTGTGATTTCCATGTTATACTCTTTTAGCCAACGTTCAAGCGTACTGAAACCAACGTTCTGCTCGAAGGTAATGGCAAATCGGCTGTACGAATGTTCGGTAATTGTATCAAGCTTCGCCTTCGCCGCTTTTTTATACAGCTCAAGAGACTCTTTGGAATGGATATATGCGGCATCGCTCTTGATTTTCACAGCTGTCGGTTGCTTCTGCGGTCCAATGTATCGAATGACCGAGTCCTCCGAAGCGTGCCGTTTAGCAGGCCATTCTTCCACTTGTGATTCCTTCCACGATACGCTTGTGATCAGATCGCCAGTGTCCGGCAAGTCGTATACCGAGCCGTTTGGCTGAGCGAATCTTTGAAGCGATTCCATCGTCACCTGATGCGACTCATCGTTCCCCGATCGTTTCCAGAACGTTTGGACAAAATAAGGCGTGTCCGCACGAATCTGCTCCGGGTCCCAAAATGTCGCTTTGATCCGGTACCCTTCCGAACCGTCCTCCGGAACCCTTTCGAACTTCGCGGCAGGTACGTTCGTAAAGATCGCTTGAGGCTCCAGCTCTTCGGGGCGATCCGACCGAAACTCAAATGCAGGAAACCGGATATAGTGCTCATGTTTAATAGAAGAGAGCTGCCGGTCCGTCCATTCGAATCGGGCGGTTGCAGCGAACACATCCGTATTGGTTTTGAACGCCTCAAACGAAGCGGCAGCAGGTTTGTCCCAATTCTCAGAGTCGGAATTGCGAATCACGGACGGCTCTGCCCCTACAGCCGACAGCCAAACGAGCTGGGATAACAGAACTATGGCAGTGACTTTTCCTTTAGTCATCTAAACGGTCCCCCCCCAAAAAAAGTCTGCACCTAAGTATATTCCACATTTCCCTTTCATTTCCTCTTAAAAAAAAGAAAACTCATTCCCCTAAGCCATATATCACCTATTTCACCCTCTCACTACCTAACTAATAAACCCGCTTAACCATTAACAACGCCAAATAACCCCGAATCGTACTAAGATCCGGGGTTATCCGTTTGCTTTAAGCGACTACGAAATCACCTTGCTAAGAAATTCGCGGGTCCGCTCGTTTTGCGGGTCCTCGAACAAGCTGCCTGGCTCGCCTTCCTCCATAATAATCCCCTGATCCATAAACAAGACACGATCGCCGGCTTCTTTGGCAAAACCCATCTCGTGGGTGACGAGTGCCATCGTCATGCCTTCCGCGGCCAAATCCTTCATGACGGCCAGCACCTCGCCTACGAGCTCGGGATCGAGCGCTGAGGTCGGCTCGTCGAACAGCATCACCTTTGGGTTCATCGCAAGCGCACGGGCGATCGCCACACGCTGCATCTGCCCGCCTGACAGCTTGCCGGGGTACACATCCGCTTTCTCACGAAGCCCGACTTTATCGAGCAAGACCAGCGCCGATTGGCGGGCCTCCTCCTTGGACTTCTTCCTCACCTTCCTCGGGGCCAGCGTTATGTTATCCATTACCGTTAAATGAGGAAACAGATTAAACCGTTGAAAAACCATGCCGACTTCTTCCCGCACCTGATTGATATCCGTGCCCGGATCGGTTAGATCGTGACCGTCTACAATCACCTGGCCGCTCGTTACGCTCTCCAGCAAGTTCAAACATCGGAGAAACGTACTTTTCCCCGATCCTGACGGCCCGATGATGCACACTACTTCCCGCTCCTCGATCCGGCAATCGATTCCTTTAAGCACCTCGAGCTGGCCGAACGACTTGTGCAGATTTTGGACTTCGATCATGATGGACGTCGAGCCTCCTTTCGATCCGCTTCAGCAGAAAGGACAACGTTAAGGTCAGCAGCAGATACATCGCGGCCACCATCGTATAAATCTCCAGCGCGTTAAAGCTGCTGGCCACGACCTCCTGACCGTTGCGCATCAGCTCCCCGACCGAAATAACGGACAGCAGGGACGTATCCTTCAGGCTGATAATAAACTGATTGCCGAGCGGCGGGATCATCCGTTTAAACGCTTGGGGGTAGATGATATGAACGAACGTCTGGAAGCGGGTTAAGCCAAGCGACCGTCCCGCCTCCTCTTGTCCCTTCTCGACCGATTGAATGGAGCCTCTTACAATTTCCGCTATGTAAGCCCCCGCATTAATGGCGATTACGATAATGCCGGCTATATCACCGGGGATCCGCCATCCTACCGTTTGTACAAGCATCTGATTAAGTCCGAAGTACAGCCATAACGCCTGAACGAGAATCGGCGTGCCCCGGATCATCTCCACATAAATCGTAGCGAGGCCGTATACCGCTTTATTTCGGGACGTTCTCCCTAGCCCGGCAATTAATCCGACTATAAACCCGAAGATAAGACCAAACACGGCAATGAGCAGCGTAATTTTTAACCCTTCCAGCAAAAACGGCAACGATTGGGCCGCACCGCTCCAATTGAACTGCAAGCCTTTTCCCCCTTTCCTCCGACCGTAATGCGAAGGCTGACAATCTTAAGTGTTAGTTCCGACTTCGCATCTGTTTACGAGCCCGGCATTTTGGCAGGTTTCTGACCGAACCACTTTTCGTAAAGCGTCTCGTAGGTACCATTTTTAAACAACGTTTGCAGCGCCTCATCGACCTGTTTGACGAGAGCGCTTCCTTTCGGGAAGGCGATCCCGTATTGCTGACCCTCAAGCAGCTCGCCCACCGGTTTTACTTTGCCCGCCCCTTTTACCTTTGCAAAATACAAAATGTTCGGGGAATCAAACACAACGGCATCAACACCCTTATTGATCAATTCCATGTAAGCGCCATCTATATTCGGGAAAGGTTTGACCTCCTTCACTCCTTCAATGGCCTTCGCGTAGTCGTAGCTGGTTGTACCGGATTTGCTCGCAACCACCTTCCCCTTCAAGTCGCCGACACCCTTGATCTCGGTTTCATCCGAACGGACAAGCACGAGCAGCCCCGCATCGTAGTACGGCAAAGCGAAATCGACCTGCTGCTTCCGCTCCTCCTTAATCGTCATGCCGGCAAGAGCGGCATCGATGCTTCCTGACTGCAACGCCGGAATCAACCCGTTGAAATCCATCGGCTTCAGCTCGTACTCCAGCTTCAGTTCCTTGGCGATGGCCGCCCATAAATCAATATCGAACCCTTCGTATTTCCCCGTCTGCTCATTGCGGAATTCAAACGGCACAAAACTCGTATCGGTCCCGATGACCAGCTTCTTGCCTTCCGGTGCGGCAGCGCCGGGTTGATCCGGGTTCCCTCCTGCCGGTGTAGTCCCGCCTGTTCCCCCGCACGCGGCCAACATGATCGTGAGCAGCACAAGGACTACCCCCAGACTCCATCTTCCGTTCGTTCTGATCGCTTTCATCTGCATCCTCCCTTTGAAAATGAATGTGTTACCGCTCCTAATTATAAATTTTATTTATAAATAAGAGACAGCCTTAAAGAGACGGTTATCACAGAGTCCGGATTACCATTTTCTCTTCCAATAGGCACTTAACTCTTTAACCATCTATATCGGTTTTCAAACAGAACATTCCTCGCCAATCGTTCGACTGAGCGGACCTGATCACATTTGCGCGGTTAAAATCGACCGATTTTATAAGCAACTCTTATAGGATGTCAGAGGATACGGAAGCGTTTTCCAGCATCGGCAGGGTAATTAGCGTTCATCCTTGCTGAGCCGTCTATATGCCCGCTTAGGTCCCCTCAGCGGAATTTGCACGTTTACTTGGAAAGTATAAAAAAAATTTGCGTCAAAGTGGAGTGGACGACTCAAACAGTGGCTGCTTTGAGTTGAATCTGGTAATTTTTGTTGTTTAGAGGGAGGGGTTGCCGCACAGGATGATCGTGTAGGCAAAACAGTCCAATTTCTGTAATGGACATGAGAGTCTCTTATCCGCCCCATTTCAGCCTTTTTTCGCTGTAACGGTCATCCGGACACCTATCGTGCGATTTATCCGCGAGTTTCGCTGGCTATACAGTCGTAAGCGTCTCTTATGTCCGTTAGCTGCCTTCGTATCCCGTTTTGCCGTTCTAAGCTGCACTCATGTCCATTAGCTTGCTGCGGCGGGGAATCCGGGCCTTCCTTTCTACGTAGAACCTCCCGTTACCCAAACCGAGTCAGTCATGCATCAGACATGGGAGTATTGCCACAGTTCGACACTTGGACAGGCGGCAGCATCCACGTGGTTCCAATTGTCTTACCCTTCCTCCACTCTGCAACGACCTTAATTAGGTACAGCTTCGAATCGAAGCCTTGCTACGACGTATGGCCCTTTGTGTAAATGGAGGCTTTTCTTGCAGGAGGGACGGCTGCTATGCTCATAAAAAAACAACCCGCCCTGCTGCCATACCAGCATCAGGCGGGTTGCCTATATGCGTCGTCAATTAAAGACGACGGTTTTGTTCTGGTGAGTCAAAATACGGTCTTCCACATGCCACGACACCGCCCGCGCCAGCACGATCCGCTCGATATGCCGGCCGATCCGCTTGAGCGCCTCCACATTGTCGCGATGGCTGACCCGCTGCACGTCCTGCTCGATAATCGGGCCTCCGTCCAGCTCCTCGGTCACGTAATGCGCAGTCGCGCCGATAATTTTCACGCCGCGCTCATAGGCTTGGGCATAAGGCTTGCCGCCGACGAACGCCGGCAGAAACGAATGGTGGATGTTGATGATCCGGTTCGGGAAATGATCGATAAACGAAGGCGAGATGATCTGCATATATCGTGCCAGCACGATCGCGTCGACGCCTCGCGTCACTTCCAGCTGCTTCGCTTCCGCTTCCTTTTTCGTATCGGCCGTAACCGGGATATGGTGATACGGAATGCCGAACGATTCGACCGTGTCGCGCATATCCGGGTGATTGCTGACGACCATCGCAATATCCGCATACAGGTCGCCGGATTTCCATTGCCATAACAGCTCAAGCAGGCAATGGTCCTCCTTCGATACGAACACGGCGATGCTTTGCTTGCGGCCGGCTTGCGTAACCCGCCACTTCATCGAAAATTCGGCTGCCGTCGTCTCCGCGAAATCCTGTTTAAGCTTCTCCAGATTCGCTTCAAGATGCGGGAGGTCAAACTCGATCCGGATGAAAAACATGCCGCCTTCCGGGTCCATCGTATATTGGTCCGACTGGACGATGTTTGCGCCGTGTTTGGCCAAAAACTGCGATACCGCGGCCACAATGCCCGGGCGGTCGGGACAAGATATGAGCATCCGCGCCCGGTCTTGATGGCGGTCGGAACGCTGCCGGTTCGGTGGTGTAACTAAGGGACTCATCAGCCTTCTCTCGTTCCTCTCGTAACATAGGAGCCTGTCCGATGCATTTTCACCGGTCGGTCAGACCCGTAGGTAGTAGTGGTAGACGGACATTCGATCCTGCCGCTTGTCCGCCGCTTCCGTCCGTCGTCCGTCGCATTGCCGCAAGCGGACCTCTCTTAGACGGCTGCCAGTATTTCCTTGCCGGCCAGCCAGACTGTAATGCGGTGATTGATCTGCTCCTCGCTCAAATCCGGGAACAGCTTGCTCTCAAGCACCATATCGTACAGACGTTCCATCGGCTCGCGCGGGTCGGCTTTTTTCGCCTTCGCATCGTTTTTGAGCACATCCCAGGTCGACACGACAAAGTCGCGGTGGTTGACTTCCTGCTTGCCGAAATAATGGTGCAAACGCTCGAGATGATCGAGGAACTCGGCTCCGAAACGCCCGTTCAAATCGCCGCGAAGCAGCGCGATTTCCGCTTCGTACATCGGACGGACGGTTTTGTCCTCCTTGCCGATCCACGGCGTCTCGAGAATCATCGGCAGGTGCTGCAGGCTGTCGTGGTGCACGATGTAATTCATCGCTTTATAACCGATCAGACCTGCGCCTACCGGTGCATGGCGGTCTTTGCCGGCTCCCCGGACGTTTTTGCTGTCGTTCAGGTGGATGACGGCCAGACGGTCAAGGCCGACGGTTTTGTCGAAATGATTCAAGACGCCGTCAAAATCGTCCACAATATCGTAACCTGCATCATGAACGTGGCAGGTGTCCAGGCAAACGGTCAGCCGGCTGTTGTCTTCAACTTTATCCATAATTTGCGCAATCTCTTCGAACGAGCGCCCGATCTCCGAGCCTTTGCCCGCCATCGTCTCCAGCGCAATGTTAACGTTCGTGTCTTTCGTGCCGCTGAGCACTGCGTTCAGGCCTTCGGCGATACGGGCGATGCCGTACTCCGCATCTTTGTCCGTATACGCGCCCGGATGAAGCACGATATTGCGCACGCCCAAATAATCGGTACGGCGAATCTCGTCCTGCAGGAAGCGGACCGCGAGCTCAAACGTATCTTCCTTGTAAGAACCCAAATTAATAATATAAGGCGCGTGGACGATAATTTCGCCGATGCCGTTTTTCTCCATAAGCGCCTTGCCTTCTTCAATATATTGCTCCTCGATCGGTTTGCGTCTAGTATTTTGCGGAGCCCCGGTATAGATCATGAACGTGCTGGAACCATAAGATTCGGCTTCTTGCGCCGCGTTCAACAGCCCTTTGTCGGAAAAAGAAACATGAGATCCGATTTTCAACATCTTCTTCGACTCCTTTGCATTTGCTTTCCCTATTGTACTAAGAAACTTCAAATAAATCTACGAATAGGGTATAATTCCAGTAACACCAGTTCTTCAAGGAGAATGAACAATGCCTTCGGATAATTTCATGCTGTTTCTTATATTTTGGGGATTTGTGCTGCTGCTTTTCATGTCGGTGGGCGGATTTTTCATGTTTCGTAAATTTATGAAAGTATTGCCCAAAGCCGACGGCAAGTCCAAGCTGGACTGGCAGAACCATTACGTCGAATCATCCCGCCACCTGTGGACGGACGATTCCAAATCGTTCCTGGAAAAGCTGGTCTCCCCGGTGCCCGGCCCGTTCCGCGACATCGCCCGCCATTCGATCGCAGCCCGCATCGGCCAAGTCGCTCTGGAGAAAGGCGCCAGCGAAGTAACGGAAGAGCACTGCATCGAAGGCTACATCCTCGCAACCCCGAAGCGGGACCATAAGAGTTTGATTTCCTTTCTGGAGAAAAACGGCATCGATTATTCGCCGTACCGGCACCTGTTGCAGTAGATAGCGCAGATCGTCCTGCCCTCCGCTTCTCGCGGCAATATCGTATTAAACACGAAGCCTCCTTTCCGACTATGCGGCCGGTTAAGGGAGGTTTTTTGTTTGAACGATATGGAGGTATCGAGGTGGATTAATCTAGACAGACACCTAATTTATACATTAAAATTAATTTATGGGAAATTTATTAAGCAAGAGGTTGCCATGAAACTAATTACCACAATCGGAAATGGAACACGAACAACCTAGTACCCTCCGCCTTCCTTTTGGCGGAAAACCGGAGAAAAATAAACAAACGATACTGGATAAGTCTTTTTCATTCGCCCCTTCCGGTAATAAGGAACCACGATTTTCGGTAAACGTAAAAAGCGGAAAGCTTGTAATCAAACCCGTAACTGAGGATCTTTTTCTACATACTGCTTTTGAGATATACCGGGGAGATTATGAGGTTTTGCTGATCCCCGCCAACAAAGAGCCCGCTATAATTTTGGATAGGTTGGCGGATCTGGAACTTCACGTACAAAAGCCCATTCCGAATAATGTCGGCATCTTGGATTTCGGACATTTTGAACTTGTCTATTTCATCCCTGCTCCCGAAAAACACCAAACTAATATGTACGCCTATATTATCGAGCCTACAGGGAAGTCATACCCGGTAAACTTCGAATTTGCCGTAGATCATCGTCTTGTCCGAGAACGATTTATCAATATCGATAACATTCATGACTGGCCTGATCGCAATGACGACAACCTTACCGTATTATACGGAGACGGAGAGTACTCCTTCTACCAACTTGCGTTTTCGCCCGATCCGCAGAGTCAAGTGCTGCGGCTTCAAGAGGTCAAAGATATATCGGCAGTAATGCGGGACGCTAAAGATATGGGGCAACGGTTAGTCGATACGATTGCAAGAGACTGGAAGCCATCTGTCGAAAAGGATATCAACATCATGAGACAAAAGTTTACCGATGAAGCGTGGAGCCATACCGGATTTCAATATCTTTATGAGAATGCGCTAAGGTCGAAACAAAAGCTAAGGCTTGAATACGCCGTCGGTGTGCCACAGCATGTCCGAATCCTGTCTCCCGAAGTCATTCTATATCGGGTTAGCTTTAATTTGCTCGATATCATGAAACAAATGACGGATATTGAGGTGGAGATTCGCAAGCAAGCGGACCACTGGATCTTTCACAAATTTGGAACTATTCGAATTCATGAAGTAGAGCATGATGAAACGTACAAAGACCACCATATTCAGGTTGGACTTGTGCCTGGAATCTATAATTAATAACAGCGGACTTTCAGTAAATACGGCCTAGTTCAGTTACCGCTTGCTTGCTCCCCCTTCTCTGGCGAAGTTCCCCCCCACGAAATAAATGGATTCGGCCAATCTACTTCGAACGAGCAAAGAGCCCGTTCCGCACACTCGTACGGACAGCGCTCTTTGCTTTTCATTTTTATTTGTACATTTTGTTCAAGATGCGGTACATAAATACGGCCACTTCCGCCCGGGTGGCATTCCCTTGCGGGTGGAGCGCCAAACCGTCGCCTTGAATCAAACCTTCCTGAACCATTCCTGCCACGCTTCCGGCTGCATACGCAGCAACCTCGGCACGATCCTGGAACGCCGACAACGTATCAGCGCTTGCTCTGATTTCCATCTCCCTTGCCGCGCGAAGCGCTCTTGCCGTAATCGTGAACATATCCTGGCGGGAAATGAGCCCTCTAGGCTCGAAGCGCCCTTCGCCGGTACCCTCGATAATCCCCAGCTTCTTGGCAATGCCCACCGTATCGTAGTAGTAGTCGCTTGAACTCACGTCTTGGAAGTTTCCGGTTACGGCCGCCTTCAGCTCCATCGTACGGACGAGCATCGACACGAAGTCGGCTCTTGTAATGTTCAGCGAAGGAGCGAACACGTCCTCGTCCATGCCGCGGATAATATCGCGCGCCGCCAGCGCTTCGATCGACGGTCCCGCCCACGCATACGCCGTGAGATCGGCAAACGTCTTCTCGACAAACGCTATCGCGTATGTGCTGAAATGGCTGATCTCGAACTTTACAGTTCCCGATCCGCTGTCGTACAGACCGCTCGGAACCGCGATAGATCGTCCCGCTCCGTCGATATAACGGACGATGAGACTTCCCGGCTTGCTCATCTCCGCCGCCGTAGGCTTATATGGTATAGAAATCCGTACGGCTGTATCCGGGTTGCTCCAAGGACGATAGGCACCTTCTTCCCGCACCTCGATGCTGAGGATCGGACGATCGCCGATTTGCTTACGCGCCTCTTCGCTTAACCCTGCCGAATCGGCTTGTGCGATAACCAACTGTATCGAGTCGGCGGCGAACGCATTCGTGCCGTTCAGAAAGTCCGAAGGGATCGTCACGATGCCGAACGGGGTCACGATTTCCAGACTTTGATCGGCCGTTTGCTGAGCTACCGCCTGCTTGGGCAGCGTTACTTCGACGGTATCCGCCCCCTGAACGCTCTGGATCTCAATTCGAACGACTCCCGCGCGATCTCCGCCGACACCGGCACCCGCTTCCTTCCGCGCCTGTTCCAGATCCTCCATCCGCACCTGCACCTTGGCGGTAGACGCTTCGATGTTCGCTGCGATGGACAGTTTGCCCGCACCCACCTCCGCCTGACCGTTTCCGGATGATGCTCCCGGCGACACCGGTCCGGTAGGCCCCGGCTGCACCGGAGGCACGGATGGATTACCCGATTCATCCGGCTCATCTGTGCCGTCGTCCGGGTTTTCCGGATGGAGCGTCACAGTCAGCAGCAGATCGGCATGTTTGGCCAGGTCCTTTTTGCTGGTTGCGCGAATATACACGGTCCCCGGCCGAAGCGCCGTAACAAGTCCGCTCTCCGTGACCGACGCCACTTCCTTCGCTCCGACTACCGACCAGATCACCGAGCGGTCCGATACAGTTTCCGGCAGTACGGTTGCCGTCAGTTGCAGCGTTTCTCCGGTTTTCAGCTGTTTGGCCTCGTAATTCAGCCAGACCTCGCTCACCGGCGGATCGATCGGCTGTTCCGCTTCCTGTACAGTCAGCCGGAAATCGGCATACCGGCTCGCATCGGCTGCGCTCATGGCGCGGATCGTCGCCTCTCCCGGCGCTTTCGCCTCAATCAGGCCGCTCTCGCTCACGGCCGCAATTCCTTGCGAATGCTCGCCGTATACCGACCAGATCACGGAACGGTTCGGCACATGCTCCGGAAAAACAGTGGCGCTGAGCTGGAGACGTTCCCCTACCTTCAACGTCCCGGACACCGCATCGAGCCGCACTTCTTCGACCCGGATCTCAGGCAGTTTATCCACGTTAATGACCGTATCGGCGTAGACGCTGCTCCATACGGTGCTGGCGGCGCGAACGACGGCCGTCCCCAATCCGTGCGCAGTCAGCAGCCCGTTCTCGTTAACTTGAACTACGCCTTGCGAAGACGAGCTGTATACGGACCAGCTCACGCTTTTATTACTCGTATTGTCCGGAACCACAATTGCATTCATCTGTACGCTCTCGCCCACAGTCATCCCGCTTTCCGGACCATGGATCACAACGGACTGAGGCGGAATTTTAACGAGTTTAAACTGATCGACCACCCGGTCGTTGATCGTTTTGACGACGAATTTCATTTCATCCCCGTCAATCTCCGCAGCGACGTACATCTGCACCTGCTCGCCGTCGGTCACTTGCTGCCACTCTCTCGCCCATACCTGATAAAACTTCGGACCTGTCGATCCACCGACGATATATACGGTGCCTTCGCCGTCGGCAACCGGCTTCTTGTCCTTCATCGGATAGGTCCGCACGTATACGTGGTCGTGTCCGTTCAAGACCAGATCGACCTGAAACTCGTCAAAAATCGGCGTCCATACGTCGCGAATGTGCGTCGAATCGTACATGCTTCCGAAAGGACCGCGGTGGAACGCTACTATCTTCCACTTCTTATCCGTAGCCGCCAAATCTTTGCGCATCCATTCCTTCTGCTGCTCGAAGTCGTATTCGCTGTTCAGCACGACGAAATGGGCGTTTTTGTAATCAAAGGAGAAATTGCTCCCCTTCAGGCTGTCGATCCCGTTTTGCGGATGATTGAAGTGAGCCAAGTAATCTTCCGTTTTCCGGGTACCGGTCACCTCATGATTGCCGACTACAGGCACTACCGTCGTATTCATCAGAGCGTCTTGCGCGGCTTTAAACCACATATTCCATTCGTTTTCCTTATAACCGTCCTCGACAAGGTCGCCCCCCTGCACGACGAATTCCGTGTCCGGATGATCAGCCATCGCCTTCTTCAAAATGTCTCCCCACAGCTTAAACCCGGCCTCATTGGACGCCTGAGAATCGGCAAGGAAAATAAATTTGGTGTGTTCGCCCGATGCCGCGGCCGTCTGAAGCGATCCGTTTACGCTGTAATTGCCGTTACCGTCGCCTACGCGGAACATATATTCCGTTCCCGGCTCCAAGCTTTCCGCGACCGCTTTGTGCACCCGGACAGTCCCGGCATCGGTCGTGTTGAACAAATAGCTGCTGCCCGTATACCTCATAACCCCCGGTCCGTCAAAACCGGCAAACTCCGTTTTCCTGACGACCTCGACTACCGTATTCCCCGTAGCCGGATTCGTATGCCATGTGAAAGCGCGGGAGGTGGTCGTGTCCGCCCCCATCGTTACACTGACATTGCTGGGCGTCGGACTGCCAGCCAACTGCGATACTTTAAATTTCAGAATCGGGCTGTACCCGTCTGCTTTGACCGCCTGCAGCATATATTCCTTCACTTCCGAGGTGAGGGCGCCCGTAACGAGTATACCTTGCGCATCAGTCGTACCGATCTCGCCGCCCCCGACGACGGACACTTTCGCACCTTCTACCGGGCTTCCGTTTCCGTCTGTAATCTTGAAGGTCGTAGGAAACCTTTCGACGATTCCGAACTCGTCCCAGCTTACCTGCAGATGATGATGAATAGGGGCTTCCACAGGCACGCCGTAAAAGCCGAAGCTCGTATCGCCTTTGTCCTTGAACGTGATCGCTCCGGATCGGAACGCGATCTTAGCCTTACCCGTCGCCTCCGGTTTAATCCGGTATTGGATGTGTGCGAGCGCATCCTCATCGTCCAATCCGGCCGCATAGATTTCGCTGAATATCAGCTGCACGGAACCGAGAGCCTCGTCGACCGTGTAGGCGAGATTGCCATCGCCCAGTTTGCCGCCTTTTATTACTTTCAGGCTGTCCGCCACGGCCGGATCAAAGCCGAATTCCATCCGCCCGCCTGCGATATCCGCCGCCTTCAACGCTTTGATGTCCAGCGTATACGTATTGCCTGCGTAAACGTCGGCCGGGGCGTCGTAGACGATCTTCGAAGAGCCGGTATCCACCGTAAACGTCCATTCTTTTTCGGTCATATTGCCGGATAGATCGCGAATCTTGATCTTGGCCAGATGCACTCCATCCGCAAGAGGAACATTCGGAGTATAATGAATTTGGCCTTTTGGAGGATACAGCGTATGCTGTACCAGCTCCCCGTCGACGTAAAACCGGATTTTGTTCGGGTCGATCAACGTGGTCGCGGGATGAGCGGCCGGATCGTAGCCGAAATCTTCGCCGATCGCTTCGATTTTCGGCGTATTCGTACGAACTGTGCTGCCTTCCGCAGGCAGGAGATTCTTTAGTACGGGCGAATCCATATCGTCGGTCGCCGGACCGTACATGGCCCGGATCTGGTCGATATACAACACGCCCGCCGTTTTATTGTCGTTTTTCGTCTCCATGTAACGCACCGGCTGATCCATCCGAAGCGGAAGCGGACGCCCCTTCGGCACCTCGGCCTCCAAATATCTCCATCCGGTAAAATCGACACCGATCGTCTGATCCACATAGTCGATCCCGACCGCACTGTTGTTGCCGTCGCGAATTTGTCCGCGCAGCCAGTGCCTTTGCCCGTCACCGTATACCCATACGCCGATTTTTTCCGGATAACCGGGAATCGGGAGGTTGGTTTCCAACGTTTTTGCGGAAATATAAGCGCCGGAAGTGCCGATCGTCTCGGTGAAGTCGTACTCCAGCTTGGCCGACTTGTTTCCGAAGCGGACCAAATCCTCGTTTTCTTCTTCACTGAGCTTAACCGACTTGTATCTGGCGCCGGATTCGGTCAAATAGTTGCCTGTGCCGTTCTCGAAATCTTCCAGCACAACCGGGGGGAGCCCTACCTTTACATCCATGGAGGCTTCGATATGTTTGTATTTCACGTAAATCTTGCCGCTCTGCTCCGTTGCATGCGTAGCGGTAAACACCCCGTCCGCATCAATTGTCCCAATCGGGCCTTCAACCCGCCATTCGAACTGACTGTTCTTCGCACGAATCTCTTGTCCGTCACGCAGAGCGCTGACGGTCAGAGGTAACGACTCGGCGGATGTGAAGGTTCTCACCGCATCGGGAAATTTCAGCTCGGTCAGCTCGTCCACGACCTCCACTTGCCCTGTACCGGTCAAACCGTCCGCCTGCACCGTTATGTCAGCCGTTCCTGCCCGATCACCGGCCGTGAACATCCCCGACGGATCGATCGTGCCGACACTCCCCCCGACACTCCACTCCGGCGTTCCGCTGTAGACGGCGGGATGCCCGTTCGAATCGACGGCGGCCGTCTGGAACGAAACGGTGGACCCGGACAGCACCCGCTCGAGGTTCGGTTTAACGACCAGACTCGAGGCCGGACCTTCCGGCGCCTTGTTTACAAGCAAAATTCCGTTAGCCGTCTTCCGCTCCGAACCGTCCGAAGGCCGATTCATAAGGGTACGCTTCGGATCTCCCGGAAGCTTCGCCAACAAGGTAGCGGAGCCTCCGCCGTCGAGACAGAGCGCATGAACTGCGCCCATATCTTTCATAATTTTGGCCAGATCGTCATACGAGACGCCTTCACTGAAGCCGGGCGCACGCCCGTCGATCTCGACCATGATGATCGAGCCGTCAGCCTTCGTGCCGATTCCGACTCTCGGATACAGCGCTTTGTCCTCATGGGTTTGCGCCACGCCGTCCTTCACCAGCATAAAGACGCCGCCAACCGCCATCTTCACGTCCTTCCAGCCGTCCTCCAGCTCGAAACGGGCCGTCACCTCGTCACCCGTCCGCAACCCGCCCAGCTCGGCCCGGTATTTGCCCGAGGCGGACAAGACGACTTGTCCCGCTTTCAGTGGCGTATTCCCCTTGTCCTTGTGAATCTCCGAGACTTTCAGCCTCATCGTCTGGCCGCTTTTTACTTCACCCTCCAGCACGTCGAGCACGATCTCGTCGCCCAGGTCGTTCGTCATCGTCGACGTATGGAAGGAAGACGTATAGAACATCAACGCTTCGCTATTGTTTCGCATCCGGTTCACATGAGAAATCGGGACTGTCTTGCCGCCGATGGTCAGCGTACGGGTAAGCTCCGGGCTGTAGCCGTATATCGTGCTGCCGTCCGCCTTAAGACCAAACGCGAGCCATTCCCATTTCCCCGGCGGACTGGTTAAAATTTCGCCGTCCCCCATGAACAGCCCGAGCGGCACGCCTGTCGACATGTCGTAAAAGTCGCCGTTAATGGCGCCGATAACCCGGTTGCCCGGCGCATCGGCATCATCCGCCATTTTCGTCACACCCGTCATCCCGTATACTTTGCCGTCCGTCTTGCCCGGCTGCAGATCAAGAGCCGGATTTTTCGGGTCGAACTCGATCGAATGAACTTTTTCCAAACCTTGCGGCAGTTTCATTTCCTGCCACGTATACGTGGCGCCCGGACCGATCTCCATCCGGCGCATATCCCTTACTTCTCCGAACGACAACCCGGAACTTTCCGCCGCTGCCGGATGCTGCACGGGAAAAATGGTGGATAACAAGATACTCATGCCGAGCCATAAAGCTGTGCCGCGTCTTTTCCGATTCATCTCGTTTCTGTCCTCCCGGTTGGATAATGCCGCAAATACCGGTGCCGGAGCCGGTAAACCGTATTGGAAAGTAATGTTCGGCTGTACCTTTCAAACTCCGGCAGGATACCTGGAACGGCATGTCCCAGTATACGGTTCGGACCCGGGAAAGTAATGGAACGATCTTATTGTTTCTTCGCCTATTCGCTTCTTAACGAAATCTTTAGAGGATTCCGGCGGGATTAGATTCCGTGCTGCCTCCGGTATTCTCCGGGGGTCATTCCCGCGAACCGCCTGAACACTTTATTAAAATACTGCAGCGTCTCAAACCCCGACTGTTCGGCGGCTTCGTACACTTTGAGGCCGGGCTGCAGCAGCAGGTCCTTCGCCTTCTCGACCCGGATGCGGTTCAAAAATTGGACGAACGATTCGCCCGTATATCTTTTCATCTGCACACTGAAGTAGGAAACGCTCATGCCGAACCGTTCGCTGAGTTCGGTCAGAGTAAGCCCGTCCCGGTAATGCTCGCGAATATATTCGCAAGCGATCCGGATATTCAAGCGGATAGCGCCTTCCCGAGCCGGTGCGTTGCCACTCATCCAGGAGTCGCCCAGCTTCCGAAAATAGGCGGCCGCCTCCTCTTCGTTCTGCCATACAGGCGGCTCGGGGACGCTTTGGCCGCGGCGGCTCAAGACCGTATGCCATTTGGCGTAAAGCATGCGGAACAAGCCCAGCCGCTCCCCGCGCTGCGCCTCCTCATAATCGGCTAAACCCCGAAGCAAATCCGCGTGTCGGCGAATGAACTCGTCCTGTCTGAGCATGTCCATCTGCTCGAAAAAAGACTGAATCCGGTTCAACTCCCGATGTGCGGCATAATAATAGTGCATTCGCCGTTCCGCATTGCTCAAAGCAAGCCTGAGCTGCTCCTCTTTCACCGGCTTGAGCAGGAAATCGATGGCGCCCGCCTGCATGGCCTGCCGGATGTATTCCGCCCTCCTGCTATCGCTCTGCACGATCGTGATCATCGGAATGCGCTGTTCATACACCCGGCGGACAAGCGCCAGTCCGTCAAGCCCGGGCGGCATCAGATCGGCCAGCAGAACCGTCGGCCAGCCTTGCCGCTCCATGAACGTCAATGCCTCTTCCCCGCAGGATGCTTCCCCGATGACGAGATGGCCCGACTCCCGCACTTGCCTGCTTAGTTTGGCACGCCTTCGTACTCCAGGCTCGACAATAAGTACATGAAGCATCATCGTCTCCCCCATTTCATTGAAACTTTACTACTCCAATTGTACATGACGTCCGGTTTAAATTTTCACCACAAGGACCGATTTTCAATAACTTAACAATCTGTCGTCGATAGCGGGACGAAGAAAGTTCCAGGGAAGTTGAAACCTCGCGCCGTCCCGGAGCGTCCATACAGTAAGCAGATATGCGCGGGAATCGGGGAATCGGCCCGGTTTTCGACGAACCGCTAGGGAGTGTTACTACCGTCCATGTTTACAAGGTCTTCGTCTATTTTCTATAACAACAACAAGCGTAAATTCCGCAAAGGACTCGCCTCCGCGATCGCTATCGCGCTGCTTCTGGCAGCGGCGGTCGTTTTCATCTGGCTTCGGGAGCCGCTGGAGACCCCTGCGCCGGCGGAGCTTCTGGAAGTCCCGTCCGTAGCGAAACCAAAGGAAGAATACGACGTCATCGTCGCCGGGACGGACCCCGAAGGCGTGGCCGCCGCCGTATCGGCCGCAAGAAACGGGCAAAGCGTGCTGCTCGTCGATGGCAGAAACCGGGACCGACTGGGCGGGCTCATGACCGTCGGCTGGCTGAACAGCCTCGATCCGAGCTATTCCCCCAAGAAGGCGCTGTTGCCGGGCAAGCACAACTTCTTGAACAAGGGCATCTTCCAGGAGTGGTACGACCGGGTGGAAGGAACGTCCTTCGACATCGTGACGGCGGCCAACGCGTTCCGCAATCTGGTGGCCAACGAGAAACAGGTGGACGTGCTCCTCAAGACGCAAACGATGCGCCCCCTTGTCGACAACACGGGCGGATCCAAGACAGTGCGGGGGCTTTCTGTCACACTGGCCGATGGAACGAGCATGTCCGTTAAGGCCAAAGCTGTCATCGACGCCACCCAGGACGCCGACATTGCAGCCGCCGCCGGAGTTCCTTTCACCTACGGACGGGAGGATCTTGGCGAGAAAGATTCGAAGATGGCGGTAACCGCCGTATTCCGTCTGGCGAATGTGACGCCGGACGTATGGGGCCGGATGATCGCCCGCGAGGGCGTCGGTCATGACGGTCATAGCGCATGGGGCTATCACGATATGTGGGACTACCCGACGACCGACAAAACGAAGGTACGCATGCGCGGCCTGAACATCGGGCGCCAAAACGACAATTCGATCTTAATCAACGCCTTGCAGCTGTTCGGCGTCGATCCGTTCGATCCGAAATCGGTCGAACAAGCGTACGAGACGGCTCGCCGGGAGCTGCCGCTCGTCGTAGACTATATGAAGGACAAGTATCCCGAGTTTCAACAGGTGGAGCTTGCCGGCATCGCGCCCGAATTGTACGTGCGGGAAACCCGCCATATGATCGGGGAATACCGGCTCTCCATCGCCGATCTGCTCGATAACCGGGATCACTGGGACCGAATCGGCTTCGGCTCCTACAGTGTCGACATCCAGAGCACCTCGTACGATTTTCGCGGCACCATTCTTATGAAGCCGAAGCAGTATGCGATCCCGTTCCGCAGCATCGTACCCAAGGAAGTCGACGGCTTGCTCGTCGTCGGCCGGTCGGCCAGCTACGATTCGCTGCCCCACGGGAGCGCCCGGACGATTCCGGTCGGCATGGCGGCCGGGCAAGCGGCGGGAGCGGCGGCCAAGCTTGCAGCCGAACACAAGCTGACGTTCCGGCAGCTCTCCACTTCCCAAGACGTAATCGAACAGCTTCAACGCTTGCTGAACGATCAGGGCATGGAGCTGAAGCCGTTCCGCATCGAACCGCCTGCCTACGCCAAACATGCCGCGTACCCGGGCTTAAAAGCGGCGGTCAGTATGGGATTCGCCTTCGGAGGCAGCCTCAACGACTTCGAACTTGAAGACGTGTCCAACCCGCAGCGGCTAGTCAACACGATGCTTCAGGTAGTCCAGGTCCATCCCGGCGCCTTCAAGGGCAATCCGTACGAGGCGCTCCAAGGAATAGGAGATCCTGGCACAGCGCCGCTTTCTCTCGAACAAGCTGCCTTTACTCTTGCGCTGTCAGCGGGGCTTCCGACTACGACTAGCCCGGAGCAAGCCCGCTCCGAGTTGGAGACGAAAGGACTGCTGTCTGCGGAAACGGTAAAGTCGATTAAAAATCCGCAAAAGCTCACCAATGCTGACGTCTACATGATGATTCGCGATATGGTGAAAGGAATTACCGGCACAGAGTATGAATAACTCGCAGAAAGAATTCATGGCTGTGCCGGTCTTGCACGGGGAACTGGGGTTCGTATGCTCCGGAAAAGGCCGGTAGGGGTAGAGTCAGATCCGCTATGTGGTTGACCACTGTCATAAATGCCGAGTACTTGTTAATGCTCAGGAGGAGAAGATGACCTTCCCTCGGTACAGCGTTGCCTGCAGCCTGTAGCATGTAGCATGGAGATGAGGTTACGGGACTGACTCCAACCGCAGCTTGCCAAGATTCTTCCGGAAGTTTTACTTCCTTTATTAGCTTGTTCGCAGCAAGAAAGTGACCCTAGCGGAAGATTAAGTTCCGTTATTTCCAGTATACGCGCTTCTATCGCCCTGAAGAGCCAAAATAACGGAAGCGAAACTTCCGCTATAGCGTGAGAATGACGTACCTTCTGGGAACAACGGAAGTCACGCTTCCGCTACATACAGGACGACCGTTGATTCCAGCCAACCTGGAGTCGTAGATAACTGCAAGGGAATTTTTTAAGGGGCCGCTGTCTCAAATATCATTTTGCTTTTTTTATAAGCCCACTTAGAACCGACTTTCCTCGAGAAAAAGGACCTCGGCCTCCATTTTACAATGGAATTTGAGGTCCTTTCGTTTGGAAATTGGGACGTTCCCATGTGATGCGAATACTGTTGAGACAGCCCTTTTTCTGTTCTAGTTTTGCGGGTATCTCACTCGGTTCCCTTATGGAGACAGCCCCTTCTCCATTTACACAAACCGTTACTCCCCGTACACCCTGACCTCCACAATTTCCGCGTACCGGCTTCCGTTGGTCGCCTCCACAACGACTCTCACCCGCTCGCTGCTCACCGGTTCGCTCAGCCGGTGCACGCGGTTACGCTTGCGGTTATCCGTAATGCGCTCAAGCGTCTGCCATTGCCCTCCGGTCCAAGCCTCGATCCGGTAATCGCGAACCAGCTCCGGCATAGTCACAAACGGCGTACGATGGTGGTGAAGATTGATCAAATCCTCGTTGACATCATCGTTAAAAATCAGGTGCAGCTCCGCGATCCGGGTAGTCCGCCCCCAATCGAGCTGGAGCCACTGTTCCTGTCCCGCCGGAGCCGGCTCCGACATCCACTGCTGCGGACCGCCGTACGGGCGGCGGTATCCGTCCCGCACTTTGTCCGGCGCGTACGCCGAAGTATCCCCGTGGGCGCGGAAGCAAAACGGCTGGCGCGTTTTGCGCTGCATGCGCCATTGGATGACCGGCTGGCCGTGTCCGTGGTTCTCCAGATTCGACGGCGTATGCGGCTCCAAGCTGTTAAAGAAGATCAGCACGCCGGTTAACGGCTCGTTGGCATGGTACAGCTGCACCGATACGTTCGCTTTGACGATGACGAAGGCGTTCTGCGGTTCGTCCGGCGTCCAGGCGAGATCGAAGCGGACCCATTGACCGCGGCCCGGCTGCACGGAAGCGGTGCTGCTGGCGACGAGCTTGTGCGGCAAATAGTTTTCCTTGCGGCCGGTATCCCACAGCTCGACCTCGATGGTCGTCGCTGCATCCGCATCCAGCAGCAGCTCGAGGCCGTCCAGCCGCGGCTCTACGGGGAACAGCAGGGCGACGTCGCGCGCGAGCGGGCAGCGCTCATCCCCGTGGCTCTCTACGCCGAGCCGTACGAGCGTGCTGGAAGCGCTGGTGCTGGCTTGCCGTGCCAGATCGAGGCTGTCCGCGTTGCGGAGGCCGATGATCGAAGCGTCCTGGCGCAGCAGCGTCTGCCGCAGCTCGTCGTTATGGCTCGCATAGAGCTCGCGAGGCGTGACGCCTTTGGCGGCGCAAAGTGCCGCGCCGGTACCGGCGGCTTCGCCGATGACGGCGCATGTCGCCATGACGCGGGTCGTTCCGAAGGCGACGTGCGAAGCGCTGATGTCGCGGCCGGCCATGAGCATGTTGTTCACATTGACGGAATAAAGCGAGCGGAACGGAACGTGGTAGATGCCGTCCGCATGCAGGTGCTTCGAGCCGCTTTCCGTCGAATACATGCCTTGCGGCGGATGCAAATCGATCGACCAGCCCCCGAACGCTACGCCGTCTTCGAACTCTCTCTGGGCGAGAATATCGTTTTGGTTCAACACATAATCCCCTATGAACCGCCGGTATTCCCGCTTGCCCGGCAGCGCTCCGACCCATTCCAGTGTCATGTTGGCACTGTCGAACTTCCCGGAGTTTTTAATGTAATCCCATATCCCGTATATAACCGCCCACAGCTCGTCGCGAATCCGTTCGTTGTCATGCACCGTATCCAGCTCGCCGCCCCACTCGATCCACCAGTAATGGCAGCCGGAATCGCCGCTGCGGATCACTCTTTTGACCGGAATCGTCGTCTGGGTGATGTCTTTGGCGAATGAAGGCGGTACATAACAGACCGGATGGCCTACATCCTTGGTGTAAAACAGGAGCGTGCTGCCGAGCGTAATATCGTCGGCCGTCTCGGGAGCCCATTCCTCGTTGTACTCGTGCCGGGCTTCCCTGCCGATCCGGTACTTCGCCCCTGCCATGAAACCGACAAGACCGTCGCCCGTGCAATCGAGATAGACTTGACTCTCGAACCGGAGCCGCCTTTCGGAACCCATCATCCAGCCGGTAACGGAACGAATCGTGCGGTTGAGTTCATCCCCGTCCGCTTCCACCTCGTGCACGTCGGTATTCAGAAACAGCCGGATGTTCGCCTCCGCCTTCACCGCTTCCAACACGACCAGGTCCCACATGTACGGATTGCCGTCCGGATTGCGGTACTGATTCTCGACGAACAGTTCTCCCATAATCCCTGTCTCGCGCGCATAACGATGGGTGCCGTGAGCGGTAGCGCCGCAAACCCATACGCGAACTTCGCTGCTGGAGTTCCCCCCCAATACCGGCCTGTTCTGCACGAGGGCTACCGTCTGCCCCAGTCGGGCCGCTGCAATCGCCGCACAGACGCCGGCCAGTCCCCCGCCGATTACCGTTATATCGGTCCGTACCGTTTCGTTACGCATAGCCAAAACCACCTTAGTCGAGTTATGATATATATAATTTCATCATAACACGTCATAAATAAGTTAAAATACACGATACAATCCAATTCCGTATCTTTTATTTCGACTAAGCTAGGAGGTTTATTATGACGGCCATTAGCGACATCAGATCGGCGCAAACCGACGGCGGCCCTGCAATCTTCCCGGCTTTCTCCTCTCTGTCCGAGCTTCACTGGCAAGTGGACGAATATACGTATTGGGAGAAGAAGCAAGAGTTTCTGCTCGATACGGACACGTATCCGGGCTGGTGTCTGTTTGCGGTCGAGAACGGTTCCTTCTCCTATGAGATTGGGGAAACTACGGGCGTAGCGAGCAGCGGGGATCTCGTTCTCTGCCCTCCAAACGTTCCATTCCACCGGACGATGACCGCTCCGGGATTATCCTTTCATTATTTACGGCTCGACCTTTCGATGCGTTGTCCGGCAAGCGGAACGGCGGAAACGGAAAGGCCGGACGGCAGCCTCTCTCTTCCCGTCTCGATTACTCCGGGTGACCGCAGGCGCTTATTCGACTCGTTTGCCAAATGGAAGACGATCGGCCCTCTCCCGGTTCCCGAACGCAAAAAACTGCTCAGCCACTATTGGAACGACATATGGACGTCCTGGTGTCTGGAGCTTCTGTCCGCTCCGGGCCCGCGTTCTTCGCAGCCTCCTCAGGACGAACTGATGAACCGGGCCGCCAAACTTCTCGAGCAGCATTGCTCCCAGCCTTACGGAGTCAAGGAGCTGGCTCACGAGCTGGGCCTTAGCTCCGTTCAATTGATTCGCCGCTTCCGCTCCGCTTACCGGCTGACGCCAGGCGATTATTTAACGTCGCTTCGAATGGAACGGGCCTGCCGCATGCTGAGGGAAACCCGGATGACCGTCGATCAGATCGCCTCCGTTTGCGGCTACGCGACCGGCCATTACTTAAGCCGCTTATTCGCCGCACGGATCGGTGTCGTTCCTTCCGAATACAGGAAGCGTCACCGGGTCTAGATCCTTGCCAGGACGGAGAGCTTCAAGGAAATGAACATCACATTGCCGTATCGTTAAAAAAGAACCGCCCGGCAAGCGGAACGGTTCTTCTCTTCTGCGGTTTTGACGACCAGACTCTTTTACCTTCTGATGCCGGCAGCCTTATTTATAGAGCTTGTTCAGAATACGGTTCAGCAGGACGGCCGTTCCCGTCTTCACCGGCTACGGCTTCGTTCAGCGCCCTCGTTAAAGCTTCCGCGCCGATTTCCGCCTTTGCGGCCGAGGCTGCATCATCGAGCTTAACATCGGCTGTCATTCGTCCGTCCGATTCAGGTGCCGGCTTTGGTGGTGGTGTCGGCTTTGGCGGACGTCTCCTCTTCCTCCTTCACCTCGATCGCTACAGGCTGCGTGTAAATATCGTAGACCGGCGAGCCACCCGACGTATTCGTGTAGCGAAGCGTTACGTATGCGGTGCCGTTCGCTTTGGCCGTCACCTTGCCGCCGCTTGCCTCGATTATATCGCGGCCGCTTAGTACGACGATTTCCGGCGTTATGCTCGTTGTGGCGCCGGCATACGTACGTACATCCGCCTTCAGCTCGGCCTGCCCGCCGACCGTCAGCTCGACTTTTTGCCGCGACGGACGAATCCGGTCCGCCCAATCGGAAGACCAATGGTTATAATCGGTAGTCAAACCGTAAACGCCCATCGCAAAAGCGTTCTTATAATCGTTCAAGTCTCTGTATGTCCACGGCCAAATCGTAATTCCGCGATGTTTGGACGCTTCGAGAAACGGTTTGCCGAAGCCCGGATAGCTCGTATTAAACGTCGTGTTCAACGGCTGAATCGCATCCAGTACGCGGTAGAGGGAACGCGAGATATCCGTGTCGTTCGCTTGTCCCCCGGTCAGGAAGCCGACCGACATCCCCGGCATTTTCTCGTTTACCCGCTTGATTTGATCGCCGATGAACGAAATCATGACGACCTGATCCTCCACATCGTATTGCTCGATCAAGGCAAGCATCGGATCGATGACTCTCGGATTATATGTCTTGATCTCAATAAAATGAAGCAGGTCTTTACCTTTGAATTCCTGGAAATATTCTTCCAATGTAGGTATGCGGGCATCGGGATACTGTTCGGGAAACTGCTTGTTCGCAAGCAGCTGCTTCAATTCGGCCAGCGTATAGTTCTCGATGCTGCCCGTGCCGTTCGTCGTCCGGTCCAAAGTCGTATCGTGCATAATGACGACTTTGTCGTCCTTCGTTATATAAATGTCGTTCTCGACGATATCCGCGCCCTTCTCATAGGCAAGCACCGCTCCTTCGAGCGTGTTTTCAGGAGCCAGAGCAGGAATCCCGCGATGTCCGATAATCCACGGCTTGCGTACAAGCGTTGTGTTCTTGTCGTACGTCCCGAGTACATCATGCAGCGTGTCCGGGGAGAGGGTAACGATCCCGTTAACGCCGGACGTGACCAGCTTGTGATGAGCAATTTCATTCGGAAGCGGCCCCCTTCCCATATGCTTCGCCCAAACGGTAATGAGCCTTTCCTGCAAATATTCCACTTGTTCTTGCGATGCGGATCGCTCAGGCAAAAGCGCGATTTTCGCCAGATTGGCGTTCGTCGTTCTCCGGATATCCATCAGCTGCTTGTGCGTTAAATTTGCCGCGGCATGCGGGAAGTCGATTATTCCGCGAATGATCGGATAAGCGGTACGCGACTCTTTGACCAGCGCCGGCTGGTCGGAGACGACGAACGCATCGGCGATCCCTTCGGCTTTCAAATATTCGACGAGCTTCGCTACCGTAGCCGAATCGTGCACATAAAAAGCGGGAATCGTTTTACCGTCAAGCTTCTGCAGAGCGTCCCCCAGCGGCATTAAAACTTCTCTCCGCTTGACGCCGGTTACCTGCAAGCTCTCGTTCACATGCAAAATAACGGTAGCCGGACGCTTGTCCGGATTGATCGTCCAGTTCTGACCAGCACTCTCGACCGCTCCGATTATACTTGGCGCGAGCGATATTTTTGTTAGCGGCTCCACAACGTTCGCAATGCTGCTGTCCGGCAGCTTCGGTAAAGCTTCCTGCTGCAAAGTCACTTTCACGCGCGCCACTTTCATCAAACTGCCGTTTGCCTGCAGCCCGATACCGCCTTTCGCATATGCATGCGCCATGCCGGTGTTAACGATCAATGTATCGTTAATGAATTCCTGTACGCGCTCATGATGCGTCTTAATCGTATACCGGTAAAATTGTTCCGGCTGAATCGCTTCCTTATACGACTTGGCTTCCATGACATTCCATCCGTTTGCCGGCGTCCGTTCGGCGAATTCCACCCCGTTCGAAGCGGCGGCATTTTGCCTTACAGCCATTTGATAATAAGGATAGTTGTCATTCTGCACCCGGAACATGACCGAATGCCAGCGGGACGGATCGTTTGCCTTGGCATGCGTCGCTTCGGCTTCGATCTTATAGTTGCCGAACAGCTTCAGTTCGTCCGGAAGCAAAACGCGCATCGCAGACCCCGGCACCGTCGCATCGATCTCGAAAACGCCATTCTTGACGCCCGCGCTCGTACCGGCCGGTTGTTCGATTATTTTCCACCCGTCCGGCAATGAGCCATCCGCCACGCCCGCAAAATCGCTCTCGTACAGCACATATTCGCCTTCCGCAGCCGGCTTGGCAGCCACCAGCAAGTCGACGGCCGCCGCGCCGACAGTTGCGCGCACTTTGTGCAGCCCTTTCTGCTTCACCGTCAGCGTCCCGCCGTTTATAACGATACTGCCGCCGCCAGCGCTCCATGTAAGGTCGCTGCCTTTTACCGTTCCTGTCGTAAAATCGTTGAAATCGGCTTGGAATTCAATCGCGTTCAAATCGACTGCTTGATCGACGTTCGCCAGCAAATAGCCGGGCTCATGCCGAAGCGTCGTTACTTGCTTGCCCGATAACGACGACGTTACCTTGATCGGATGAGTGACCGAAGCATTGTCATACACTGCCGTCACTTCCGCCGTACCTTCCTTTAAGGGAACCAGCTGATTATCCACTACCCGAATAATCGCCAGATCCGACGAATACCACTTGATCCGATCGGCAGGAACCGATTCCTTGATCCCGTCGGAAAACACCACTTCGTTAGCCGCGGCAATCGGCCCGGTCAGCGCCTCCACTTGCGCAGGAAGCGCAAGCTGGATATACTCTGCCCGAATGCGCGTCACCTTCAAGTTATTAACCGAAATTTTGCTTTGGTCGGCTTGAAACCCGACTTTGCCCCTCTCCAGCAGCAGACTGCTCATCCACTTGTCGGTCAGCAGATCGTAAGCCGGTTTATCCGCTTCTTTTATATAAAGCTTCACATTTTGATCGAATGCTCTCACTTTGAACGAGTAGTCCTTGTTCAACTCCAGAGCTTTGCCCCAGTTCCCGGTAACCGGCACATCCCAGCCGTTGTTCGCATTCCGGAAAGCGATCTCGTACGTGCCGTTTTGTCTCATCGCCATCTGGTTGTAAGGATGCAAGCCGGCGGACGGAGCCCGGAACATCAGAGACGCCCAGCGTCCCGTATTAACCGCTCCCTGGAACTGCAGTTCGGCTTCCACAGTATAGTTGTCCCACTGCACGGGAGCGAAAATTCGGGCTTGCTCGCCTGTTGAGTTACCGTCAAACACGAGCCTGCCGTCGCCGTACACGTTATTTACGACTCCGAACGGACTGCTGCCGGGATTTACGTTTGAAATCCACCCGAACGGAATTTGCCCGTCCGCGTAACCGTCAAAGCTTTCTTCCAGCAATACGTCGCCGGTGAAGCCCGTTACCGGATTCGATCCGTCCAGCTTGACGACGCCGAAGCCGTATGTATCGTTCCAGAACGACTGCCTTTCGAACGCGCTCCAGGCTTTGCTCGGCTTGACGATTTTCCCTTCGCCGTTCGCAAAGCTCGTACCGACCGTCACTTCCATCCCGAGCTGTTTCATCAGATGCGGATCGAAATCGAGGAACTTCCAGGGAATGGCCGTCTCCAGATTCCAGCCTGTATCCGTTTTGCGGATTGCCCGCAATATTTGCTTTTCGTCCCGGTTTTTGTTCGTGTCGGCCGCACCGAAGCTGAAATACGGCGTCGACGTACCCGATTTGTATACGAAGCCGAGCTGCACATCTTTGCCTTGGTAGGGCGTAGATTGGTGAAGCTGCGGGTCGAGAAAAATCGTCACGTTCGGATGATCCCAATAGTAATCGTCCAGCGTATTAGTCGGATCTTTATCGACGTTCGGGCTATTGGACAAATTCGGATCTTCCGTCGCTACGCCGATGTACAGATACTTGTTGTCCCACACCATGCCGAACCTGGATTGAAGAGAATCGGCGCCTTCCGCGCTTAGAACGGTCTGAACGTTCTCGTTCAGCATCCATACGGACTCGTCCAAATCGCCGTCGATGATCGGCTCCGCCAACGTTTGCCGGATCGGCAACTCCTTACGCCCCTCGGCCGCCTCCGTCCGATCCGCAAAGGCCGGGAACAAGCCAGCCAATATAGCGATAGCAAGTATAGATGACACTGTTTTTTTACCGCGTCTCATGCCTCACATTCCTCTCCCGGAATATCTAAAGATGAAACCTTTTCTAAACCACAAATACCTCCATTTTTTTTCAGTTTTTCATTATTGCGCATCCCCTCATTCCCGGTCGCAGATTGGTAACACAATCAACACAGCTATTAAGTTAAACTAATTTTGTATGCGGAGAATTATCTTCAGGTTAATATATTATTGAGTTGGACCGTCACGGGTAAGAGAGGCTTACGATGTAGGGGAACATTTGCGGATCTTGATTGGCCATGGAAAATGAAGGTTTGAGGTACGGAGTTAGAGACAGCAGCATACTCAAATCTTTTTTGGGGGATTGCACCTGGCAAAAGAAGAGGCTAGCGGGTAAACAGAGCAGCTCCATGCTCTGTAGAGTTCATTCAGAATACCGAGTAAAGGCGGAAGGAAGCGGCTTGCAGGAGAAAGTTGGGCTTGCATCCCATAGGAGAGGTTATTATCATCATTCTGGTGTCTCGGAAAAACAGTTAAGATTACTCCGGATCGTGCCAAGGTACTTTTGCCAGGCAAAACCGCCGGCTCAGCCCTCCCTATCCATTCTGCCGCGCTCCTGCCCCGTCCGGGATTTCGCCACACAGCCGAACCGGTCCATTTTGGCTCGCATATAGTCAATCCGCTGCCGGATCTCGCGTATTTCCGACTCGGAAGGAGCAGTCGCACCCGGATGCGGCGATTCGGTCTCGTCACCGAAACGTGTCAAGGCTTCCGCGCTTTTGCCAAGCCAAGCCGTAAACGCAGAGCCGATAAGCTGCAGCAACGTTTCTTTCTCACGCCGCGCCGCTTCCCGCGTATTCCGTTCGATGGTCACCGTTCCCGTCTTCATCACGATCGTCTACCCCGTTCCACTATTGTTCTTATAGAGGATGTTCAAAAAGTCCACTTTTGATCACGAAGCCGATCAGGAAGCCTACTCGACATCGAATATGGAATTCAGCCGGAACTTCCGGTGCTCACGTAGCTTCCACTACGCTCCGCTCCTCATTTCCTTGCTTCATCCCATCTTCTCGGTGCTGACAACCGGACTTTTTGAACTCGCACTTATAGCTCAACAATACCGGAAAGCGGCCGGCTGCAAAACGGACCCGGGACTGTCTGCAAACCCCGACTTTAGTCGAGCGGACGTTCCGACCTGTGAGAGCGGCTTTTTCCAGCTGCCCGGCTAAACTCGAGCATGCCGCTTGGCCGACAGGCTGCCGTTATGCAGCCATACATACGCGCTGGGAGCAACGTACGGCTTGCTGCATTCCGCAAGAGACTTCCCTGAACAAGCACCGTTCTCAGCCTTTTCAGCCTGCGCCGCAGCCGTTTCGCCGCCCGAATCGTAATTTCGTTCACGACGCCAGGTCCACGCTTCGCCTTTCTGAGGTCCATTCTCACCATGACGCCTCTTCCTCCTCCACTCGTCGGCTAGTCATCATACTTCCTTTCCAGTATGCCGCCCGATCATTAACCCGCCGTCAATTGGATGTAAAAGTTTTACGAACTCCAACCGCCTAATTGTGATATTTCTGGCACCCGCTTCCGCGATTCCACTATAATGAGGAAAATACCGTTCGACCGGCAAGGGAGGATCCTGATGGTTATGTTCGAACATCCCGGCTTACAATGGTTTTTTTTCGCGGTTACAATCACTGCGTCGCTCCTTATCCTTGGCTGGATCGCCCGCAGCAGACAGGAACATGAGCCTTACCTTTTCCTGAAGCTGTTCGGTTATTCCGCGCTTGGAGCTTCTACTTTCATATTTAACGGGATTCGTCTTCCTTTAGGCTTTCTCTTATTTCTGCTTTTTTTGGCCCGCCCCCGCACGAACCCTAAAGTAAAGCGCCGCGCAGCTTTGTTCGGCCTTTGTCTGTTTTTGCTTAACGCGGCAGCTCCCTCCTGGGAGAAGATGATATATGAACGCGACATCACCGTTACCGCTCCGGCCGGTAATCTGTTTGCGCTTGATTTCGGAAATCACTGGCGGACCGTGACTGCCAAGCTGGACATAAGCGGCGATACCCGGCTGGAACGTTTTGAGGCTAGATATGAGTCGGACGGCGATATACAACGGCTTCGATACGAATGGACCGAAAAACGTTCGGATGGCTTCATCTATTATTGGGCCGAGCTTGAACCGGGGAAATCCAAATTAATAGTGAAGCGGAATCGTTTGGAAGGAGGATGGATACAATTCGACCGTTCCATCCCGGTAAGCCGTTTCCTGCAAAAACTGGACGAGGCGGATCTGCGATTGCTTAAACCGGGCACGGACTTTCCGTATTACAGCCTGAAGGCCGACGGCGCTTCTGTAAACTACGGAATCAAAGATACGAAGTCGTTTATGCTCCGGGAGAACGGCATCAGCCCCATCGAACCGTCCCGGCTTCCGGTTTTAGGATATTGGCTGGCAGCTTGCGGCTCCGGATCACCCCATGGCTGCGACGAGCGGGCGGACTATTTGTTTGATTCTTGAGCTGCTTCCTCCGCTAGGCTATTGGAGGAAGCGGTCCCGTACTTCCGGCGGTGGCAGCAAGCAGCTCTCATTTCGCCCGAACCAGCGGTACCGGTTGCGCGCTACCGTATCGTATACGAAGTCCCTGAACCGGGCCGGAACAGCTGCGAACACGAGCAAGACCGGCCACAAACCGCCCAGCTTCCGAACGACCTCCAGAGCAGCTTTGGACTTGATATACACTCGTCCGTCCCGTATCAGCCTGAACGTATCCGGTGCCGCCTCGCCGGGGCTGCCCGCTTGCCCCGCTTGTTCCAGCAAAGCTTTGCCCGCAGCCGAGTCCAGAGCCGCAAACCGGTAACGGGCGCGCCGATCCCGCTTAACCACAAAACGGACGATCCAGCTGCACATCGCGCAATAACCGTCATACAAAATGACATCGTAGTTTCCTTCGCGAACTTGCCCCGCCATGACCGTTCCCCGCCTTTCCGGCCGCCCCTGTACTCGTATTGTACCTCGTTCCGGCCTTTGCGCTGCAGTTCCAACTTTGCTATAACGGTATGCCAAAAAGGTACTAGATTCTGTAGTACCTCGGTCTGAAACGGCCACTCATCCCCGGCTCCGATCCGCAGCAGGAGAGTGTTTCTTTAGTTCCTAAAATACTTCAGGAACGGACGGGGCCCACGCCGGTTGAATGGTACAAACTCCGCGTTTCTTCTGAACCGACCGGCCTGGGACCACGATTCCACCGTCGTCACACAGCGAAACATCGGACATGTTAAGCTGCGCGAAGTACGAGATAGCTTCCCGGTTGTGTTTGTCCGGTTGTGTTTGTCCGGTTGTTCGTCCGGCTGCGTTCGTCTGCCTACGCATATCGCTGGCGCCGTCACCCGTCACGTTCGCGACCGCCGTTTTCCGGCTTCTCCGCCTCCGGAACAAGCCCCCCGCGCCGCACCTTCGCCACCGCTTCCTTGCTGCTTTTCACCCGCAGCTTTTTTAGCATTTTGTTAACCTGGTTTTTCAGCGTACTTTCGGCTTTATACAGTTTGCCGCCGATCTCCCTTTGGGTGTATCCGGCCTCCAGCAGCCCGAACAGCTCCCGCTCCGCACCGGTCAGCTCCTTCAACTGCTCCTCCCGTTTCAGCCGGGCAAACTCCTTCAGCAGCACTTCCATCGGATTCGAGCTTCGGATGACGCCGCGGATCGTTTGTGGCAGACTGCGGTAGTCGGTTTTCACAACATACTGAACCGCTCCGGCGGTGAAAGCTTTCGTAATGACCGACTCTTCCTCGAGCGAGGTCAGCATAATCACCTTCGCGGGCCGCACTTCCAGCAGCTCCATCGCGGCATAAATCCCGTCCACCTGCCCCGGCGTCAGACAAATATCCATCAGCGCGACATCGAACTCAAGCGTTCCCGCCAGCCGCACCGCTTCCTCACGGCTTGTAGCGGCTCCGACGACCAACATATCCTCTTCCTTGTTAAGAAAAGCGGTCATCGCTTTGATCCAGTCCGGGTCGTCCTCTGTAATGAGTATTTTGATCGGCTGCATATCGTTGCCTCCTTCCATACGAATTTTGCCGCATCCCAGGGTCCGGTGCCCGCTATCGTTCGAGCTTACTGGGTCAAAATCTTAAGTCATGCCTCAGCCCTTGTTCCGCCGATCCCTCAAGCCGCTCCAAAATTCGTCAACAGCTCCGATTTTTTTGCAATCGCCTTTCATAACGGTCTAGCCTCTCGGTCCATCTACGAACCCTGCACCCGCTTGCTCGCCGGAAACCGTAGCGTCACGACCGTTCCCGCACCTTCCTTGCTCGTCACTTCAATCGAGCCGCCGCTCTTCTGCATCACCTGGTAGCAGTATGTCAGCCCAAGCCCAAAGTTTCTTCCGCCGCCGGTATTTTTCTTTGTCGTATAAAAAGGCTCCAGCACGCGTATCAACCGATCGTGCGGAATGCCCGGCCCGTTGTCGCGCAGCGACAGCTCCACATATCGTTTGGAGGCAGCGATCCTGACGTGCAAAGCTCCTCTGCCCGGCATCGCTTCCATGGCATTTGTGACCAGATTGGAGATCACTTCGCCCACATGAACCGGATCACACAGAAGGATCGGATCACATTCGAAGTCCGTTTCTACCCTGATCCCGCTTCGCTCCAATTCGGCAGACCGCGATCGCAAGTTTTGCTCAACCAGGACGCTCAGCCGATTCGGCCGCTCCTCCAGCACGATCTCCTGCATCTGCCCGTGTATGCGGGCTACCATCTGTTTCATATGATCCGCCGATCGTACGATCAGGTCGAGCTGTTCCGCCGTTTCCGCATCCTGCCGTCCAAGCGCAAACTTGATATTTTCCGCGGACATCGAGATTTTGGCGATTTCGTTTTTGATCGTATGATTCAGCATCGCCGTTCCCGTACTGACGGCCGTCACCGCGCTTTCCAGCGGATCTTTCTCCAGACGCACCTTAACCCCCAGCACGCCGGAGCCAAAAGCAAACGCCACGCCCGCCAACAGCGAATAGGCTATGAAAAAAGCGACGTAATGGAAAAAGCGGAACCCCGGCTCCCAAACGTTCGCCACATTAATCAATACCGCAATAGCCGCCAAAGTCGGCACCACCAGCACCGCAACCGCAAGCTTCTCGCGCCTTTTCCAGGCAGACGGCTCCCGCCGGTACGCCGAGATTAGCAGCCAGCAGGACCAGGTGTAATACGGCACGGCCCAGAAGAGCAGCGTCAGGAAAAAAGCGCTTTGGTCCGGAATCGCCCAGTAAATCACCGTAGTAGCGGCAACGGGAAGCAGCAGTAGTAGCTTCAGTTTGGACCGAATCCGGCGTGAGAAGCGTTCCGCATACACGAGAGCAAACACCAGCACACCGTATGGCGTTAACGTATGGTTGAGCGTCTCCAGTCCTTTCGCCGCAGAAGCAGCGAAGTCGAGCCACATGCTTGTTCCTGTACGTTCCGTAAGCTTGGGCAAAAGGTCATCGCGGAGAAAGCCCGCCAGTCCGCCGATACTCGCAAACAGCAGAAAAAAAGCGGCCCACCGGTTGGCCTCCCGCTGCGGATGCAGCTTGTATAACACGCATGCAGCCGCCAGCAGCGCCGTAAAATAAACAAGCATGCTTCCTCACCCTCTCCTATTCGCTGTATGCCGGATTGCGGGTACCTCTCTAGCACGATCATACCCTTTGACTCAAACGGATTTCAAGAGGGGCGGGGGACGCACGCGAATCCAACCCTTTCCGGCGCAAAGAAGAAAAAAAGCAGCCTCCCGGAACGAAGAGAAGACTGCTTTCCATCATAGAGTACGCATCATTGGGGCCCGGCAAGGCGCTATCCAAGGCACATGCCGCGTCTGCGCGCCCCCGAGCTTGCCCCCCTACCTGCGACTGTATATCCGCGCGGCCGATCCCGCCCTCTTTCCTGCCGCTCCTGGACCCCGTAAGCGCCGTGCTCCCAAAAATCATCCTTTGAAGGAGAAAGTGAGTTTAGTCGGCGAATACGGCCATTCTCACACAAACCGGCTTGGACGCTTGCGCCGTATGTCCAGTAAATTCCAGCTTGCCGGTGCTCCGGTCGACGCGAAAGACGACCAGATTATCCGTATCGCGGTTAGCGGCGATCAGAAACGCACCGTCCGGCGACAGCGAAAAGTGACGGGGATGTCCTCCTCTGGTGGACGTATAGTCCACAGGCGTCAATGCGCCCGAATCCGGATCGACCGCATATACGACGATCGAATCGTGCCCCCGGTTGGACCCGTACACGTATTTCCCGTCCGGCGAAATCTGAATCTCGGCGCACGCATTCTCACCCTCGAACCCGGCAGGCAGCGTGGACACAATCTCCAGCTTCTCCATCGTCCCCGCCGAAGCCTCGTAAAGGAACGAGGTGACGGTGGAATCCAGCTCGTTAATGACATACATGTATTTGCCGTTCGGATGAAAGACGAGATGCCGCGGACCCGCCCCAGGCTGTACAGCCGTCTCGCTATGCGGCTCCAGCTTGCCCGCCCCGGCATCGATCCGGTAACCTACGATCCGGTCCATCCCCAGATCCGGCACGAACACGAACCGCTGATCCGGGCTGAAAAAAGCCGAATGCGGGTGCGGCCGTTCCTGGCGCTCCGGATGAACGCTGCTTCCCGCATGCTGCTTCGCATCGAGCAGCGGCCCGATCGTTCCGTCTTCCTGAAGTGCGACCATGCCCACCTGACCGCCGCCGTAACTCGCCACAATGAAGAAGCGGTTATCCGCGCTCCGCTGAATATGACAAGTCGACGTATTCACCGTGCCCGAACGGTTCAGCTCCGTCAGCTTGCCGGCTGCCGGGTCGATCTCCAAAGCTACAGCGGCGCCTTTACGCTGGCCGTCCTCCAGCTTTTCCGCAATCGCATACAGCTTCCGCGCTTTGGCATCGAGGCTTAGGAAGGTCGGATTTTGCAATCCGGAAACCTGATCGAGCCGCGAGAGCGCCCCCGATTCGGTATCCAGCTGATACACATACACCCCGCTGTTCGCCGCCTCCGCATACGAACCGATAAATACGAGCATTTTCCCCTGATTGTCCGCCACGTCTTGTTTCCTCCTCTTGGCCATCCGTTTTCCAGTTATACAGTATCTCTATTAATGTACACTTCCGGGTGGAAGGAAAGCAAACTGCATGTTGCGGGGGCCTTCTGGCGCATCGCGCATAAAAGGAAAGAGCCCTTGAACAAGTCAAGGACTCTTGGTATATGCGGCCGGAGGGATTTGAACCCTCGCACCCGATGGGTACTGGCCTCTCAGGATAACTCCATATGCTTGAAAGTCTCTTTTTGTAAGCTTTCGGGCTTATGCCTTTTCCGCATTTCCCGGGATTTCCGAGCATGAACTGGAGTTTACTCCCACAATGCTATCACGGCAGTAAAGCTACGTCGTTCTTTTTCTGACTAAGCCCACTGCAGCTTCATGAATTTCGGATAGTTATCTTCAGCCGATCGTAATAACATGATTAGCATTTCTAACACTCTGCCTGCATCTAATTTGTTTTGTTCAGCAGTAAGCGAGTATTGAGCCGACACAACCCCATTTTGTTCCATAAACTTGGTAAAGCGATAGTCAATATTTAAATCATTAATCAGATTATGTATGGACTCTTTCTTTAAAGGATTCGTAATTTTGGCGATGTTGTAGACATTTAGATCGACAATATCTTCTCTCTCGTTAAAGGAAACTACAAGAAGAACTGAACCGCCATTCTCCAGCCTCTGATCGGCTCTAAAAAATGTGCCCCCTTGGTCATCCTTCAATTCTTCCATGTATACATTTTTCTGGTTTAAAGCATCTCTAAATATTGTTACATTCGACATGTACTCCCACCTCGTTGTGAAAATGTTATTAAATACTGAGTATATATTACTATTTTCATAGGATAAGAGTACTATATGGGAACAATTAACGTCAACATCTAACATAGCACTTGGCTCATTCCACAAACTTCGACACACCCGTGCTTCTCTGACCTTAACGGACAGCCGCTTTCCCGGCTTCAGATCGATTTGGACATTTCTATAACCCTGAAGGAAGGAATAAAAAGGAAAAAAGCCTTGATAGACAAGGCTTTTCGTTATATGCGGTCGGAGGGATTTGAACCCTCACACCCGATGGGCACTACCCCCTCAAGATAGCGTGTCTGCCGTTCCACCACGACCGCAAATCGGAGATAGATGTTAGTTGAAGGAAATGTGAGCCATGTAGGACTCGAACCTACGACACCCTGATTAAAAGTCAGGTGCTCTACCAACTGAGCTAATGGCTCATGGATATGCCCCGACCTTGTTGCTGTTGAGGGGCTCTGCTGTGACAAGCCTTAGATGCTCGTCCCCATGAAATATGAAGAGAAGAAATGGTGACCCGTAGGGGATACTCTCCGCTGACGCTCCGAGACTGCGAAGCAATTCCTTACGAAGCCAAGCTCCGACGAACCTAATAGGTTCTCATCCCAAGCGAAGTTATTGCATAGATGATGACCCGTAGGGGATACTCTCCGCTGACGCTCCGAGACTGCGAAGCGGTTCCTTACGAAGCCAAGCTCCGACGAACCTAATAGGTTCTCATCCCAAGCGAAGTTATTGCATAGATGATGACCCGTAGGGGATTCGAACCCCTGTTACCTCCGTGAAAGGGAGGTGTCTTAACCCCTTGACCAACGGGCCATGTTGCTTGATTCTAATGCCGCCCTTCAAAGCGACAAGTGTTATTATATCGGAATTAGGGGACATTGACAAGCATTTTTTCAAAGCGTTTTTTGGAGTAATGGCATGACCTCAAACCTGCTCCTTGGCGGGCTGAACCGCGCTTCAACTCGCCCTTGTTCTACGACTTCCATCTCCGGGTATTAAAGGACACCATTGCTGCAGCAGTTGAACGTTTAAGCACCAACTTCAATTTTATGAAACAATCCGAATGTGCTATGCTCTTTCCATATTGGAGGTGATCCGGATGATGCTCGTGTATCATAAATCGAACCAAAGTGTGCTTGAAGAACCGGTGAGGCTGCCCGCCCCGGACGAAGTAGCCTGGATCCGTCTCCGCGCCCCCGAGCCGGAACAACTGCAGCACCTTCTTCAAGACGTATTCCACTGCCACCCGCTGCTCGTCGAGGATTGCATTAAGATGAATCAGCGTCCTAAGATGGACCGTTACAAAGATCATATCTTCATTTCCTTTTACAGCATAAACAAACATTTGAGCTCCTCCGAGCTCGCCATTGTCATTGGCACTAACTTCATCGTCACGGTGTACAAACACGATATCCCGTTCCTTGACGATCTTTACACGGAGTTTCAGCAGGTAGAGGGAAAGATGGAGTATACGGGACGGATCTTGTATCATATTTTGGACCGGTGCGTGGACGAATATATGGAGCACGTTTACCAGTTGGACGATCGGATTGACCGGCTCGAGCAATCCATTTATCACAATCCGTATGTTCGCGTCGCCCAAGACATTTTCCGGATGAAACGGACGCTTCACATGCTTCGTCGCATCTTTGTGGAGGAGCGGACTTTGCTCGGAGCGATCGGTCACCAAAACTTCCCCTACATCCGGCAGGAATCCGACGTTTATTTCGTCGATATTTACGACCATTTGTCGCGCGTCGTCGACTCGCTGGACATTTACCGGGAATCGCTAAACGGCTTGCTGGAGCTGCAGATGAACATGAAATCCGACCGGATGAACGAAATTATGAAGACGCTCACGATCGCCAGCACGTTTTTTATGCCGTTAACATTCATCGTTGGGATTTACGGCATGAACTTCGACCGGATGCCCGAGCTGGACTGGAACTATGGGTATTTGGCCGTGTGGGTCGTCATGGCGGCCGTTTCCGTCGGTATGTGGATTTATTATAAAAAAAAGAAGTGGATGTGACGGGGCTACGACGCCCCCTCTGCCCGGGTTCTCATCCCTCAAACCTTCTCACGCAACACAAAAAAGCCGCCTAACGGCGACTTTTTGTGTTACGCAGAAAGAGGGATACTCTACGGCTTTCCAAGCCTCCGAGACTGCGTAGTATTTTGTAGTATTCCTTTCGAAGCGCTGCTCCGACGCCCCCTCTGCCCGGGTTCTCATCCCTCGCTTTCTCACGTAACAACAAAAAAGCCGCCCTAAGGCGACTTTTTGTGTTACGGAGAAAGAGGGATTCGAACCCTCGCGGCTGTTACACCCTAACGCTTTAGCAAAGCGCCCCCTTCGGCCTCTTGGGTATCTCTCCATGAGAAGTAAAAAGCTCCCCGAACAGGACTCGAACCTGTGACAACTCGGTTAACAGCCGAGTGCTCTACCAACTGAGCTATCAGGGAACGTATATTGTTAAATTATCATGAATCGGCGGCCAAGTCAAGCTGGAGCAGTTTCAATTTGCCTTTGCATTTGCCGCATGCGTATTTACTCGGGTCCATCCGTCTTTTGCGCATATAGGAAGTGCCGCACGATACGCATTCGAGCTTATACCGAAACGGCTGCGGCTTTCGTTTCATCCCGAGCGACTGGCAGTAACGCGTGCCCCCGACTTCCGCCAGCAGCTTTTTGAAATCTTCGTCCCGGTGCCTGTACCCTTTACGCTGCAAATGCAAATGATAATGACACAGCTCATGCTTAATAATTTTCTCGACTTCTTCCGGTCCAAACGCCTCGTATTGATGCCAGCTAATATCGATATGATGGGACTTCATAAAATACCGTCCGCCGGTCGTCCGCAGACGCGTATTAAATGTCGCCCGGTGCAGAAAGGGGCGTTTGAAGTAATGCAGAGAGATCCGCTCCACCCATTGCTGCAACTGCCGGTCGTCCATTCGCCCCCTCCTCCTTCGGTTTCCATGGTGAGTAAACTTTACTTGAATTTGTACTCCATCATAGGCTACACTGTCAAGTAGAACAAGTCGGAACGAACGCCTTCCGCAACCATGCAAAGCCCCGAGAGGAGAACGAAACCGCGATGCCGAAAATGAGATATGCCGTGCTGAAGCTCGGCGAAACTTTGGAATTCGTCGAAATGCCTGCCGATCACGTGTACCAATTAACCGCTTTAAACCGCCGCCTGCATAAAGAGCTGGACAAGCTGACAGCCGATGGCGTCCCCACGCTGCCTCATGTCGTGGCTGAATGCGATTCGCTGGATATCGTAGACAACGCATGCACGGTCCTGCACGGACTTGAGTACATGAACGCGCTGGAGCGTTCCTTTGCCCAGCTTGACGAGAAATCTTATCCGCTCATCTCCCTGCTCACCGAGATTCGGGCGCTGCAAGCCCAACTGGAGCAATGGTACGAAGAGGAAGAAGACGCCTGACACATTTGCCGCAATAGGACCTGCACCGCATCCGCCTTTTCCCCATATCCTATAGGTAGTAGCACATCACGAGTGTGAAAACTATGGGAAAGGGGATGGAACTATGCCGCAGTGGCTTTGCCATCAACTGGAGAAAGCGTTTCGCAAGAAGGATATTCGGCAAGTTCGACTGCTGAACGACTGCTGGTTTTTTTACCGCACACGAACAACCGACTCGAAGGAGTCCATTCATATATCCAGACCGTAAACGCCCCGGAGACAGCGTCCCCAGGGCGTTTCTTCGTTATGTTCAGACTGGAAGGCTGGAGGGAGAACCTGTCTTCTCGACTCGTTGCGAACAACCTCCGTTTGATCTGCCTAGCTCACGGCATCCCGCCTATTTGCCGTTCTGGCTTTTCATCGTCAGCCCGACCCGGCCCTTCTTCAAATCCACATTCAGCACCCACACCGTCACCGTATCGCCAACCGACACGACATCCATCGGATGTTTGACGAACGTATCGCTCATCTGGGAAATGTGAACGAGTCCGTCATTTTTGATCCCGATGTCGACAAATGCACCAAAGTCAATCACGTTGCGAACCGTACCCTGCAACTGCATCCCCGGCGTCAGATCTTCGAGCTGCAGCACATCGGTGCGGAAAATCGGCGGCGGCAGTTCTTCGCGCGGATCGCGTCCGGGCTTCTGCAAGCTGTCCAGGATGTCTCGCAGCGTCGGCACCCCGACGTCCAGCTTGGTCGCCAGCGTGTCTACATCAGCGTGCTGCAGCTTCTCCTTCAGCTCCTTGGTGCCGAGCTGATCCAGCTCCAGCCGCAGTTCGCGGAACAACCGGTCGACGACCTCGTACGATTCCGGATGAATCGGCGTATTGTCGAGCGGATTCTCACCTTCGCTGATCCGCATAAACCCGATACACTGCTCGAATGTTTTGGCGCCCAGCCGCGGTACTTTTTGCAGCTGCTTGCGATTGTTGAACTTGCCGTTTTCCTCGCGGTATTTGACGATGTTTTTGGCGATCGTGCCGTTAACGCCCGATACATAGGAGAGCAGCGACGGCGAAGCCGTGTTCAGGTCAACGCCGACATGATTCACCGCAGACTCGACGACCGCCTTCAGGCTTTCCTCCAGATGCTTCTGCGCGACGTCGTGCTGGTACTGGCCGACCCCGATCGCCTTTGGTTCGATCTTCACCAGCTCCGCCAGCGGGTCCTGCAAACGCCGGGCGATCGAGATCGCGCTCCGCTCCGCCACGTCCAGATTCGGAAACTCTTCCTGCGCCAGCTTGGACGCCGAGTAGACGCTCGCACCGGCCTCGTTGACGATCAAATATTGCAGCCCGCGTCCCTTCACCTTCCCGATCAAATCCGCGATAAACTGCTCCGTCTCCCGGGAAGCCGTCCCGTTGCCGATCACGACCAGCTGCACGCCGTACTTCTCGATCGCTGCCTTCACCTTCGCTTCCGCTTCCGCTACTTTGTTGTTCGGCGGGGTCGGATAGACGACATCGATGTACAACGTTTTTCCCGTCTCGTCCACAACCGCAAGCTTGCAGCCCGTCCGGAAAGCCGGGTCCACGCCCAGGACGACCTTTCCTTTGACCGGCGCCTGAAGAAGCAGATTACGCAAATTTTCCGCGAAAATCTGGATCGCATGCTCCTCCGCCTTCTCCGTCAGCTCCCCGCGCACCTCTCGCTCAATGGACGGGGCGATCAGCCGCTTGTAAGCGTCCTCGATCACCAACTGCAGCGTTTGCTTGACGATGGAGTCCCCTCTAATGGTCTGTTTGCCGATATAATCGTGGATACGTTCCACCGGCACTTCCAGCTTTACCTTCAGCACCTCTTCCCGCTCCCCGCGGTTAATCGCGAGCGTCCGATGCGGCGGCAGACGGCGAACCGGCTCCTGGTACGCGTAATACATCTCGTACACCGACTCCTGGTCCTTATCTTTGGCTTCCGTTACAATGATGCCCTGGTCCTGCGTATGCTTGCGCACCCAAGCCCGTATTTTGGCGTCGTCCGCGATATTTTCGGCAATGATGTCCATGGCCCCTTGGATCGCGTCTTCGGCTGTATGGACCTGCTTGTCCGCATCGATATACTTCGACGCCTCCTGCCCCAGAGACCCTTGACGCGGCTGCGTCAGAATCCAGGCCGACAGCGGCTCCAGGCCGCGCTCTTTGGCTACGCTGGCTCTCGTCTTCCGCTTTTGCCGGTACGGCCGGTACAGGTCTTCCACTTCCTGCAGCTTCACCGCTTGCTCGATCGATGCTTTCAGCTCGCCGGTCAGCTTGCCCTGCTCGTCGATCAGACGGATGACTTCCAGCTTGCGATCCTCGAGATTGCGCAAATATTGCAGCCGCTCCTCGATGTCCCGGAGCTGCGTCTCATCCAGCTCGCCCGTCATCTCCTTGCGGTAGCGTGCGATAAACGGGATTGTATTGCCTTCGTCCAGCAAGCCGACCGAGGTGCGCACTTTCGTAAACGGGAGCTGCAGCTCCTTGGCGATCTGCTTCAAGATCCGTTCCTGTTGAAGCGCTTTATGTTCTTCGGTCATTTCCGGCTTGGCCGTATCCGGGTCTTGAAGGGCCGTGCGGTTGGTTTCCAGCTCTTTGGTCATGCCCTACCTCTTTCTGCTATGGTTTCATTGCACATCTTCTACTGTAATATTTTCGCTTAGAGGCATGCCGATTCCTGCCTAAATGGACTTTTTTCTCCGATTGAGGAACAAGTGTGCCTATGATGATGAGGATGCTTTTTCAGGTGACAATATGATCCTGCAGATAGCCAGCAAGTATGTCGGATCAAACCAATCGGTTGTCCCCAGCTTATGCACAGGTTATCCACAAGGAGTCGAGAAAGTATTGTTAAAAACAAAAAAACGAGGGCTTCCCCCCGTCCGTTCGTTGTTGTAGCCGATTAAAAATCAATCAACCCTACGCTAATCTGCAAAGCTTCGTCCACCTTACGCATCGACTCGTCGTCCAAATGCGTAATCTTGTCGGTAAGCCTCTGCTTATCGATCGTCCGGATCTGCTCGAGCAAAATAACCGAGTCGCGGTCGAACCCGTGCGTTTCCGCATCGATTTCCACATGGGTCGGCAGCTTCGCTTTCTGAATTTGCGCAGTGATTGCCGCAACGATTACGGTTGGGCTGAACCGGTTTCCGATGTCATTCTGAATGATGAGCACAGGCCGAACTCCACCTTGTTCGGATCCCACTACAGGAGACAAGTCCGCAAAAAATACATCGCCACGTTTCACTATCAAGCTCTACACCCCGCTAACTAAGCGCTCAAGGGTACCGTCCGCTTCTTCCTCCGCTTGAAAAGCCTCTGCCGCCATATGCAGATTGATCTTCGCCATTTCCATATACCCGCGCTGCATCGACTCGCGCAAATGGCGCTTCTTACGTTCCATGAGATACAGCTTCATGGCTTGACGAATGAATTCGCTGCGATTGGAGTTTTCCTTCTCCACGATGCCGTCGACTTCCTGCAGCAAGTAATCCGGCAGACTGATCATGATCCTTTTCGTGTTATGCACATTGGCCACCGATCTCGCACCCCCAAAACATTCCCAAACCAATACTACCATTATGTCGTGCATGAAGTAATTTTATACAAGACCAAGTATATGCGCTGGATATATCACGTATGTATACCCGTTGCAAATCTT
This sequence comes from Paenibacillus sp. GYB004, assembly GCF_036577605.1. Lineage (NCBI taxonomy): Bacteria > Bacillati > Bacillota > Bacilli > Caryophanales > Paenibacillaceae > Paenibacillus > Paenibacillus sp. GYB004. The sequence goes on from NZ_JARBDB010000067.1 coordinate 136,620, forward strand.
TGTCCGAGAGCCGCAACCCCGTTGCAAGCCTGGTCATACGCATCACGGAACACCCCTTCCCAGGCGCTGTCCTCTCACTTGGGAGAAGAGGAAAATTTGTTAACGTACCGGGAACAGTCCCCAAAATTGCCGTCTATACCTATTCGATCCGTGACGACAAAATCCTTTGTTTGGTTGCATAAATGTTGTTGGTAAATGTTGATAAACCGTGTCGAAACTGTTATTCTGACTGCCTTGTCATTCGGATAATAAGATGTAGAAAATGAAGCGGGACGAACTCCCTCACCACGAAAAGGGTGCTCCCATGTAACAGGATGAGAAAGAGGTCAACGATCCTCACTCCAAACGTGGAGGGAATCACTTTACGAAATCCAAAACTAACGGATCAAAGGGTTTAAAACGTCTTCCCTCCGGCCGTCCCGAATATACACCCGAGGCACCCGATGAGAAACCATGCACGTAATCTCGTAGTTAACCGTGCCGAGCAAAGCGGCAAGATCCTCGGCGGTAATCGCTTCGTCCTGCTGGCGCCCCATCAGCACCACTTCTTCCGCTTTGGACAAGTCGCCAAGTCCGCTGACGTTCGCCATACACTGATCCATGCAGATCCGTCCAACAATCGGCACCTTCCGCCCGCGCACGATCGCCTGCGCTTTCCCGGACAACATCCGGCTGTAGCCGTCCGCGTAACCGATCGGCAGCGTCGCGATACATTCCTCCCCGGAAGTGTGGTACGTCGTGCCGTAGCTGATGCCAGAGCCCGCAGGAAGCGTCTTGACGTGAACAGCCCTCGTCTTGATACTCATCACCGGCTCGAGCTGCACGCGCTCTTTATTCACCTCTTCAGACGGGTATAGACCATACATCCCAATTCCTAGCCGAACCATCGTGTACGACAGCTCCGGACAATCGATTCCTGCTGCGCTGTTCCCGGTATGAACGTAACGGAACGCAACTCCGCGCTCCTCCAAATGCCGGATAATCCGATCAAACTTCCGGTGCTGCTCCAACGTATACGCTTTATCCGCCTCGTCGGCGCAGGCGAAGTGCGTATACACGCCTTCCACATCCAATAGTGGGTGTTCAACCGCGCGCGTTATATAGGAAATGGCTTCGTCATTCGGCTGAAGCCCCAGACGGCCCATGCCGGTATCGATTTTGATGTGGACTTTCAGTTTGCGAAGTGTTGCAAGTGCAGCAGTTGTTGCAGCTGTAGCGGTCATATTGGTATCAATATCGTTAGCGTGAATGCTCTCTGATGTGCTGGTAAACGCATCAGTACTCATGCTTTCGGAAACTGCAGCAGTTTCCGGCTTAGAGACCCTCCCCGTGGTTGCATCCGTAGTGATCACATTTGTGGGATGACAGCCTGCGCGTGACTGGGGACCACGCATTGAAGATGGGCTGCCCTGCTGAACACTCGCTTCTATCGCAGCATGCGCAGAATCCTCCGGCCCTTTTCCCAGCGAAGATATTCCCGCTTCCGCCGTTGGCCCTGAAGCTGCTTGAAGCCGCTCTTCCAAAGCCGCCCACAATTCGTCCTGAAACACCGTTAACGTAATATCATGCTCGATCGCAAGCGGAATGCCTTCCGGCTGCGTGTACCCAAGCACCAGGATCGGCGCCTTTACTCCCTCACGCCGAAGCTCCAGCGCTTCGTCCAAGAAGGCGACCCCGATATAGCTGACGCCGCACTCCATCGCTTCTTGCGCCACTTTTACCGCGCCGTGTCCGTATCCGTCCGCTTTGACGACCGCCATCACCTTCATCTCCGCCGGCAGCGCCTGCCGAAATGCCCGTATGTTATGCCGCAGCGCATCCAGCGAAACCTCCACCCACGTCGGCCGATAAAACGTCTCCAAACCTGTTCACCTTCTTCTAGTCATCAAGCTCCCACCACCGGAGCCCGCCAAAAAACACATAAACCTATGGTAATGCCATCCCCCCGGGCTGTCAATGAACAAAGAGTCACATGTTCGTGATCTGGGGGCGGTAATAAAAGGGAATACCCGGTTTCTCTTTGATTGGGGAGAGAGAACCGGGCATTTTTGGTAAATGGATGAAAACAATAGTATGCTCTTGTTGTTATTAACTTTTAAGATGGTAGCCGGCTCAACCTCTATATGTCAAGATTCTAAACCTGGCTCTCCAGTATATTCGGAAATAACAGAATCAGCTAACTTATCTGGCGAAAAACACCGCCCTTGACTGCAAGCTTGTTTAGCCTGCACCGGCCAGTCATCATTTCCCAACTTGCCCCTGAACCGATTGAGCGACCCGGATCATTTCAGTCTCAGGAAGATCTCCAGTCGACAATCGGAATTCAACCCCGTCGTAAGTCCAAGTCAGCGTGCGCAAACCTTTAGCCTCACCAGTCACGATACCAAGAGTGTAACCCAAGTCAAGAATATCTCCAGTCAGAGAAGTGACCGTTTTCGTCTGAGGCATCGATTCGGTTAACGTATAGTTGTATGTGCCCGAATAACGGAGCAAGATCGCCTTGTCTTCGCCGAGCTTCACTTCCTTCAAATCCTGAAGCTTAACCCCTTGTGGAATATAGTCCGGCTCGAGAATTCCAAAAGTGAGCGCCCCTGCTTTATCCATCGTGCCTGTCTTCTGCACAGTTGTTCCTGCGGCCCCTTGCTTAGCTGTATCCCCGACCGTACCCGAGGTAGGCAACGATTGAATATTCCAGCTTGTCATATTCCGCTGCATATCAAAGGAATCCTTCTCGAACTTTTTGCCAAACTCAAACTGATCGAAGCTAACTTTCACCATTACATTATTGTTCTCATCGGATACCTGCACTTGCCGCGGAGCGTAATCCTTTTTGCTGAGCCAAATCTTCTGCCTGGCCAACAGACCGTTCTGGTAGTTAGCTACGACATCGAACACATACGCATCTTTCTCCTCAGTGAAATGCCGCTCATTATCCATTACAATGCTTTGAACAAGCGACTGATACAGATACACTTGTCCGGAATTTTCCGGCCAGTCGCTCTGGAAACGGAACATCTTATTCAAATGCGGCGTCAGCACAAAGACGCCCTCATCGTTACGCAGAACAATTTGCGTGACATCTTTCGCCTCATTCGTCAGTGCGATCCGGTAATAATGCGGATTCTGGTACCAGACCTCCACATCATATTGTTGCGCCTGTTGTCCCGTCTGAAGCGTCATCTTCCCTGCGCCCTGATAGCTGTTCAGCTTCCCGATCACATGATCCAAATCCTTAACAACTTGTTCCGCATTCTTCGTCCCACATCCGGCTGCAATCAATGCAACGCACATCACGATGGCCAGTACCCATGTGACCCGACGCATTCCATCCACCCCTCACACGATTAATGATTACTTGTACATGTTTATGTGGGGTGTGGGACAAATATGCTGGGGGATGACCCACCATTTAATTAAGGAATTGATTGCTTCATCTATGCTATAATTAATATCAATGAACTAAGATATGTCAGGAGCGTAGTCCATGAGTTTTCAGGCTCAAATGAATAAAAACTTAAAACCGGGCCATTTATTGATTGCAGAAGATATAGTTGCCTACAAGAAAAAGACTTTGCGCATAGAAATGATATTGAATATTGGCCTCATCGCTGTCGAGTATCTCCTGTATATTCTGAGCTTCTTGTTACTCTTCCACTACAAAGTCGCCACAGATTATGGAGCCATCGATTGGAGAAACCTGATCGACAGCTTGCAGCAAATACCGGTAACTGCAGAGTACGCTCTCTTACTTGGTATTATCTTTACCATCTATACAGGGACCCTTTACCAACGAGGAATGTTCAAATGGAGTCGAGATATTAAAATAATTGATGATTCATTCACAGCAAGTAAAGCAATAGCCATTTCCTTTCTAATCGCGCTGGGTATCATATTTTTTCTAAAAACTAGTATCGTATACTCACGTGTACTTATTCTCGTATTAGCTATTCTAATGGTTTGTTGCTTCGTATTGTCTAGACTAATGCGTTACGGAGTGCTTGTCGCCCTTAGAAAAACTAGACATTACAATAAAAACGTCCTAATTATCGGCGCCGGACGAATAGGTGAACAAATACGAGACAACCTGAATGCCAACAAAACAAGCAGCAGCCGCTTTATCGGATTTCTTGATGATTATAAGACTGGAAAAGAAGTTCTTGGAACTATTCCACAAATCGAAAAACTTGTTCAGAAACACAAAATACATGAAATATATATCACCATTCCTTCTGAACGCGGAGTTATTAATTCATTGATCGCAAGTGTCAGAAAGTACGACGTACAAATCAAAATTATTCCGGAACTGTTCGAGCTCGTAACATCTAGCGTTTCTTTCGATCATGCATTTGATTACCCGTGTATTGAAATAGTTCGAACTCCTTTGCGGGGAATTAACTGGTTTATGAAGCGGAGCGCGGATTTTATATTGTCTGCACTTGGAGTTATCCTAATAGCTCCTCTCCTAGTCTTTATAGCAGTTTGTATCAAGTTAGATTCAAAAGGACCAATTATTATAAAGCAAAAGCGAATCGGGAAAAATGGCGCACCTTTTCATATGCTGAAATTCCGATCAATGGTAGCCAATGCAGAAGCATTAAAAGCTTCGTTGCAAACCAAAAACGAAGCCGATGGTCCTGTATTTAAAATTAAAAACGACCCGCGTATAACTCGCGTCGGCCGGTTTATTCGGAAGTATTCTCTTGATGAATTGCCGCAGTTGTTTAATGTTCTATTCGGGCAAATGAGCTTAATTGGGCCGCGCCCACCATTACCAAATGAGGTCGAACAGTATTCGGATTACCAGTGGCGTCGATTCGATGTACGACCCGGTATTACTGGGCTTTGGCAAGTTAGTGGAAGAAGTGATTTGCCTTTTGAGGAATGGGTTAAGCTGGATATTTATTATATTGAACGGTGGAGCTTGTCTATGGAGTTAAAAATTCTACTAAAAACGATACCTGTTGTTTTAAAGGGTGAAGGAGCTTACTGAAACCGTCTTTCGTCTTTCTAAAGGCTTTGAAAAACTACCTATTACCAAACCAATCATCTAGACGGTCGTCCTCTACCTGGCCAGGTGAGCCAGGTAGAGGACAATATTATTTGAATACAGAATCCCGTCTTATTACAGTTTAATTTGTCAATTAATTTAATTAATAGTTATTGAGGAGATAAAAATGATTAGAAAATTCAAAGACTTGGAACGATTGTTTATTACAACTCTTTTAGAAAGGAAATGGAATATTTTAGTAATATTATTTTCGTCAATTATAGGATTTTTGATTCAACTAGCAGGGATTAAGAATATGTTTGTATCAGGAGATTGGATATTTCATTACTCCCTATGGTATCAGGAACTAAAAGAAAATGGTGGTCTGCTTGCTCTGGGTATCAAAATTGGAGATTATCCGTCAGGATTCAATTTATTACTGGCTTGTATGACCTATCTACCTTTCGCTCCAATGATGAATTTCAAGCTACTTATTATTGTTTTTTATTTCATTGCTGCTATTGCGGCCTACCATATAACAAAAAATATAAATAAGAACTCAGCACAGAAAAAGCAGTATGCAAGCGTGGCATATGCAGTTGTTCTTCTATTACCGAGCCTGCTACTTAATACGACCATATGGGGGCAAGTAGATTCCATATGGGTCGGTATATTGCTCATTGCAATTTATTTCATAACCAAAGAAAAATACGGACTGTCATTTCTTATGATTGGCGTAGCTTTATCAATAAAACAAACTACAATTCTGATATTTCCAATGTTGCTTTTGCTCTACATAAGGAATAATAAAATCTCCATTCTTCACTTTTTCAATATTTTAATTGGATTCATTGCCATGTGTTTACCGGCTATTGTGATGGGAAAAAGCATCAAGGATGTGTTCGCGCCTTATCTCGGATACCGTAATGACGACATAACATCGATGGTTGTAACTAATTTTTCCAATATATATGCATTGTTTACGCCAGATCCGGTTTGGTCAAAGTGGGTGACCAATGAATTATTCAGCAGTATAGGAATGTGGTTCTGTATTTTTGTAATCGGTATTATTGCTTTAGTAATGCACTATAAGAAAGTTGACATTTCAGGAAATAATTTTTTATTGGCAGCTACAATGTTTATTGTTTTATTGTGTAACTTCCTTCCTGGTGTTCACGATAGGTATATGATCTTAGCTGATGTACTCAGCATCATATATGTCATTTCGAGCAGAAGATTGAAAGACATTTGGATTCCAGCGTACGTTAATTTTGTATCTGCGTTTAACATAATCAATTATTTGCATGGTGTTTCGGAGTCTGTGTCTAATACGCGCATCATACTAGTTCAAATTGTATCAATTCTTTTTCTGGCATTATCTATATATCTTGTTTATCATGTTGTTTTTACGCTTGTTAACTGTTGTAAACAACAGTTAACAAGCGTAAAAACAGAATAACAGAATATCCCCAATACCTTGGATGCCGCTAAGAACTTGCTTTGTTTTCGGAATAACTAATTCGATACAAAAAGAAGGCTCCTGATTTGTTCGCGGAGTCTTCTTTTTGTCTTTCTCACTATCTTGTAATTGTAAGTGCTTCGTAGAATAAAATGCAGGATATTTAAACTAACGAACACAACTTCTCAATCTCTACCCAATTGTTACATATACATACGCAATCTTCTTCAAATATCTCACTACCAGTTTGTACTTCTATATACTCCATATCAGTGATAGCTTTTATCGCATGTTTGCCCTCTATTGGTATTGAAAATACATCACCAGGTTTTGCTTCTTTCATGGTATCATCAATAACAACATACCCGTTACCACTAATTATAGTCCATACTTCACTTTTCTTATGGTGATACTCGTAATCAAGACTATTCCCTGCTTTAATGCAAACTCTTTTTACTAAAACCTCATTTTGCAAACCAATCTTCGAACAGTCCAGAACCTTGTACCACCCCCATCTTCTTTCTTCAAACATGGGTCTCTGCTCAAAGTTTATTATTTCTTTAACTCTCGGACTCGCGCTTTTTTCTGTGACAAGAATTCCATCTGGACTTGCGGCTACAACAACATTTGAAACACCAAGTATCACAATAGGGATATCAAGTTCGTTCACCAAATGAGTGTTTATCGAGTCAACACTAATAATTCCTTTTCCAATCTTATTGCTCGCCATTTCCTCTGTTAATGTATTCCAAGTACCAAGGTCTCTCCAGTATCCTTCATATGGAAGAACTACTATATTACTAGCTTTTTCAACTACTTCGAAATCAAAACTAATTTTAGGTAGTTCACTGTATCTTTTAGACAGTTCATCGTAGTGAACCGGAAATGAATTTCGTACTAGTATATTCAAAATATATTCTAATTTAAATGCAAAAACTCCACAGTTCCATAGCGCATTCTGGTTAATTAAATTTTTTGCCTCTTCTACGTTGGGCTTTTCCTTAAAATGACTGACATTTAATGCGCTATAATAAGAGGAATTAGTTCCTTTTGGAATAATGTAACCATATTTTGTTGAAGGATAAGTTGGCTTCACTCCAACAAGGGCAAGTTCTGAATCTGTAGCTATTAACATGTCTTCTAAAAGCTTCACTTTTTCAAAAAAATATTCTTCTACAAACGGGTCAACCGGTAAAATAGCTACTACTTCATTTAAACTTACATTTTTTTTTGAATAAAGGTATGAAGCTGCGAGTGCTATCGCAGGAAATGTGTCTCTTCTTTCTGGTTCCACAATTATGGGAACAGTCGAGTCCAACTGATTTTGAATCATATCTACTTGTGACTTGCTTGTAGCTATTAATGTTGAACTATTCAAACCTACTGTAGTAAGTTGATTCCATACACGTTGTACCATTGATTCATCTTGACCTTTGTTGCCTTCTAAAACCTTTAGAAATTGTTTTGAGCGTGCATCATTAGAAAGTGGCCATAAACGCTGGCCTGAGCCCCCGGAAAGTAGAACTACATTCATATTTGATTTTCCTTTCATGTTAAATCGAAATATAACGATGCAATGATAGGGACATCTGTACGCTCTATCACTACATCGTTATATTAGCTCTAATTAATTATAGGGTAAAGAAAATTAATTAATCATTCATTCATTAGTAGTAACCCAGTAATCAATAGTCCTCTTCAAACCTTCTCTGAGTGTGATCTTTGCCTCAAAACCAAAAGCTTCATTGGCCCTAGATACATCTAATTGTCTTCTTTTATGCCCTCCCGGCTTATCTGTATTGTAAACAAACTTGCCCCTATAACCAAGAATGTTTTTAATTTCATCAGCAACAGTTTTTATTTTCACTTCTTCTCCTGTACCAATATTTATTGGTTGAGAAGAATTGTAATACTTAGTAGCCGATACTATCGCTCTTGCAGCATCTTCCACAAACAAAAATTCCCTCGTTTCTTCTCCGGTACCCCAGACTTCAACTTCCGATATATCATGGACGAGTGCTGTATGGATTTTCCTTACTAGAGCTGGTATTACATGCGCAGAAGCTAAATCGAAGTTGTCTCTGGGACCATACAGATTAATTGGGAGCAAATGTACTGCGTTAAATCCATACTCTTTACGATATACAATAGACTGAGCTAATAGCATCCTTTTACTCAAAGCATAGGCGTCATTATCTTCTATTGGGTATCCATTCCAGATATCATCTTCTTTAAAAGGTACTGGGGCTTCTGCAGGATATTCGCAAACACTCCCAATACCAACGAATTTTTTAACGTTTTTTAGTTTAGCATAATGCTGAACTAAAGTATTCATCATTATATTCTTATAAAACTGCTGCCCCGGGTGCGTACTATTATAGCCTATTCCCCCTACATCTGCTGCAGCATGGATGACTACGTCTATATCGTTATCAGTGAATAAAGATTTTACTGCTTCTTCATTTGTTAGATCATACTGTTTGCTAGAGAATGAAATAATTCTTCGCGGGTTTTCCTGTTCTAGACACTTAACAATATGATGTCCTAAAAACCCTGAACCACCGGTAACCAAGATATTTTGATCTTCTAACTTAGAAACATTTATCATTTATTTAATCCCCTCTGATCTTAAATCAGCTCGTACCATTAATTCCACGAGTTCTTTGAAATCAGTCTTCGATTCCCATCCAAGTTCTGCCCTCGCCTTAGAAGAGTCCCCTATAAGTAAGTCGACTTCAGTAGGTCTAAAATATTTTTGATCTATTTCAACAAGTACTTTTCCATTTTCCTTGTTGATCCCTTTTTCGTTTACACCTACTCCTCGCCACTCAACCTCTATTCCCACGACTTTAAATGCCGACTCAACAAACTGGCGTACAGTAAAAGTTTCTCCAGTTGAGATTACATAATCCTTCGGTGATTGCTGCTGAAGCATTAGCCACATTGCTTCAACGTAATCTTTGGCATAGCCCCAGTCTCTTTTAGAATCCAAATTACCAAGGTGCAGTACTTCTTGTTTACCACTAACGATAGCCGCGATAGCGCGAGTTATTTTCCTAGTGACAAAGGTCTCTCCCCGCATTGGAGATTCGTGATTAAACAATATTCCATTACAAGCATAAATATTATAAGCTTCTCTATAATTGACTGTAATCCAATATGCATACAATTTTGCAACTGCATAAGGACTGCGCGGATAAAAAGGTGTTTCTTCTCTTTGAGGAATTTCTTGGACTTTACCGTATAGTTCACTTGTTGATGCTTGATAAAACCTTGTTTTTCCGGTAAGGTTATGCATTTTTATTGCTTCAAGCAATCGCAAAGTGCCTAGTCCATCAGCATTTGCAGTATATTCTGGTGAATCAAAGGAAACTTGCACGTGGCTTTGTGCGGCAAGATTATATAATTCATCTGGTTGCACTTCTCCAATAATGCGAATAAGATTAGTAGAATCAGTCAAATCACCGTAGTGTAGATACAACTTATCTACTAGATGATCTATTCTTTGAGTATTGGAAAAAGAACTACGCCGAACCAAGCCATGAACATCGTAACCTTTTTCTAATAAGAACTCTGCAAGGTATGCTCCATCCTGACCCGTAATTCCTGTAATAAGTGCTTTTTTTATCATTATTATTCACCTCTAACAATGAAATTATAAAATGCATTGATAATTTGTTCGCCTCAAATAATTTTCCTATTTTCAACACCCATAATTTTCGCATCATAATTTACTTGCTTTTCAATAATAGTAAAAGGTCCTCTTTTTACTTGGCGATATATCCTGCCTAAGTACTCTCCAATAATTCCCAAAAATAAACCATTCAAACTTAATGACAAAAGTATAAGAATAGTTGTTGTTGCAAAACCAGCAGGCCATTGTGCACCTAATAATTTACCTACAAGGTAGACAAAAAAACCAAGAAAAGTAAAAGCACTTATAATTATTCCTGTATAAGATGCTAAGCGTAAGGGTACTACTGAATGATTTAATATACCATCAATTGAAAGTTGCAAAAGTTGTTTAAAAGAAAATTTACTCTCGCCCCTTAATCGTTCATTTCTGTCATAGGGCACACCGACTTGCTTAAAACCTAAAGCGGATATACTCCCCCTTAAATAAGGTTGCTCATCATTCATTTCTTTTAGAGCAATTAAAATTTTTCTATCAACTAATCTAAAGTCTCCAGCATCTCTAGGTAGATACTCTTCGCTCAGTTTATTAATTAGCCAATAAAATATCTTTCTTAAGCTATTAATCCACCATGCTTCTTTCCTTGATCTTCTTACACCATATACGACCTCGTATCCGTTTTCCCAATATTCCACAAAAGTATTTATCATAAATATTGGATCTTGCAGATCACAGTCTAACTGAATCGCACAATCACCGCTAGCGTGATAGTATCCGGTATAAATTGACTTTTGATATCCGAAATTTTTAGAAAAACGTATAGCTTTTATTTTGTTATTTTCCATAGCTAGTTTTTCTATTATATTGAATGTTTTGTCTGTACTATGATTATCAGTAAATATAATCTCATAATCATACTCCGGTAAAGTTTTCATCTGACCAACTACTGCATTATAGAGCGGTAGAACGTTTTCCTCTTCATTAAATACTGGTACAACAAATGAAATTATTTTTTTGGCAGGCACCAACATCACCACTCTTTCATACCTTTATACGTTTGTTAATCATATGTTGGACGATTAAATGAATACCTTCATACAAATCAACTTGACTTTTCCATCCTAACTTACTTAACGATTTAACATCCGCTATAGAACTCATTATCTCATTTTCTCTATATGGAATTGCTCCAAATATTAAATCACTTTTAGAATTTGTTATTTCTTTTGCCATTAAAACAAATTGCTTTATTGAGTAATTTTTCCCTTGACCTACTTGATGATTTGAGATGAGATCCGTTGCTTTGTCAAAATTGCATAACACAATTGAAAATGCTTCAACCACATCGCTAACATACACAAAATCTCGCCTCTGCTCACCTAGCGTCATATCGATAAAAGGGGTTCCATTAATAAGAGACTGCAGAATATTATCAACAAACTTAGTTTCACTGTCATATGGACCGTATATATGTTCTAGACGCATATTAAATAGCTTTACAGTTTGTTTCTGTAAAATGAAACTTGTCGCCATTTCTAAAAAATATCTTTTTGATGATGTGTAAGAACTAAGGTAAGTATACTCTTCGATTATACCCGGCCTATTAAAGAAACTATCTGTATTGATAAAGACTTTCCCAGAGTTTCTTTCAAATAATTCTAGTAAACGCAGCGGAAACACAACATTCGCATGTACTGTATCACTAATACTACTTTGTCTACCATAATCTGTTGCGGTATGAATAATAGCATCATAATGTACATTATTGAATATTTCCTCTAATTCAACTTCATCTAAATTATAACAATCAATTGAATTTAAATAATTATATATCCTGTTTGTATCTGAGAAACTTCGTTTTAAGATAGTAACATTATGCTTGTGTTCAATCAAATGTTTTAGAATATGACTTCCTAAAAAACCAGTAGCACCAGTTAATAAAACTTTCATTGATTTTCATACTCCGATATTTGTCGGTAGCATATATCTAATATATCTCCTTGATCTGCATAAACTCTTACCCATTCTACTATTTGTTCTAGCGCCTTATCGATATTCCAGCGCGGTGCCCACTGAAGTTTAGACTTGGCTTTTGAGCAATCTAACTTCAACAATGTAGCCTCATGATAATGATTGTCTTGGTACGTGGCCACTTTAATACGATGATCGCCCCACTTATCAACTAATCGTTCTGCTATCCATTCAACTGTTTTTACATCAGTTTCCTCTGGGCCAAAATTCCATGAGCTAGCAAAATCAGGTCCATGTTCATAGAGCTTTTGACACAACAACATATATCCGCTTAATGGCTCTAAGACATATTGCCATGGCCTTATTGCTCGGGGATTTCGAATCTCAATAAGTTTATTCTTTAATAACGACCGTATGATGTCAGGAACCAATCTATCCTTTGCCCAATCGCCACCGCCGATAACATTACCTGCTCTAGCCGATGCAACGGCGACCACATGTTCACCGCTTGTAAAAAAAGAATTCCTGTATGCGGATGTCACCATTTCTGAGCAAGCTTTACTATTTGAATATGGATCGTATCCACCTAATGTTTCATTTTCTCTATAACCCCATACCCATTCTTTATTCTCGTAACATTTATCTGTTGTCACATTCAAGAAAACCTTAACTGATTTTGTTGCTTTTACAGCTTCGAGGATATTAACCGTACCCATAACATTCGTTTCATATGTTTCAACAGGTTCAATGTATGATTTACGTACAAGAGGCTGTGCCGCCATATGAATTACAATATCTGGATTGGCATTTTTAACACACTCCATCAAAAACGAAGAATCCCTAATGTCCCCGATTATAGAATTAAATATAATTTCATCAATTTTACAGATATCAAAGATTGAGGGATTGGTTGGTGGTTGTAAAGAGTATCCTGTAACAATAGCCCCCTTTTTTTGCAACCAGAGACTTAACCACGCCCCCTTGAATCCAGTATGACCTGTTAAAAAAACCCTTTTCCCACTCCAGAAATTCACTCCCAAACTTTCCATGGCGAAGTTCCTTTCTGCCAGAGATTTTCCAAGTAGTTTTTCTCACGTAACGTATCCATTGGTTGCCAAAATCCGTCATGTCTATATGCCATTAAATTATTGCTTTCAGCCAATTTTTTTAACGGCTCTTGCTCTAATATTGTTTCATCACCTTCAATAAAATCAAAAACCTCAGGTTGCATTACGAAAAATCCAGCATTGATCCATGATCCATCACCTTTCGGTTTTTCTTGAAATCCATTAACTTCATGACTTTCATTTATTTCCAAGGACCCAAATCGTCCTTGTGGTTGGACAGAGGTAACAGTAGCAATTTTCCCATTTGAAAGATGGAAATCTACCAACCTATTTATATCAACATCAGCAACTCCATCACCATAGGTAAGCATAAAAGGCTGATTTCCAATAAAATCTTTAATTCTCTTTACTCTTCCGCCGGTCATCGTTTCAAGTCCAGTATTTACTAGTGTTACTTTCCACGGTTCAGCCTTATGGTTATGAATAACCCTGCGGTTATTATTTGTAAAATCGAACGTAATATCCGACTCATGTAAGAAATAGTGTTCAAAATATTCTTTGATATAATATCCTTTATATCCTAAGCAAACGATGAAATCATTATATCCAAAAGAAGAATAAATCTTCATAATATGCCATAATAGCGGCCTACCACCTATTTCAATCATAGGTTTGGGTTTAAGATGCGATTCTTCACTAATTCTGGTACCAAATCCACCGGCTAAAATTACTACTTTCATGTTAACACCTCTTCTATTAGTTGTTGTTTTTTACAAACTCCCTTATTTCGCTAATCACAAATTCAATATCCGTTTCAGATAGCCCAGGATATACGCCGACTAAAAAAGTATCGTGAAGTATTTTATCAGTATTAGTTAAGGTACCATGAATTCTGAAATTAACATCTTTGAAAGCAGGTTGTCTCGTAAGATTACCAGCAAAAAGCATCCTTGTTTGAATTTTCTTAGATTCAAGATGAGAGACAATTTCATTTTTTGTAAATCTCACACTGTCTCTTAACGTCAATATGAAACCAAACCAACTTGGATCTGAGTTTGGGGTTGCGTATGGCAATATGAATACATCGCTTAGGTCTTCCAGTCCTTTTAATAATTGATTAAAATTCCGTTTTCTTAGCTCCGTAAATAATGGAACCTTTTTTATTTGTTCCACACCAATTGCTGCCTGCATATCTGTCACCCTCAAGTTATAGCCAATATGAGAGTAAGTGTATTTATGATCGTATCCTTGAGGTAGGGATCCGAGCTGCCACCCAAAACGCTTTTTGCACGTATCATCGCATCCGGAAGGGCACCAGCAATCACGTCCCCAATCGCGAAAGGACTCAATAATCATTTTAAGCTGAGGATCATTAGTATATACCGCTCCACCCTCACCCATTGTCATGTGGTGGGGGGGGTAAAAGCTAGATGTAGCAATATGAGCAAATGTACCAGTTAACTGTCCATCGTACTTAGATCCAAGAGCATCACAATTGTCCTCGATTACCCAAAGGTTATACTTAGTTGCCACCCTCATTACCTCTTTAATATTAAATGGATTCCCCATCGTATGTGCTATCATTATCGCTTTTGTTTTGTCTGTTACTGCATCTTCAATTCGTTCAGCTAATATATTGTACGTTCCCAAGTCTACATCGATAAAAACGGGTACTGCTCCATTCTGAATGATTGGCGCAACCGTGGTAGGAAAACCTGCCGCAACAGTGATGACCTCATCACCTGGATTTATCCTTCTATCTCCCAATTTAGGAGATGTAAGCGAAGAAAATGCTAAAAGGTTTGCTGACGAACCCGAATTTGTTAAAAGAGCATAACGAACACCTAAGTATTCAGCGAATTGCTTTTCAAATTGTTTAAAATAACGACCACCTGTTAACCAGAAATCCAACGATGAATCAACCAGAGACATCATTTCTTTTTCATCGTATACACGCCCACCATAAGGGACAAAATTTGTAACGCCTTTAGAAGAACTATGGTCTTTCTTATGAAATAAGTTGTAAAAATCTTCAACCTTGCTAAGAATTTCGGAACGTATGATTACTTCAAACATTTTTTTATCTAGTAAGGCTCTGTGCTTGAGTACATCATTAGAGAAAAACTGTTTCTTTGACTCACTATAGATATAATTTTTATCTTCTATTTGGAGTCTAATATCATTCTCGTTAGTCGAACAATCGATCTCCTGAAGAACAACCACCAAACTATGCGCTTCCATTACTTCTAGAACAAGACCCAAAAAGTTATTAGTTTCAATGTTTACCAAATCGCCTGTTTTAATCATGAACATCACTCACCTCTTTATTTTTGAAACTCCAGTATTTATGACCGATAAAACTAATCATTGTGGTAATAATTAATGATATTGCCTGCGATAGTGAAGCCGAAAAATAAAGAAAATCAACCAATAAAATTAATATAATTAAATTAACCAAAAAAGTACAAAGGTACACAGTAATAAATTTAATAATTGTACTTAAGTTTCTTGTTTTTGGGGTACGAAAAGTCCAGTTTTTATTCAAAAAATAGCTGTTTACTACCCCAATAATATAAGAAATCAAAAGGGATACTAAATAGTTATCTACAAGTAAATTACAACCAATAAAAACAAGATAACTAATAATAGTATTCGTTACACCAACCAATACAAATTTCATGGATTGCTGAATCATTTCATCCCGGCTTTTTCAATATTAGTTTTGATATATTACAGGGTTACTGAAAATATATTTACCTTTTGTTTGAGGTGGAAGAATTAATCCCACTTGTATCTTGCTAACATTATCTGGAACTACATATGATAACTTCGCAACACCGTTTACAACAACTTCACTGCCAACTTTATATACTTTAGTCCCATCACTTGATATATCATTGATATCAATATAGGCTCCGATTCCGCTACTATTTTCACTACTAACCTGCACTTCTATAGTATATCTTTGACCTTTCGTTACATTAATTGTAGTTGTGCTTATTTCAAAGTTATTCATTACTTTATTGTTCGATAATTGCTTCCCATTTATAACATTTGCATTTTTGTCTCTATCCCAGATATAGAACGAAGGAAATAAATTATTAGGTTTATCACGAGTTATTGATTCTACATTTGAAAACCGTTTTTTGGAAGTATCATCCTTATTTGGCAAGAGTACATTGAATCCGTCAACTTTCATTAAAGTCGCATTTTTAAAATTAATGTGCATAATATGTGGAAGGAATTCATTGCTTACTATATATACTGCATCTGGATCAAGACGATCATTATTCACATCATCAATTATTTTTCCTGCATATTCACCAAGTGCAACGTTATCTGCCCTTGAAAAGTAACCAATACTAATAGCCATTTTATTGCTAGCAGCATAATAGGAGAAAGGAACCCAATAATCCCCAAAGAAAGGAACAAACAGCAGTTTATTATATTTTTCTTTAGCATAATCCCAAAAATCAGATTGTAATGGCGTTTGATAGACTATATCTTGCGAATATATTTGATTAATCTCATTAAATTTCTTATGCAAATCATAATATTGAATAAATGAAGCTCCTATTAATAATGCGAATGCAATTGATAGGCGATTTTTCTTAATAATCACATATAAAATTAAAAAGATGATCACGTAATATACTATCCAAAATAACCGGCCACTTGAGCGGAATATACCAAGTTTATGTTGCAACCATTCTCCGATATTAATATGAAGCAATATTTTATCATCAAAAGTTACTGTATTTGTTAAAGCTAATATAGTCAATCCAATACATACAATAATGAAAGGGTACCAGTGAATTATTTTATTGAAGGTTCTCTTTTTTGCAATTACTATGTAAATTCCAATAAGAGAAAGCAGAATCAAACCTGCACCTAAATATGCAAAACCTTCATATTGACCTGGACTGCTCCATGGTCGATTCAAGAGCAAATCACTAGACCAATACCAGGGATTAATCAATGAATTTAAATTCATTGAAAATAGGCCATACGCTTCGGTTACACCGCCGTCACTGATTAAGAAGAAACCAACTATCCATAATAAAAAGAGAGTTGCAATCATTATACCTGCTAAATATCCAACCGCTTTTTTTAATGATACCGAAGATTCACTATTTCTATACAGCATAAATAAATGAGCTACCATAAAAGGCCCAACACAGAAAAGCAAGTATGGAATAATATATATACTAGCAGCTATAACAAATAGCCATCTCCAAAAAGGAAAAGTCTTTCGCTCAAAGATTAATAATATAGCAAATAATAAAACCCATTGCCCCATCAATGTTTGGTGAAAGTACCCTCTAAACAACATTACGGGACTTACGATGAAAAAAATAGAAGAGATAAGTTGCAAAGAAATCTTAGGCGTAATTTTTTTTATTAGTAGTGCACCTATTGAACCTTGCAATATATAACAAGTAAGAATCCATATACCTATATATTGAAAGTCATGAGGAAGTAAATCTTTAAAAATTTTAAAAAACATACCAAATAAAGGGAGTGCGTTTGTAAACATAATTGTAGTCTTAATGGGGTATCCCAAGTTATCAATTTGCCCTGGAGGGAAATGCCAGCTCTCATGTTGAAAAAAATGCCAACCTATATAGGTTTGTGCTGAATCGACATTTGTAAATAACCAGTCTACATATGTTGGATTGAGAATTTTCCAACCGAAAATCGATATAAAAAAAATACTCCCTAGCAAAGCACCTAACAATAGAGTAAGCCAACTTGGGTAATTTACTTCCTTATTCTTTTCATAAATAAACAAAATCAACGAGAATATAAGACAAATGATGATTGGCATTCCAACTAGCTTGAAACTAAATATTGAAAGAATGGTAAGAAAAATAGTAAATATTATTAATGTAGTGATACTTTTATTCAACTTCATTTTGCTTAGACTGAAATCCATTTCATTTCTCCTTTGATACTAAAAATAATAATAATACCTGCAGAGATGCATCCGTGATATCTATTATCTTAATCGTCCTTCTTGAGGAACCTTCTGTAAAACCATTTCATTATTGTTAACAGCTTGCGTGGTACTGGCAAGTTTTTTACAACGAATATACTAATTTTTCTTTTTTCATTTTCTTGCATCTGTTCAAGCTTATCAAATACCTGTTTAAAACTAAAGAGATCTTCTTCATCAATAGCGATACTATTGTTCTTCATTGATTCTTTCAAGACTTCTTTCTGAAGATATGGTTCAATATAACAGTTATCTCGAACCTCCCACTTTGAGACTTCCAGTATGCATGTCATTTTTTGTGTATATACTGTATTTTCCCTGCCTGCAAGATTACCTAAGCATGCTATTAATATTGCGTTGTCCAGGTAATTAATATATATATTATTGTTTTCATTTAAGAGCTCACTACTAAATAATACCTTTCCTAGAATTGGAAAATTTAATGAATTCGATTTTTCTGAAATGAAATAATCCCTAAATTCATTTCCTTCAGCATTGTAATGCTGAATAACATAATCAGAGATAGAAATCAAGCTATTATCGGTATCTTTCATTACTCTTACCAACGTAGTAATATGTTCATGAAACCATTTTTCTTTTTGGTTCATCAAAATAATATAACCACTTTGTATATGGTCTCTAATTATTATTAAAGCTTTACCCAAAGGTAAACGATTATTCCTTTTAAACAAACTTATCTCGTGAATATTATATATAATATTTTCTTGCTTGAGTCTGTATATAAATTCTCTGATTTCATTTGTTTCAACTAATCCTTTGTCCAATATTAAATGCAATTCTATATTGGTATAAACCTGGACTTTTAAATTTTTTATTACTCTGTCAGTATTAAAATCCTTATCAGAATATAGAGGTATTACAACATGCACTACTGCATCTAGGGTTTTAGCAAAAGCGCTCTCTTTCTTAAGTTCAATTCTCTTTGCATTTTCCTCAAACAGTACTTTCAATTGATTATCTAGACTAAATTTTTCTAAGAATATACTTTGAGCTTTACGCGCCATATTTAGCGCTTCTTCTCTATTTTCAAGTATCCAATTGTAGTGTGTGATGATTTGCTTTGAAATTTCCTCTGGCTCTTCACTATAATCGACGTAGAGTAAACTGTCGCCGAAATTTTTATATGCAAACTCATTGTCATCACATATAATGACAGCTCCACCTGCAATACTCTCAAACAATCGATTCGACATAAGTTCTGACTGTACATGAGCATCAGAAGAAAACACCAGAGAAATGCCACATTTTGATATTTCATCCACTAGTGATTGTCCATCGAAGGGAATCGGTTTTACATAACAATCATAACCTTCCCATACTTTAATTCCTTGAATTTTGTCAGGCCCATATATACGCAAAATCTTCATTTTATCTAATGTCTTTAAATAATTATCATGTCTCCCCTTCCCCTTGCCTAACCTCTCCCAGTTAATACCACAATAAAAAATTTTAGGATTTCCCAATTGAGGTTGGTGAATAGGTGAGGCTAATGTATGGTTGATCTGAATAAATGTATCAGATAAAGCTTTTCTATTATACTTCTTCAAAAGTCTTCTCATCTGATCATCAGCCGAGTCAGATCCACAGGAAATAAAGTCATCATGACTCAGTAAATGGCCTGTATACCTTTCATAACCCCATTCATGATAAAATTTAAGTGGATTCCATAGAGTGACATACGAATGTGCGTCATATACTTTAGGTGTTTCATAATGCAGGTGAATTACTAAATCAACATCTCCGGAGGATAATTCTTTTGTTGGTTCGTCCACGTAGTAGCCATTTCTATCTATTTGAAGCATTTGATATCCAATATTTTCTGCAGCTTTTTTAATTCTTTGAATATTTTCATGTTCCGCCGTGGCTTGATCAGGCCAAAGTCTTACAACTGCAAATCTTTTTATACTTTCCATTCGATTGAAGCCCCCATCGTTTCATCTTAGACACCATTCTCTTCCATATATTCCATATACCCATTAACGACTTCTTTTGCTTGGCCCTCCATCATTTTCGAACCATTATTAATCCAAATAGCTTTATCACATAACGCCTCAATTATAGAGGCATCGTGACTTACACAAACGATAGTCTTCCCTTCAGCTTTAAACTGCATTAGTTTATCGATGCATTTACGTTGAAAGGCCGCATCTCCAACAGTCAATACTTCATCAATAAGTATAATATCTGGGTTAACTATAGTAGCGACCGAAAAACCTAATCTCATGTACATACCTGAAGAGTATGTCTTAACAGGATTGTTAATAAACTGTCCTAATTCAGAAAAATCGATAATCTCATCAAGTTTTTCTAATATTTGCTGCTTAGAGAACCCTAAAATCGATGCATTCAAGAAAATATTCTCTTTACCTGTAAAATCTTGATGAAAGCCAGCTCCTAACTCTAATAAACTTGATACAGTCCCATTCATTTCGATTGTACCAAAATCGGGATAGATGATTCTGGTTAATAGTTTCAATATCGTACTTTTTCCAGACCCATTTTTGCCGATTAATGCAACAGATTCTCCTTTATCAATTTGAAAGGAGACATTTTTAACAGCTTCATATAAAGTAAAATCTTTTTGTTTAAAAAAAATTATTTTTTCCTTTAATGTCGAGTTTTTGCGATGAAATATTTTAAAATTTTTCGACAAATTCTCCGCTTTAATAACAGGCATATTATTCTCCTTATAATTCTTCTGCTATTTGTCTATTTAATCTAGCAAACACTTTCCATCCAATTATCAACAAACATATTGCGTATATGAAGGCGATAGTGAGATTCCCAAGATCTGGTGCCGAACCATTATAAAAGATATCTTGATATGAACTTATAATATAAAACATAGGATTTAACATAAAATAAGTCATATATTGATCGGGAATCATGGATTGAACATAAACAATTGGAGTAAAATAGAACCAAACCAGCATAAAGATATTTAATATATGCTGCAGGTCTCTAAAAAACACTTGAACAGAAGAAACAAGAAGTGAAATGCCAATCATTAGTATAATCTGGATCAATAGTATAATTGGTAAATACAAAATCGTAATAGGAATCTTCATACCAAACCAGAAGAAGGATAGAAACAACACTACAAGACTAAACAAGTAATTAACTACACTTGCAAGCACTTGTGATATTGGTAATATCTCTCTTGGGAAGTAGATTTTTTTAATTAAATTAGCGTTGGCAATCATGGTTACAACACTATCTGATATCGCAGATTGAAACATAACCCATCCAAGCAATCCAATAAATAAATAAACTGTATAATAAGGAATATCTACTCGCATTACCACAGAAAAAACCAACGAATAAACACCTAGTAGTAATAAAGGATTAAGCAACGTCCATAAAAATCCAAAAAACGATCCTTTATATCTTGTTCTCATGTTGCTTAGAATCATTGTTAATAGCATGTGTCTATATTTGTACAATTCGGACATTTTTTTTATCACATTAATTCACTCCAGAATTCACGATTGTGTTATTTAGTACCATTGGGGGGGGAATATTAATCCATAGTCAATTCAATAATAACGCTATAGTTACTTGTTAGATCTAAAAATTTGAGGAAGTTTTACAATTTCTCTTACCATACCCTACAATATAACATATTACTTGCTAAATCTACAGTCCCTTAAATGTTCTCATACATTGCACTTTATTATAAAATACTAAGCTTAAATTACTGGAAAACCTAGGGCGGCCCTGTACTCCTAGTCACGAACTTTATCCGCATACAAGAAGAAAAGCCTGTGCATCATTGGGGTTACACGCCTTTCTTTTTGCATGGTTTGCTGACACTTTCCATCTCACAGCCGCATGGAGTTCAGGCTAATTCGAGGCTGTGAAAGTTGAGTAATAAGATTTCACAAGGAAAACAGACTCATATGTCGAACTGTATACATCAGAGGATTTTATTATTACATGTTAGGTGGTGACGCTCAAACTTCCGGAAAATAATTAGGAGGTTATCCGGACCAATTTTCATCCAATTTAGTACTTACCTTTGATGATATTTAAGGGAGTGTCGTATCTTGAAAGTGTTCTTGGATGCTCAACCTTTATTAGGCCCAAAATCGGGTGTCTTTAGGTATACTTATTGTTTATATGATATGCTAAAAAGTAGCCATCTGAAGGTATTTCCGGCTTTCAATTCCCACTTACAACGAATTAGTAAAGAACACTTGCCCTTTACATTTTCACAAGCAAATATTATAAACCAGTTTTATCCATATAGAATAATTAAGAAGATAATGAGACCAAATGTACTATACAACTTTCCTTATGATATGTTTACAAAAGAAAAAGCCGACATTTTTCACGGAACAAACTTTGTGCATACACCTACTATAAGAGGAAAGTCAATAGTCACTATTCATGACTTAGCGTTTATGCTATTTCCTGAAACAACAAATAAACATATTTACAATCATCATATGAAGTGGGTCCCATATAGTGTCGAAAAGTGCGATCATATAATTGCAATTTCCCAACAAACAAAGAATGATATTGTTTCTTTGCTTAATGTGCCAGAATCAAAGATTGATGTTATACCATTAGCTGGAGGGAATTCATTTAAGCCTCTGGATAAATCAGAGTATAAGATAATCCTTAATAAATATCATCTCCCTGATCAGTATATTTTATTCGTAGGAACTCTTGAGCCAAGAAAAAACTTATTAGGCTTACTCAAGGCATTTCTTCTTCTTAAAAAAAATTCTAATTGCTTTGGAAAGTTAGTTATAGTAGGTGCGCAAGGTTGGAAATATTCCGCAATATATGATTGGGTTCAACAACATTCACTTGAAAATGATGTCATTTTTTTGGGTTTCGTTGATGATGAGGACCTTGTCCATTTATATAATGGAGCGACAGTATTCGTACTACCGTCCATATATGAGGGTTTTGGTATTCCTTTGCTTGAAGCAATGCAATGTGGAACACCTGTAATTGGATCAGATGTCTCTTCCATACCAGAAGTTATTGGAGATGCAGGAGAACTCGTGCCACCTTTTGACTATGAAGGATGGGCTGAAAAACTTCACCTATTTTTGACAAATAGTTCATTGCGAAAACATTATTCTCGTTTAGCTTTGAAAAGATCCAGAGATTTTAGCTGGAACAAAGTCGCTCATGAAACAATAGCAGTTTATGAGAAAATTTACGACAGCTAATTATTAAAGGAGATAAACATGAAAATCGCACTTGTACATGATTACCTCAATCAATATGGTGGTGCTGAACGTGTATTGGAATCATTCATGGATCTTTATCCCAATGCTCCTATCTATACATTGATTTCTGACATTACAAAATTGCCTCAAAGATTTCAAGAAGTTGAAATTCATAATTCATTTATACAGTCTCTCCCCTTTTCTCTAAAGCATTATAAAAAAATGATTAACCTTTTCCCATTAGCAATAGAGCAATTTGACTTACGCGGATATGATTTAGTACTGAGTTCATCAAGTGCATTCGCTAAAGGGGTTATAACAAATCCGTCACAAATCCACATCTGCTATTGTCATACCCCAATGCGTTATGTATGGGATCTGTATCATCAGTATATGTTGGAGATTTCAAACCCAATATTCAAAAGGATCTTGCCGCATGTTCTACATAAAATTCGATTATGGGACCAAATCAGCGCCCAACGGGTAGATTCCTACATTAGTAATTCCCATAATGTTTCTCATCGAATTAATAAGTACTATGGTCGTGAAAGTCATGTTATTCATCCACCAGTATCTTTAGCCCATTTAGAGATATCATCTCGAAACGAGGACTTCTTTCTTATCGTTTCTCGACTAATTCCATACAAAAGAATAGATTTGGTAATCGAAGCTTTTAACAAATTACATCTCCCACTAGTGATTATTGGTGATGGATATGACTATCCTCGATTAAAACGTATGGCTGGCTCAACCATTACAATGCTTGGTTATCAATCGGATGAAGTAATACATGAATACTATTCAAAATGTTCCGCTGCTATTTTAGCAGGTGAAGAAGATTTTGGAATCACTCCTTTGGAGGCTCAAGGTCACGGTAAACCTGTCATTGCCTATGGTAAAGGCGGCGCATTAGAGACAGTTATAAATGGTATTACAGGTATTTATTTTAACGAACCAACTGTTGACAGTCTAATTGATGCTCTATCTCAATTTAGAATTATGAATTTTAATAGTGAAGATATTTATAATCATGCAAAAACATTTAATATTGATCGGTTTAAGCTTGAAATAAAGGACTTTATCCAACGTACGACCAACGAGTTTAGAACTGAGTTAGTCTAGTTAAATAATCAATTTTCGCAGTTTTAGCATCAATAACGCCAGACTTCGAAGGCTGTATCTGTTTTCGGTCACCCTGCGACCTGTCGGTTGAGTTTTGATGTTTTATCCAAAGGAACGGGAATGTTGGCGATTCTCAGCACCGAGCTGATAAATGGTCAGCCCCAGGAGGAAACAATGCCAGGTTAGTTTATTTTCTTGTAGACATTGTACATGACTTGAGCTTACCAGACTGTGTAATAACTGTTGGCCTCGTTCCTTTCAAATATCAAAAGCATAGATTTTTGGAAAGTCGTCTATCTCCTGCCAACTCTCTGAATGGATCATCTGTTTGCCTAGCTATATTAATGATCTTTTCTAAAATATATAATTGTGAAACTATCTAATTTATTATTTATAGGACCAATGATAAAATAACACCATATATAAGGAGAAGAGAAACGAGGTAATACTGGAATGAGTCAACCCGTCTACGGTAAAAGTAGCAAAGCTGCCAAGCAGAGGCAGCGCAATACAGAGGAAACATCGATTTTTTACTGGCTAACTGTGTTTTTTGTAGTCGCGTTTTTGTTTTTTTCTTCGTTTCAGACGGCTTTATTTAACGGCGAGTCCAACCAGCTCTTTGCGGTCAATTCGTTCGAAAGCCCGATTTTTTCCGCGCTGCTTTGGAGTTCGTTCATCCTGATTTTCATCGCAATTTATTTTTTCAGTAACTGGAAGCTAAAGGATCGGACGGATTTATTGTCGATTGGTGTATGGCTGATTCCACTGACTTATGTGATTTCTTCGTTCACAGCGGCTTCGGACCATTTGTCCACGAAGATGATTTTCCTTCAAATCATGTACTCGTCATTTTTTGTTATAGGTATTTATTTGAATAAAAACCAATTAGGTAACAGTATCCTTCGAAACGCGATTGTGATTTGCAGTTATGTCATCGTGCTGTACGGGATTTTGAACTTGTTTGGCAACGCTTATGCAAGGGATGGCATTATGTTGACAGACCAAGGTCTGCGTCTCACTTCCGTGTTCCAATATGCCAATGCGTATGCGGCTTTTCTGATGGCAGCGTTATTTGCTTGCTTGTATCTTCTTGTTCATTCCCGGAAATGGTACGCCATAGCTGGACATAGTTTGATGCTCGTCCCTATTATTGTATCATTTTGGCTTACTCTCTCGCGGGGGGGCATCGTCGTCATCCCGTTTGTGCTGCTACTGGTCCTCCCGTTTATATCGCTTAAAAAACAGTTTTTATTTTTAGGATATCTGGTTATTGCCAGCTTAGGTTCGTTCGCCATTACGGACAAGATGAATGCTGTAGGGAACGACATCGTATCCAGAATATTAGCGACACGGACCCCTGATGGCAAAGTATCTTTGCTGGGCTTATCCGATCCCAAAGTGTTGGAAGGCTGGACGTACCTCCTAATCGCTACTGTTGGAGTCGCAGCCGTTACGTTCCTGATTCACCGTTTTCTCGGCATTCGTTTTTTGGAAAAGCAAGTATCGTGGCTATCCTTTAAATTCTCGTCGTTTGCTCTGCCCGTGTTGGCCGTTGTGGTCGGGCTTATCGGCTTTTATATTCTGACCAGCGATTCGCCGATTCGTAAAATGTTGCCCGACACGCTCGAAAAACGGATAGAAAATATTAACTTTGAGCAGCATAGTGTATTGGAACGGACAACCTTCTACAAAGATGCGTTCAAGCTAATCGGCGATTACCCGATCACTGGGGCCGGCGGCGGCGGATGGGCCGCTTTGTATGAGAAATACCAGAACAACCCGTACACCAGTAGACAAGCGCATAACTTCTTCCTTCAATTTTGGATTGAAGTGGGCACGCTCGGAATTGTAATCTTAGCTGCATTCCTGCTGTACATTATGTACCAGTATATCCGGTCGTATATAACGAGTAATGAAACATCACGCCGAAACACTTTTATTTTCTACATTATTGCGATTTCTCTGCTCGTTCACAGTGTAATTGACTTTGAGATGAGTTACGCCTTTATCGCTTCGCTTGTTTTCCTTTGTCTCGGCGGGATGGTTTCCGGCTTTTCAACGAAGGAACTGGCATTTACGAATAAAAGCTTTTTTACGAAGTGGCGGATCTCCTATCCGATTATGCTTGGGGTCATTGCTATTGTTACATTCATTTATTCTGCAACCTCCATGAGCGCAAACTCCAGGTTCGCTGCGTCCTTAAACAACGCAGCAGCTCAAAAACCGCTGCAGGAGATTATGAATCCGCTGAACGGAGCGTTAGATTTAAAAGCGACGCATCCCGATTATGTGCTTACCAAAGTTGGTTTTCTGATACAGCTGTACTCCCAGAACAAGGATGAAAATATATTCAACGAGGCTGTCACTTTGATTCAAGCTGCGAGAACCAAGGAGCCTCATAACAAGTCTATATATGGACAAGAGTACCAACTGTATTCGCTGAAAAACGATCAAGATAAATTGTTGGAGCTGGCTACAGAAGGGTTAGAGAAGTATCCTTGGGACACTTCGTTGTACGACAGTTTTGCTACGATGCATTTGCAGCGTAGTCAGTCCGCTCGAGCAGGTAACAACAAAGCTTTAGCGGATCAACATGCGGATAAGGTGATCGGGGCATACCAGACCGTTATCCAGAAGATTGAACATCTGAAGACGTTGCCGGATGCTCAAATGCAAGGGGCAGCCTTCGATCTTTCCGTCACTCTGATCTCTGCAGCAGGCCAAGCCTACTACGGTAAAGGTGATTACAATGCTGCTGCTGAAACATTAAAAGGCTCCATTGGCGGCAATATTGACGATGCGAATATCCAGACCATCATTCGCTGGTACTTGGCCTCTGTTATGAAGCAAGGAAAGTCGGACCAAGAGTTGTATAACAAGCTGGTTGCCAAAAATCCGAACGAGAAAAACGAAATTGAGAAATTGCTGCAAATGCAATAAGAATGACAATGGTTCGACAGTCGCAGTGGGGCCGAGCGCCGCGTGTCGGGAGTTGTACTTTTGCTTGGCCGGTCAAGACACTTAGCCAAAAACCATCTTAACCTACACCCTCGCTTCTCCCTCCAGGAGAGCGAGGGTTTTCTTTCCTCCACTGGCTACCATCAATTACAAATCCCTCCATGAAAATTTTTTCTGAATGGAATTCATCTCCAACCCCCATTAAAAATACCAATTGTTTCGAATCTTTATAGGTAGGGTAATAAAGATGGACGTCTTCCCGGAAAGGAGGTGAACGGAAGCTTATGAGGAGACTCTATTTCCTCCCAAACGATAACCAAATAAAGAGAAGGAGCGGGAGACGATTGTTGAACAAAACGATCACGAAGAAGACCTCTGGCTTGCTGGCTACTCTACTGATCTTGTCCATGCTCGTTCCAGCCCTTGCGTCCGCAGGCATTTATTTTTCAGGTACTTTTAGTTCCAATGGGACTGTGAGCGGGAATGTCTATTTCAACAACGACGGAGATACTGTCGGGGATGACGTTTATGGGCAAAATACGGTAACCGTTGGCGTTTACAGCAAAAACGGAGAATTTATTCGAACGCTACAAGTTACGAAAGCAACCTACGAGGATGGCACTTCTTATTACAGTATTCCAAGCACAGTATTAAATAGTGTATACGACGCCATCTACTTCAAATACGACAACAGTGTAACGGAAAATGTATACCGTCAGCCATCAACTCCTTGTACATATTGTGGCGGTGGCATTGGCGGTGGCGGCGGATTTATTCCACCGACTAACGGAAGTGTAATCGAGGCTTCCAATGGGACGGTAAACGCCAATGATTTGAAAAATGCACTCGATAAGTTCACGGATGTAACGATCAAGGTGAATGGAGATTTGGTATCCATTCCGGTGTCGGCTTTATTGAATGCAAAAGAGGGTTCGATCCTGAATATCGTTACGGATCATGGCGCCTATATTTTGCCGCTTGATGCTTTCGATTTTGAAGTGTTAGCGAAGCAAATTGATTCCAGCACAGCCGATCTGAAGCTGAACATCGGCATTAAGAAACTGACCGGCGACGAAGCCAAAGCGGTATCCGATGCTATCTCCGCACTAGGCGGTAAGCAGTTGGCTGACGCTGTCGATTTCTCGATCTCGATCGAAGGCAAGGACGGTAAAAAAGCGGCAATCGACTCGTTCGACCGGTACATCAAACGCAAGCTGCCTCTTTCGGAGAAGCCTTCCGTTACAGGTACGGTTGCGCTGTTTAACACAAGCTCCAAGACGCTCAGCTTCGTTCCAGGCCAGCTTTCCGACACGGAAGCCGAGTTCTGGCGCAACGGCAACAGCGTGTACACAGCACTGGAACTTTCCAAATCGTTCACGGACGTGACCTCGCACTGGGGGAAATCGTACATTGATCTGCTGGCCGGCAAACTGATTATCGACGGTGTAACGGATACGACTTTTGAGCCGGATCGCAACATTACCCGTGCCGAATTTGCCGCGCTGATCGTTAGATCGCTAGGACTGAGCACCGTATCAGACGCAACGTACTTTAACGATGTGAATGGAAGCGATTGGTATGCCGGCGTTGTCGGCGCCGCCGCTAAAGCCGGTCTCGTAGACGGCTACGAAGACAGTACGTTCCGTCCGAACGCCCAGATTACTCGCGAAGAGCTTGCTGCGATTGTAGTAAGAGCATACAAGTATGCGGGCGGCAAGACTACGGTGGACGCTTCCACTCAAGCCCAAATCTTGTCCAAATGGTCTGACAGCGATCGGATCGTCTGGGGTCACAAAGAAGTTGCACAAGCCATCGCATCCGGTTTGATGAACGGGATGACCGATACAACTCTGGAGACATACGGGCAAGCGACACGTGCACAAACAGCCGCTATGCTGAAACGGTTCTTATCGGAAGTTAATTTTATCGAGTAATGGATGTGTCCGGCCATGCTTCCTCATGGGGAAGCATGGTTTTTCATTTTTTTTCTATTCTCCTGTTTCAAATCCCCTGCCATTGGTTAAGTGTAGTTGATGCCCTTATGGAAGGAGGTGGAAAGACGAGATGAGCTACAATAAAAGAAGGAGCGGGAACCTACTAATGAAGAAGAAAATGTGGAAAAAAACGTCGCAGCTACTTGCAGCTCTAATGATTGTATCGATGCTGCTCCCTGTCCTCGCATCGGCCTCGATGAAATTTGGCGGCTCCTTCGCCTACGACGGGAATTTGTCCGGTCAAATCAAGTTTGATGGGACGATTGGAGATGCGGTCTATAATCACTCCCCGATCACTCTGGGGGTATACGGCAGAGATGGAACTCATATTAGGGACATTTCGGTAACCCTGACTGTATACGAGAATCAAACGTCTACTTACAGAGTGGATAATATGGTTATATCGTCCGTATACGACGCTGTTTATTTCTCCTACGGCGGCGAGGCTACAGGTCTTGTTCACCGCGAATCCGACGATAGCGATCCGGATCCGGATCCCGATCCTGGTTCGGGTAGTGGCGGCAGTACTGGCGGCGGTTCCGAAAATGGCGGAAACAACGGTAACGAAGGCGGCGGCTCGGAACAACCGGGTGACGTGACCGACGTAATCGATGCATCCGACGACGGTAAAGTCGACGCAGATAAACTGAAAGCCGCACTTGCCAAGTACAAAGAAGTCACAATCCGCGTTAAAGGGGAATCGGCTTCTATTCCGGCATCGGCTCTTGTCGGCGCCCAACACGGTTCGGTTTTGAATATTGTTTCTAAAGAAGGCTCTTACATACTGCCTCTGGGTGCTATCGATTTGAAACAGCTTGCGGACGCGGTACAGTCGGATATCTCCGATGTGAATATTCATGTCGGAATGAAGCTGCTGTCCGGAGATGCAGCCGAATCTGTAGCTGATGCTATTGAAAAACTTGGCGCAAAGGCGTTATCCAATGCGTTCGATGTTCAGTTCGCGGTTGAAGGGAAAGACGGCAATAAGAAACCGGTTCATGTATTCGATCAGTACGTGAAGCGTAAAATCCCGCTGCTGCAAAAGCCTTCCAAGTCCGCTGCAATCGTCCTGTACAATCCGGATACCCGGAAGCTTAGCTTCGTACCAGGTTCGATCACAGACTCGGAAGCAACGTTCTGGCGCACGGGGAACAGCATTTATGCCGTAATCGAGCTTAACAAAACGTTTAACGACGTAAGCGGTCACTGGGCCAAATCGGATATCGAGCTGCTCGCCAGCAAATTGATCGTCGAAGGCGCTACCGACTCAACGTTTGAGCCGAACCGTAACTTGACCCGTGCTGAGTTTGTTGCACTGGCCGTGCGTGCTTTTGGTCTTGTTGAGATTAATGGCGTGACCTATTTTAGCGACGTCAGGACGAGTGACTGGTACTCCGGCATCATTGCAGCTGCAGCGAAAGCCGGTATCATCAACGGGTACGAAGACGATACGTTCCGTCCTAATGATTCGATTACACGGGAAGAGCTGGCGGCGATTATCGTCCGGGCTTATCAGTATGCAGGCGGCGAGATCGCTATGGACGCCTCTAAGCAATCCAAACTGTTGGCCGAATGGAACGACACCGAATGGATCGTTTGGGCGGATACAGAGGTTGCCAAAGCGTTGTCCGCAGGCTTTATGGTCGGCATATCCGACACGGAGCTTGAAACGTACCGTTCGGCGACACGCGCTCAAACGGTAACGATGCTTAAACGAGTTTTGAGCAAGCTGGACTTTATTGATTGATATCGGGAAACCGACCGAAACCATCGCCGCCCTATCGGGGTGTGCGGTGGTTTTTGATTTTCAGGTTTTGTTTTTGGGATGGGATATGTTTTTGGGGGGTGGGTTCGGGGGTGGGTTCGGGGGTGGGTTCGGGTTCGGGTTCGGGTCCGGGTCCGGGTTCGGGTTCGGGGTTGCCGGGTTGCGGCTCGAGACAGTCGCTACGTGAGGAGCCACAAATATTCCCGCGAGCAGCGAAGAGAAACGATATAAGATTCCAAAATTGAGTATCTCTGAAACTTTCAAAAGGGAGAGTAGAAGTGTAAGCCTGGATCATCAGCAATCTTTTGACCAGGCCCCCATCACAAACGGCAAATTCTCAAATTTCATCATCGAGTACATACGTTCAGCAACACTCCATACAACAAACAACCCAAAGACCCGAACAACGACAATAATCTCATCGTGATCCGGGTCAACGCAATGTTTTCTCAGCCTTCTTACAGAACTAATCGACCTCTCAGTCTGAAGCCAGTTCTCCCTCAAATATCTTCACGATGTAGACTTCAGGCTGGGCCACGAACTCTGCGAAGCTGCACACATCGGCATACTCCTGGTGCTCTTCGTCATAATAGCCGATACATTTTTTCTTTGGATTCCATACCAGCCGGATATGGGAGTAGTTGTCCATCTCGGAGGACAAGACCAGCAGCTTTTGGCGTCCGGCTTTCATCTCAACCGTATCGGTGAGGGAGAAAAACTGAACATAGTTTACCTGTACATCGTTGTCCGGTAATGAAATCCGAAGCTCGTCCCCTGTGAGAAAGGCTATGAGATCCTTTGGCAGCTTATAGCTCTCCAGGGCATACAACTTATTGTGTAAATTATGAAATTCCGGCGGCTCCAGAGATTTTAAGTATTCCGCCATTTCTGGATGGTTGTTGCTTACCGCAATCGTATACGCCCGCTCTCCCCCCTTTTCCGCTATCGTAACATCGGCTCCGTGTTCGACGAGATACTTCACCATCGATAAATCGCCATTTCGGGCCGCGACTGTTAATGGAGTAGCTTTGTAAGGATACACCATATCGGGTTCGTTGAAGTTAATATCCGTACCGCGTTCCAAGAAAAAGGCTATCGTCTTATAATCCCGATCGGAGACCGCCTTTCTCAGCGTCCTCCCGCCATGCTTCTTAATATCCAGACCGAGCTCATAGATAAGAGGAAGATTCTTTTTGTTACCATAATAGGCTTGATCGTAGGCACCGGATTTCACCTGATTCAGGGCATCCATCATGGCTCCGTGCGCGACCACATACCGGACAATTTCTTCCCCGCAATAACGAACCGCGATTAAGAAGGACGGATTGTTTTTCACATTCAAATGTACCCCGTGCTGCACCAGCAGCTTCACCACTTCGAACTGCTCTGAGATCAATGCAAGCTCCAAAGGACTTAAAGTCGTGTATTTCGATAGAACGAGGCCTTGTTCAATATCCCAGCCGCTCCGAGCGCCCCGGTAAGGGCGGAGACATTACCGGAATGAATATGCATCGCAAGCTCGGGCAGAGTCTCAAATTTGCCAATATCTTTAAGCTGAATCATCTCTTGATCACCTGTCTCGTATGTTCTAGTAAAGTACGCGGGGAAACCCGTCCACGAATGCGATCAACCTTCCTACAATATATTGGATGGATGTATGGTCCTACTGAAGATCCACCCAAAGGAAATACCTCAGCCGATCAGACAGAACCAAGTCGCCCCCAGCCCGCTCACCTATTGTCGCGCAGTCTTGGCGATCTCCTCGTACAGCCTTCTCCAAGCGGGAGACATCCCCTTGAAATGCTCATCCTTCATATCGATCTGCCGGGAAGAAACAGTGCCTTTGCTCTCGGATTTGGGAGTTGTTTTATTCTTCGTGTTTACGATCGCCTCTTTACCCGTTCTCTTTGTATTTGTACTTGACGCGGACGAAGACGGGGACGGCGCTTCGCCATTCCCCGACGGACGAGCCGATTTGGCATGCCTCGCCGCTTTCTCCTTCATCTTCTCCCTTTTGCGCTTGGACATCGCTGCCACCCCCTGTTTACTTATCGATCCATTCCTTGCGCAGGTGGAACAACTGCTGGAGCTCCCCCGTCGACATCTCGGTAATCCAGCTCTCGCCTCCTACGATCTGCTCATTAAGCGATTGCTTCCGCTCGATCATATCGTCGATCCGTTCCTCAATCGTACCGAGGGTCACAAACTTGTGTACCTGAACGTTGCGGGTTTGCCCGATCCGAAACGCCCGGTCCGTCGCCTGGTTCTCCACAGCCGGGTTCCACCAGCGGTCGAAATGGAAAACATGGTTCGCCCCCGTCAAATTCAGTCCAGTTCCTCCGGCCTTCAGGGAGAGAATAAACACATGCCTTCCCGCCGTATCCGGACCAGCCGTTTGTTTTGCGATGCCAACTGCCGGAATTGCTCCTCCGTTATCGTTTGGTCGCCTACCGCTACTTTCCAGTCGAACTGCATCAACTGGTCCATGCCGACAAACGATTCATTGGCCGAGCCTACCGATGACCTCAAAATCGCTTTCAGCCGCGGTTTTTGCCGCTTCACCTCTTCCCACCAGCCCGGGAGAAGAACGACCGTGCCTGCCTGCAGCAGCTTGACGCTAACTTCCTCCAGAAGCCTCCAAGCCTCATCGTCGGCCAGCAGCCCGGAACGAACTTCTCCGAGCCACGGAGCGATGGCACACCACTTGTGCATTTGCTTGGCTACCCGCTCGTCCAGCTTGTCTTTCCATCGTTCAGGAATACGGGGCGTGGTGGCTTCAACCGGGAAATCGGTACCCACGCTTTCGAACGCCCTTCTCCTCCCGGAAACATCGATCGCTTCAGGCGCCGCTGCTGCAGCAATCTGTCTCTGTCCTTCAGCAATCTCGCCGGCTGCCGTCCCGAACATACCGTATTCAACCACATAGGATGGATTATCCTTATCCTGCAGCACGATGTTCAACTGCCAGCTGTCGCCCTCTTCGTAATCCGGCTCGGTTAAACGAAGGCAGGTCTGGAACGGAACCGCATCCGTTGTCCAGCCGATTCCAATGAGCCAATCTTCTTCATCCGCCCAGAGGGACGTCGTTTCTTCGCCCCTTTTTCGCTGGCCCGGATCTCCGTTCTTCAAGATCGCTTGTACAGGTACAGCAGGATGTTGCTCGGACACGACCTCCCATGCACCCGCCACCGCAGGAACGGTTCCCGACCACTCCAGCAAGATATCGTCCAGCCATCGGTCCGGAGCCCCCAGGCCCGCCGCCAAAGCTAAACCGGTTACCGTGTCCAGCTCCGAACGCTGTGACTCGTCAGGCAGCAGCTCCCACCCCCATCCTCCGGCTTGCCACTTCTTGTAGGAAGGCTTGAAGCGCCCCTCGGACAAGCAATCCTTCAGCAGTCTGGCCAAGCGTCTGCAGACTCCGCTCGTCGAATCCCACTGAAATACGAAATGAAGCGACGGAAGGGGCTCGGCCAAGGGCTGTCCTGCGGATACCTTCCTCAAATCGGAATCGTCCAGTTCGCCGGGGGAGTAATCCAACGTCATCTGCAAATCTACCCACAATCGGTATTGCTTCATTTTAAGCAACAGTTCACTGTAGATGTCACTGCTGTATGGCAGAAGCTCGGTCATTGCTTGCAGCAGCTCGTCCAGCTTTCCCGTCCGTTTCACAAGGTTCCCAGAAATCATGAGCATACGCCCCCAGAAATTCCTCATCGTCCTGTTTCATGAAGGGGACCATCCACCGAAGCCACTTTTGAAGCGTATCCCATCTGTCGGTTTGTTTAAAATAATGCAAATACGCGGCCAGCAACATCGGGTCCTTTAATACGGTTTGCTGCGCGAATAGGTCCAGGGCCGACTGCTCGTCTCCCTCCAGCATCCTCATATGGAGAAGAGCCAGTCTCGCAAGCTCCACTTGCTCCAGAGTGGCTTCCGGCCGTTTCATTTGTCGCTGCAGACGCACAAGTTCCCGCTCACCATACACAGAATGGTTCAGCATGCCCCACCATAAATACCGGTACAAGGTCAGCCAGCCCGCCGGAGAGTTTGCTCCGCCTGCCATTATAAACTGATGAAGCATTTGTGCGGTCTGCTCCAGTTTATCGCTGTAACGGCTGTGCAGAACGGAACGATTAATCTGACGCGCAATAACCCAAATCTCCTCTTGGATCGCATTGCACGTGTGATAATACTGTTGGTAGTACGACATATAATAGGAGATCTCGGATTTCTTCCAGACGAGTTCCAGCTGGTGTAACAGCTCGAGTCTCATGTAGATCCGGTACAACTCTCTCAGAGTCTCCGGGAGCCCCGCGCCGCCTTGATCGAGCTCCTGCAGCAGCAACGGGTATTGCCCAAATACATGACCGTGCAGGGTCCTCCGACACTTCTCAAACAGGACGGTAAACAAAAGGCTCCAGCTCTCGGCGTCGCTGTTCTCCTTCAGACCCTCATGCTCGCTTTCGAGGCGCTTAAGCTGCTCCTTCTCCTTCTGCTCCTTTAACTTCTTCGGCGTTAGAAGCGAAGGCGGATTGGGGGTGTTGCTTGTTTTCTTCGTGCTGGCCCGCTTGTCCGTAGACGAGGCAGCATTCTCCGCCGCATCCTGGATCAGCAGTTCAACCCGTCTTCCCTGAATCGAAAGAAGGCTCATCACTGCCGCCGCAATATGAGCACAATAGGAACTGTTCCCGCAATCACAAGTAGTCAGATTAAAAAAATCATAATCGATCATTACCGCATACGTCCGGCCCTTGTCGACTATGTTACAAGTATAAGTGGATCGCTCCGCATCCACATTTGAATGGGAGACCGATTTACTTCTGTGCATCGCCCATCCCGCTTGCAGCAGTGGCACGGACAAATTGGCAAGCGCCTCTTCCCAAAGATACTCGATATGCTCGTAGCTCAGCCGAGCTTCTTTCTCTCCCATTCCCTGCCTCCCTTCAAGCCGTTTTCCTATAGTCTAGCAAGAAAATCATAGGGTTCGCAATTAGTTGAATGAACTATAAAGGGACTAAGCCCTGCTAGTACTATGTATACACTCTATGATCGCGGGCCGTTAAACTCACAATTTGTCTATGGATTAGAAACAGGTTTTCGGTTGAAACGGCTCTAGCTTGGAATCCCTACCCTTCACGGTTCAAGCACAAAAGGCTTCTCCCCAAGTTCAAAAATCGAACCCGGGAGAAGCCTTTTATCATTAGTATGTGGTTTAACGGCGTTCCTCCGTAGAGAAACCCTTGATGCTACAGGCTTCGCAGCCCGTATTACATCAAGAAGCCCATGAGACAACTGCATTTTTATAGGTTTTATGAGTCTCTTGGTGGATTATTTGTCTTATTTCTTCAGAAATCAGTCCTATATGTTGTCCGATATAAGCATGGATGACTTCACAAAAAAGATCACTAAAACGTACTATAATCCAAGAAATGTTACGAAGGAATATCAACTTTTGACCCCAAAGACCTCCAAGTCAATTAGAACAATAGAACTTGATCCTTATGTATTTGAAGTGTTAGCACAGCACAAGCACGACCAGAATGAAATCAAGAAGTTGAATAAAGACACATACTATGACATGACTTTGTATTTGCAAAGACAGAACATAATAAGGGTTACCCTGAACTCATAAAAACGATCCATAACCGCATGAGACGGCTTCTACGGCTCGCTGGACCTAATGAGAAGTATCCCCCTTCCCTGAGACATACGCATGTATCGCTCTTAGCAGAGGCTGGAGCCGATATCTTTCAAATCATTAAACGACTCGGTCATAGCAGTGATGAACAAATTCGGACTGTGTATCTACACGTCACTAAGACAATGAAAAAAGAGGCTTCCCAAAAATTCAGTGAGCTTATGAAAAACCTTTAGTGCATCTGGGATGCGATTGTAAGATTGGTAAATGGTAATTGTGAGTTAATTCTGAATCAGCTATACTTAAATCAAGGAAGGTGATTAAATTGAACTTCGTCAGAAAAATAACCAACAGTGATGCACTAAAGCATATCGTCGATCTCCCTGAAGAACTTCGGAATCAGGATGTTGAATTAATCATATTGCCTATCGGAGAACCATCTCCATTCAAACAAGCAATATCCCCTTCGCCTACCGCTAGAGGCGCATTGAAACAATACGCCAACTTGGATTTAATTCAATTCGAACAAGGCGCTTGGGAAAAGGGTGTGCAACAAAAACATGAACATCGTTGATGCAAATTTAATACTACGTTATTTGCTTCAAGATGCGGCTCAGTTCATTGAACAAGCACGAGATAAAATTGAAGACCACAACATTTTTATTCCCAATGAAGTCATCGCCGAAGTCGTCTATGTACTGGAAAAGGTATATAAAGTGGAGCGGGCTCATATCTTTGATTCGTTACGGAACTTGCTCTCCTACAGCAACATAACCATGCATGACAGAAATATCCTGCTCGAAGCTTTAAAGGTCTACAGTGAAATCAAAATCGATTTTGTCAACTCCCTGCTCTTCGCCTACTCGAAAATCGGTGGACATACCATTTTCACTTTTGACAAGAAGCTTAACCAAATGCTTGATGAACTGCGCAACGCTTAAGAAAATAGGCTTCTCACAGAGTTCGACTGAACTCGTGAGAAGCCTATTTTTTATTCATGTGGTCAAAATGTGGTCAAACAGCGTTTCCGCATGCGAAAACCCTCGATGCTACAGGCTTCGCAGCCCGTCTTACATCATGCCGCCCATGAGACAAAAGCGTTTTCATCTGTACTTCGAGTCCTTTTGTAGCGTTTTTGTCCGATTGTCTACAGAAATTAGTCGAATAAATCCGTGTGTGTAAGATGTGTGGGTAGAGTATGTGGGCAAATAGCCACCATCCTTGATTAGTCAGTCAACCGAATTATTCCAACTCATTAAACCTTTGGAGCATAGTGGCAACCTCTGCTCTGGTTGCAAGACCAGAAGGATTTAGAGTCAAATCAGAGTTGCCCTTCATAATGCCCTTTGACACAGCCCAAGTAATTGACTCTTTGGCAAAGTCTGAAATTTCATTTGCATCTTTGAAGCTAAGGCTTGAAATTTCAGTAGGAAGGTCAAAGCCTTTAAACTTGGCGTATCTGTAGAGCATAACTGCAATTTGCTCACGAGTGATTGCGTCGTTGGGAGCAAATATACCCTCACCATATCCGTTAACAATTTTGCTTTGGTTTGCCCAAATAATTGGATCTGAATACCAAAGATCGCTTTGAACGTCAGAGAATATATCTGCAAATTCAACATTTGGTTGATTTTCCATACGATATAATACAGTGGCAAGCATTGCACGGCTCATTGTCCCAAAGGGTGAAAACTCTGTTTCAGAAGTCCCCGTGAAAAGCCCCTTGTTATAGGCATACCTTACAGAAAAATAGAACCAATCGTCATGTGCTATATCTGTAAAAGGAGTTTTTCTCACAAATGTAACAACAACAGTTGTGTCACGGCTAACCTCTGGAATGGTGAAAATGTCACGGCCTATAAACTTTTCACCGTTGACAATAATATATTCGGTTTCAAACCCTTCATCGGGAATCATTCTGATGGTTGCAGAGGTTGTTGCACGAATGGTTTGAACTTCAAAGCCATCGGCAATTTTGCCATTTCCGCCTTCAACAGAAGCTCTAACAGAATAGGTAAGATCAGCTCTAACAGAATTGTTAAATCCAATTGTGCCACCGATCGGGGCAACCCAACGTTTCGGTCCGATAATTTTTGAGTTCACAAAGTTTGAAAAGCCAATGCTGAGCTTCTCGATTGCTTCTGAGATTTCCGAAGCCAGAGCATTTTCTTTATCCAAAACAGCCTCAGCCTCGGCAATAACATTCCTCAAATTTTGAGCGGCTATGGTTGTATACCAAAAATCCGGGCTATATATGGTTTTGGGATTATCCGCAATAATTACTGAAGCAAGATAAGATTTGGCAGCAACAATGTCTTCATATAGTGAAGACTTTGAGGCTTCCCTTATTCCAGAGCCAACAATGATTTGCACATCTTCAAACGGTTCCATATACCGCTGAGTCGCATCTTTGTTCGTTACAATGAAGCTGCCTATAGAAAAGCTGAAAGTTCCGTTGTTTCTGGCTTGGAAAACAGCAGTTCCCATATTTTGAAGCATGGAATCAGCTTTTCCGTCGGCGGTCATATCCAGATAGATATAGTTGATGACACCATCGGAATATTTCATTGAAATGTCCTTTTCCATATTCACACTGGTGTTTTTCAGAACATAAGAATCAAAATGCAGCTTTCCTTGAAAGCCATATACCGGTGCCCTTCCGGCACCAGTATATGAAAGACTTAGTTTAACAAAGATTTCCTCTCCAACTTCAAATTTTGATTTTGAGGAACCAGAGCTGTCCGTTACTGCGATGTTTACACGATAACTAAGGTCTGCGGCATCGTTTGCGCTGTAGGCATAGGATGGTAAAACAACCGCTAGAAGTATCATGCAAAAAATACTTTTGAAATATTTCGTCATCTTCCAAGCGCCTCCATCAGCGTGAGTTGCGCATCTACCATGTCAACAATGCCATCACCGTTTTTATCAGATCTCAACCAGTATTCTGAAGAACTAAATCCGTTGTAGACATTGTTTAAAATAGCATCCATTGTTGCCGAAATGTCACTTTTATCAATAGCGCCATTACCATCGGTGTCTCCACGAAGAAGAATAGGAGATTTCACCGTTGGTTCAAAAACAAGGTTGGCTGTTAATTGCTCGCCTGTGACAAGTTCCCTTGAAGAACCCATATAGGCTTTCTTAAGGTTGTCATATAAAAGAGTTTGTTTGTTTCCTTCAACCACAACCGTTGCCTTGCCCATGTTCATTTCAGTGTATAGGGTGTACAACGAGAACCCTTGTGTCTGACGAATTTCATAACGATAACCAAGGTCTTTTACACGAATTTTGATAACGTCTGACAGTTCTTTATAGACCGTTTCCCCATGTAGACCTTCAAAAGCAGAAAGTCTATAGCTAACTTTGATTGCCGTTTCGCCGGGAGCTAATGCTTCAATGGTCCCATCTTGTGAAAGGCTGATGATATTCTGATTATAAAGAACGTGCCACACAACGTCTTCTGCTTTTAAAACGGTGTCGCCAACTGTGCGAAGCGCTTTAACAGAAAGCACAGTTTTCCCGCCTATGCCAAGCTCGATAGAATCAGGTTGATCATCGGAGCTTTCAAGATCAGAGATTAGTTTAATGCTTTCAAACTCTGATAAAGCACGATTCACAAGATAAACTTGTACAACCGTTTCGTTTCCAGCTTCATCAACCGCTTTAAGAATCAGGGTTTCGTCTGGTTCTTGGCTTGAGGTCTTGCGATTTACAATGAATGTTCCGTCCGGATTTTTAACAATTCCTTCTGAACTACCGTCTAAAGTCAGTGATGCGGATGTTTCTGTTAGACCATGGAAGCTATAGCTTGAATTGGCGCCAACAAAAACAACTTGATTGCTAACGGTGGTATCAACGTTTTCCTTATCAAGGCTTGTTTGAACTTCTTCGCCAAGGAGTAACGTAGGTGCTTTTGTGTCAACAATAAACCCAATTGCACCGGATGACCTACTGCCTTGGATGGTGTCACGATTTTCACCAATCGCTATAAAGTCAAGCAAATGCTGACCGTCTTCAACTGTTTCTTCAAATGACCACACCGTCTTAAACTCCTGAGGCGTGTTTTTATCCCCAGTGTTAAGGTTCAATGTCATTTGAACGGGTCTGTCGAACGTGTAAGTTGCCTCTAGTTTGTCAGTTCTTAAATAATATCGTTCTTTTGATCTGTCCATGTTTGTTTCAACGCTTACAAGCTGAGGTTTATTCATTGAAGGCATAACAAAGCTTTGCGATGATGCAAATTCGGTTGAACTATAATATTCCGCATGTTTAAGAGGAGACTCCACAATTCTAACAGCCTGCGCTTTAACAAAATAAGTCTTGCCTTCCTGTAATAGAGGTCGGTTCGTTTTGTCTTCGAATGGTTTTAGAATGATGTCACTGCCAACTTTATATTGACCAAAGGAACTCTCAACCTCAACACCATCTTCGTCATGGATCGCCACGAAATAGTGTGTTGCCGTTTGGTCACTTCCAGTAATATCAACTTTCACATAGCCGTCACCACTGTAGACCGCAGTCACAGATTCTGGTTTCTGGGGAAGCAGTGGATTTGTGAAGGTGAATGTGGAAGAAGTGATTTTCTTATTCATTCCGCCTTGATGGTTAATAAGCATGGCAACCACATGATATTTCCCTTCAGGGAAGGACTCCGGAAGTGTGAATACATGAGAACCTGATGTAATTTTGTCTAACTCCAGATTGCCAATACTAATTAATGAAGAAGTGTCTGGAATGTTAGTTGATTCAAGGGTTTGCATAATGGATGGGTCTTTTGTGACATAGACATGAAGTGCACCTGAATATTTGCTTTGCTTATCCGTTGTCCAAGAAACGTTAATATCACGGCTTGAATTTTCGCTCTGAGAAGCACTAATACCTGTAAGCTCTGGCATACTTTCCACACTGTTTACTTCAAAGTTGTCGATATAAACATCAGGTGTTGCAACGGAAATGGACCAGTTGCCAGCAACAATAAGAGATGGGTCCGTGATAGAAATGTACAAATAATTTTTGCCATCTAAAGATTGAACAAGATAGTTTCCGTTGCCTTTGTTATCGTCTTCAACCATTGTCAATTTGTTACCATCTGGATTAGTGACCATGATTTCTGATGCAGAAGGTTTGACAAATCCACGAAGTGGAATTTCAAAGAGAAGTGCATCTTTCGTTGCAGGGCTAACCTCTTTTGTAACGCCATTACCGGCTCGAGTTTTAGCCATTGCCTTTGTAGTTAGTCTTCTCATATTCGTTCCATATAACATGGTGGTTGGCACAAGGTTGCCTTTTTGGTCTAGCGCTTCCGATTGGACATAGTGGACGGCCTTTCCTCTTGAAGATAGGTCGATTGATCCGCCAAAGCTTAGATCACCGTTCCAATAATAGATAAACCCAAGCTTAAGTCCAATGACTTTAAAGTTTGCACCAACAAAGTCAGATGAAACAGCTGCCTCAACTCCTCCAATTTCCTTGCCCCCCACAAATGGGATTGAGTCTGGAATGAACAGTCCTGCGTACACATAACCATAAAAATAATCTTCAGTAATTTTTATCGTGATACCACCACGAATGATTCCAGCGTGAATGCTAATGTTGCCATAGGCATTTAACTGAAAAGGCGATATCCATTGAACATTCATTCCCGCTTGAATATTAAAAATTCTTCCATCATCGTCTCCATTTAACCGGCCAGCACCTTCAATTGCAAGACCGGATAGTTTGGCGTCCAGCTTAAAGTCACCTACAATAATTGCATTAATTAAAAGCCTAGTTTGAAGATGGATGGTTAGTGGTGGAAGTTCGCCTGCTGGTTCTCCAGCAATGGTGTCTGCAAGATTTGAAATTCCTCCGCCAAGTCCTGTGATAAATACATACGGTGCAACCACTGGTACTATCATTGTACTACCTAAAGGATCTGAAGGATCTACAGCTAAAAAGAATGTGATTTTGTCAAGCATCATTTTTGGAACTTCGTTAATAGGAACCTTTTTCAGTGCCAATGACCCTTCTACTTCCAGTATTGCTATTGAAACACCAGCATCAATGGTATAAATATCATCAATGGTGTTAATGGTTATTTCGGCCTTAGCACCGATTTCGTTTCCTACTAATGGGCCTAATATATCTTCGGGCAGCTCGACAGATAGTGTTGTGTTAACGCCAATAAAACCAATATCGCCGTCTTTACTTCCATAGAGAACATCTTTAACATCTGCAGTTAGTGAGCCATTCTCTTTCTCATCCTCTTTCTCTTTCTCTTTCTCACCCTTCGATTTGTCAGCAGCTTTCAAAGGTAGTGAAATCCTTCCGCCAAAGCTAATTCCGAAATCATCATCATCTCGGGTCATGACACCATACTTAATATTGATTAAAAAACCTGCAATATTTTGCAGCATATAACCAGCATCTCCAAGCTGAAGCTCAAGTGCTTGAGCTTCTTTCTCGGCAACAGCCTCTCGGTCCAGACTGTATTTGATGCCATTTTCGGCTTCAAAATACCATTTATTATGCCAAATATTGATGGAGTTGATTACTTTGATGGTGCCATCACCTTCTAGCCTTGCACCATCGTTGTCAACTGTCATCTTGAGGGACGCGTTACTGTCATAAGTCAAGATGTTGTTGAGCGTAATATCGCCATCGGCTCTGCTAGCAGAGTAATATTTTTCTGTACCTGTATCCATAAGCCTAATTTTCCCACGAAGTGTCAAAAGAATTTCCGTTTTATCTTCTTCAAATTGTATACCTTTGTGAAGAATACCATCTCTTCTAACGTCGCCGTCCATAAATGTCTTCATGGCATCTTCGTTTGCAAAACTAATGTAGTCATACAACTGTCTGTTGTTTGCAGCGTTTGTAAATCGAACTAGCGAAACAATACCATAACTTGCACTTTTATCCTTTGGATTATTTGTCACATCTAGTGTAGCTGCTGCTTTAATTTTTGAACCAAAGGCGTCGATTAGCTGTTGATTTGTAAATCTAAATTCAATGTCGTATTTTCCAACCGTCAAATTTTGGTTCGTTGAAAACGCAAGCGTCTTACCGTTTTCTACAAAACTTATTTTTCTTTTATCGATCAGAACAGTCTCACCACTGGATGATGAAACAAGATAAAGACTCCATCCATCGATTCCCGAAATGGCATCTTCCAATACTTCCATATCACCAGAAACTGTGATATTTTTGTCGCCTTCATAATAAACGGCCGCTGGGAAAACATGCTTCATTGAAACTTCTGGAAGCTTTCCTTCAACTGCAGGAATCAAAATGTTTGTATTTGCACTATAGTCAACCAGTTTATGTGTATTAGAATCAATAATTTCGGTTGCGTTTAACGAAGCAACTAAACGTTTTGATGTGATCATAGACTGATTCGCTGCAATAATCTCAATATTTGGAATATCAAACACAGTTCCAATGTTAAGACCGCCCGAAATCTTCACCGTGTATTCTCGGGTGTTCGTTGCTGCAAAAACAAGTCCCTCATCGAGGTTAAGCTTCACTATGGGTTCTATGAGCTCTCTTGCTCCCGAGACACTGTTGTCAATGGTTACTGTTGCTTTAAAAACACCATTGTTTTCATATGCTTTTTTGTCTTTTGTCAGTACAACGTTATCTGTTTGGATACCTATTGAAATATTCTTCTGTTGGGTTTGACTAGAGAAATTACCGATCCCATAGAGCATTTCAGAAATTCGGACTTGACCTGGCTCAATTGATTTTTCGTTCCAATAATAAGCCGTTGCCGTGTCGGGAACTAAATATTTGTTTGAATAGTTGGTAAAGTCAACGCTAGGGTTTGGTGTATAATCATATCTTGTGTTTGCAAGATTAACCCAGTGACCAACAATAA
This sequence comes from Paenibacillus sp. GYB004, assembly GCF_036577605.1. Taxonomy (NCBI): domain Bacteria; kingdom Bacillati; phylum Bacillota; class Bacilli; order Caryophanales; family Paenibacillaceae; genus Paenibacillus; species Paenibacillus sp. GYB004. The sequence goes on from NZ_JARBDB010000067.1 coordinate 181,276, forward strand.
CTTTATCAACGTTTACGTCTTTGTTGCCGCTCCAGCCGGACAAAAGGGCATAAGCCATTTTGTCCGAAGCTGTAAGAGAATCCACATATCTAATTTGCTGCGGAAGGTTGTCACCGCTATATTCGGTTTCAACGATTGTCGGTTGTGCTGGGTCAACCAAAACATGAGGTGAATCAATTTCTGAACCAAGCGCGTTGTCTAGAAGAAGACGAATACCAACGGTTCCGGCTCTGGCATTATTATTTTTCACATCATATGAAATACCAATGTTTCCAGCCCTCGAGTTATTAGGGTCAATCGAAATGGACACCTTTTGTGTGATGGTATAGCCCTTGATGTCCCAAGCAATGGTTAGAAGCCTGTTTTGCTCTGAAACGACAGGTTCATGAAGCTTTGTATCGATTCCAAACCAGCCATATTCCTGACCGAAAATATAATCTTTCCCGTCGATACGAACGGTTGTGAATGAGGTTCCATTGCTCCTTGCCGCATCTTCCCTATAAAGCAGCGGAAGATTGTTGTCGAAAGCTTTTTGTGGATGACCATCAATGGTTTCGATTGAAAAACCACCCGTTTTTGAATTGATAGCGTATTTCATAAACTCGTTTGCAATTGAATAATTCGCACTGCTAGCCTCTGCACGGCCTGGGAAACTGGCAACAGTGAATAGCATGGTTAGAACAAGAGTTGCAGCTATGCTGCGTTTTAATCTCCTATAGATCGTCAATTCCTATTTCCCTCCTTGGTTTGAAACATATACAGCAATGTTGAAATAGTCACGTTTATCCGTTTGGATATATACGGTATACCAACCGTCAGAAACATTATCCATTGTATATATTCCGTTTTTCCCCCGAAGGACCGTTCCTTTTGTTTTCATCTGACCTTGTGTTAAAATACCTTTTTCATAACGTGCATAGGAGATTCCGGAAAAGTTTTTCAGTGAAATTTCAACTTTGTTTCCAAGAACGGTTGCAACGTTTGTGCTGTCTGGCATAACTCCGTTAACAAGGGCTATTGTGTCATAAAGTCCTACAAGGCGAACGGTCCGACGAATGGTTGTTTGATTTCCTGCATCATCTCTTACTGTATAGTCGATATAGTAAGGATTCGAGCGAACAAACTCATTTGCCGAGATGTTGTCAGGGTTAAACACTCGCCCGCCAGCTCCATAGTTTATGGTGACCCGGTTTGTTAGATCAACATTTTGACCTGCAACCACATCCCATGCTTCGAAGTCTAGAAGCTTCGACTTGTCATATGCAATTGAAGCATCCTTTTCAGGCGTCATTCCTTCGATGAAGATGAGCTCCTCGCCATTTTTCAGTTTTAGCACAGGAGGTGTTTTGTCGATTACACCAACGTTGACGCCATAGGAGGTATAATCCCCTGTTCTTCCTTGAAGGTTAAAATTATAAAGTCCATTTTCTCTATAGTTCATTGATTTAGCTTGTTCCCAAGAGTCGTTTCCGCCCACGAACTTCGCATCTTTGTCAGTGATTAAAGTGACTTGCACATTCTGGTTCGTTGTTGGGTTTTTGTCGATTCCCACAACATATCCAGCTTCTTTTCCAGATGTGTCAACACCAACAATAATCTTGTTTTGATGATTCTTTTCCACCCACTCACCGGCTTGGTTTTGTTCGAGATATTGATAGGTCCAACGAACTTCTTTAACCTTTGGTCCTCCAACTTCAATTCCTTCAACCGTTAAAAGAATTTTTTGTGTTAAGCCCGTTTGGTCTCTAACTAGAATGACATGCTCCCCGTTCGTCTTAACGTTGATCACTGTATCTTTATAGGATACAACATCACCGTTTTCATTTTTCACCTCAGACAAAAGTGCATATTCATATCCACGATAAGAAACGGTGAGATCTGTCAGCTTTCTAAGCATGTCCAGCGGAACGCCGTCACTGTCACGCATTTGGTCAAAGGTTACATTAACGCTTAGTTTATCTTCTGCTAATGTTGCAGTTGCGCTGACTTGCGGCGGCGTGGAAACAATATTTGAAATTGTAATAACCTCATATCCTTCGTTGCCATAATCGTCAACAAAGGACATGGTAACCGTACCATTTTTTCTAAAGCGAACAGCTTTTGTGCCAGGGATATGTACGATATCGTTGGCAGTTAGGCTTCCGGCAGGTTCTACACCGGTGACTGTAATTGTTTTGATATCTTTGCTAAACTGTGTCAACTCAACATTCACACTGTGTGTAGTAATTGTGGTTGGAAGTGTGCTGTATGTCCTTGCGGTTGCAGTTGGCGCTACTTTGTTAATGTTTGAAACTGTGATTGGAGAAGTCCACTTGTTCCCAGCGTTGTCATAGGCGGTCACATAATAAGTTCCCGAGCTGTCAAGCTCAACCACATATTCATTTTCAAGCGGCTCACCTTTGAATGGATAAACCACATCGCCCTTCTTAACCTCCGCAAATGCTATTTCACCCGAATCATCAGATAAAGTAATCGTTGCAAAGATATTTTGGTTTGTCTTGGAGGTGTTTGATAACACATAGGATGTATGACCAATTGTGTTGTCAAACTGGTTATAGCTAACCGTATGAGAACCTGTGTTTCCTGCATGATCCCTAAACTCAAATGTGAATGTATGAACATCTTGAGTTAGAGTCCTTGATAGTGCTGCGTTGTTGTTTGTCATAGAAAGAGTTTTTTCGCCGCCGATAAACTTGAGCGTTGCCATAACCCTTCTATAAGCTTTTCCTTCTTGGATTGGAACCCAATCTCCAAGATAGTTTTCGTAGGCGTATTCAACCGTGTAGTGTCTGTCTTTTGTGATTGGCGTTTTGTCAATATTTGAAACTGTAACTGGCACGATTGTTTCCATTCCTGCTTTGTTTGTCACTTTCAAATATACCGTTGCATTTTGCTCGAATGTTTCGGTGTGCGATACAATAGAGTCAATTGGGCTAAAGTTGATGCCGTCATACGAACGTTCAAGCTTTAAAATTCCGCTTTCCGGGTCAGATATAGAAAGTGTTGCGTTAACATTTTGGTTTGTTGGCTCCGTGATCGAATAGGCCACATTGACAACAGGTACAGTTTCGTCAACTACTGAGATTGCAACATACTCAGCTTCCATCCGATCGGCTTCAATTCCTTCGGTAGTGTATGCCTTGAAATAAGCTGATTTTGTTGTTTTGCCATCTCTTAGCGCTTCAAAAACAAGCTTGGAATAAGCTGTTTGATAGGTAGCAGAATTAACTGTACTTGGTTGATAGGTAACAGAACTAACTGTAAATGAAGGGTCAATAACACTTAGCTCTGTATTTAGTTCTAATCCAGACAACACTGCATTTTCAACAAAGAAATATTGTCCAGAATACTTTGGATTGGGAACGACAACATAATAAAGCTTATCGCCTTGGTTATAGGATATAAACCCTCCATTTTGGATGGTTTGACCATTTTTCTCTACATAACCTGTAATATCAAATCCTGTAACAAACTCGACATCAGGTGTGAATTCTAGAACACGATCCCTTCCGACCTCGTCCTGAACATAGAGGCTGATTTTATTATTGTTTTGAATAACAACATCATAGTCCATCACGTAGTTAGCGGATGTTGTTAAAAGTCCTGTATGAAGAAGGTTCGAACTTGCCATAGCCCCCACAGCATCGCCCTGGGCAGGTGCGTTAGGCATTACGGTTACATAAACATTAAATGTAACGGTAACCGTTGAGGTGGTTTTTGTTGTTCTAGGGTTTGCGCTAACACTTACAATGGATGCTTGCGCGTCAACCAGGTTTACTGTTGAGTCATAGAACACTTTTTCAGTCACATTTCCTGCTTTGTCGACGGCTTTGATCCCAATGGCATAGCTTCCACTAAGCCCTTTCAAGTCAATGGTATAGGTTGTCTGTTTGCTTCCTTCGCCATTAACGATTGCCGGACTACTTTGCATTTTCACGGATGGACTTGAATGAAACAACACATAGTCAGCTTCGGTTAGAATATGGTTTTGTGTTGGATCTTTTATAAGTGCGAATGAAACGGTTGTGTCATTTTTGTCTGAAACCTCAACGGTGACAACGCCATCTTGTCTAGCTCCTTTTGCCACGATTTCACTTGACGCAAGGGCAGATGGAGCTGTTTTGTCAATGTTTGAAACTGAAATAGGAACCAAGACACTATTTCCAAGCTCGTCAGATAGTGTAAGGTTTGTTGTAATGTTTTCGTTAATCGTTACTGTGAATCCACCGTTTGCATAGGGTGAAACCGTGATTTTGCTTGCATCTTGTGGTGAAACTATCAGTTTGCTAATTCCCGTGCCAACATCATTTGCTGCTATTCTTGCTGTCACTGATGCGTTTGTTGGCTGAATAGTGCTATAGTCCGGCAGTTCAAAGGTTGGTGCTTGGCTATCATAAAGAATGGTGACAGATCTTGTGTCAGTTATAAATTCAGGTCTATCGTCAGCAGGATAATTGATGAGCCCGAATCTAAAATCGATTTTGTTGACACCCTCTTGAAGCGGAACAGGTGTGTCGAGTGTAAAATAATAATAACCGCCAAAGTTGTTACCCGCGTTAAACGTAGGCACTAAAACGCCGTTATCTGTTGGCATGCCGTCAGTTGTTGCATAATATACCGGTTTTTGATATTTCCATGTGCTGTCATAAGTCCATGCTTTATGGGGTTCACTCAAAACAGCGTAGACATTATATTTTCCATCCGTTGTTGTCCCCATTCCGTTTAAGGTCTTTGGCTGCTTATGTTCTAATGTATCAATTTTCGCAGGTCCTGACCGCATGCCAAAGTATGGGGAAACCTTTTTGCTTACTCTTCCATGCGGGTCTGTTGCAACAACTACAATGCTGTACGCACCTGACGGAAGTCCTGCCATTGTCAAGGTTTGATCAACCTCTACTATGTTTTCACTGTTTGGCGTCAGTGTCAGCGGATAGTCTGGCGTATCTGCAATTTTACTATCAAAATCTGGTTTAGATAAATAGTAATATGCACTTGCAATTCCGCTGCGATCTGTCACTTTCACGTTAAACTGATGTGATGATTTAAAATGATCATGCTGACTTCCGACGGTATAGCTAATCTCCGGGTAAAAATAATCATAGGTGTATTCTCGTGAAAATTCGGCAGTGTTGCCAGACTGTTTATCTGTAACACGATATTCAAGTATATATTTTCCGTCCGCCCAAATTGTTCTTCCTGTAGCATCATTTTGTTTTTCAGCAACACCAACATCTTGTCCACTATATGTTCTAAAGATTTGTGTAAAGGTGGGCGTCCAGGTATTGCTGGGATGAGCAATCCATCTATAACTCGTTTCAATGTTTGGATCGCTTGTGTCGAAGCTGATGTTAAAACGTGGTTTTGGAAGACTCGCATCATCCGTAATCAGTGTGTCGACAACATTTCCATTGAAAATCTTCACAGGTCTTGTATAATATTTTGACACTTGCTCGTTTCTTGAATCATTGCCAAGTGAGTCTACTGTGAAATAATAGAGAGTTCCATCAAAGTTCTCACCTTTGGGAATGGATATCATAGCAGTTGCGCTACCGCCTTCTGAGTTTACAAATGCCCACACACCTTGAGTTGAAGCAATTTCTCCTGATACTTGTTGAATTTGATCGATTGGAGTATCAGGCGGCGTCGCAGTTCCATTTATAAAGGTATAATAGGTCCTTGACCACCCGTTATTGCTTTGTTGAAGGTCGTTCATTTCAAAACGATAGTCATTTCTTTTTTGAAGCTGCGCATCTTGCGAATGTACCGTTTCTTGAATGGTCACTCGTGGAGCTTGGTTATCAAATTTGATATTTTCAATTTCTGCATATCCGGCATCTCCGCCTAGTGGATTGTTAGCTTTATCCCATCCATAAAGCCGAAGCTTGAATTCGCCTTCTGTTGGAACGATTGGACTTAGTTTTATGCTAACTCCATTTAAAACTTGCGTGTTAATGGGTGCGGTAACTCTTGTTGCGTTTCCTGTACCGTCAAAGTTTGTTATTCTTGTCATTACCGGTTCATAGGAATCACCGCTTTTCTTGTACAGCTCATACTTAAAATAGTTTTGATTCAATATGGTGTGGGCGACATTTCCGTCTGGATAGAGTGTTTCGCTTGAAACCATATAAAATTCATGCTTCTTTTTGATGTTGTTTTGAATTGAATTTGCTCCCGCAAGGTCATTTCCATTTTGGTCGGTAACTCTTATGGTTGGTGTTTTGGTGTCAACCTTGTGAGTTGAAAAATAAAAACTTTGTGATGTCTTTGATTCTGGTGTTGGATTCTCCAAATGATAGGCCTGAGCTCGACCATTCTTCGTTAAATGCGTAGACACGTTGTTAAGCTGAAGCCTTATGCCCTCGCTTTCCACTGCGCTAACATCCAGCGGCACTTTTCCAGTAAACTGAAGTGTGCCGTTTGGTTTTCCATCATTGCCTTTCAGTTTTGTCATGGTAAGGTTAGCAAGCGGTGTTGCCGTATTGTTTCCAAGATATAACACAGGTGTTGCTTGGAGGTTTGTTATGAGCTCCGTTTTTTCTTCCTGCGTCATGGTTTTCTTATGAATGGAATCCGCTTCAATTGTGATATTAACATCTGTAAATTTTCGATTTAGATAGAGATTGTCAGCACCATGGAAAAAGCTAGTGGTTTGACTGATATTTGGTTTTCCAAGGTTATATATGCTACGATAAAACGTATAAGTTACATCTTTATAATAGTAATCCTGTCCCCCTATCTTTGTTGTTAAATTGGTTTTAACTCCGGGATTTCCTGAAATTGTGTGCGCAAAAGTCCCTCCAAGGCTTTCAGCATGGGTAGACTGGGCAAGAAGTGCCACCCTATAGGTTAGCGAAATCTCTGCTTTGTCCTGTGCAACCATTGCATCGTGAAGCTTTTTTCGGTCTATATCCAATTTGAAATTTTGTGTTTTTGTTGGCTCTTGAAATGTTAACCAATCACGGCCTACAGAGTCGTCCGAAAGTGTATAACTGAAAACAGGAGCATCCTCATATTGCATAATGTCATAGTGACCATATTGATCTCTGACCTTTTTGTCCCAGTTTACACTTTCAGTGCCTGACGAATTAGCATCGAGATAGAACTCTCCCCCAAGCGTATCAACGTAACCTAGATCTGTGAATTTTCTTTTTGTTACGTCTGAAATGTCACGATAAAGTCTGCCACGATCTTTTGTCCATGAGTCTATTCGAATGGTCTTCACCTTTGTTGGATTTGTATTCCCCTCCAGATAAGGAAGATACAAATCTACATATTCACCGTACCAATCATCACTGCCGACAAGCCAAAAAACGAATTCGTTCATTCTCCATGGCGGAGTATTTTGCACTCCAAAGGTATATTCTGCATAAGAACCCGGCTCAAAGTCGTCGCCAGGTCCGTCAATATTAAATGCATGGTCAGAGCTTTCTCCTGTTTCATAGGTACTTACGCCCATAACAAGATTATCATCTGTTCCGTTTCCTCCTGTTTTCACACCAATCTTATAGGTATAGGTTGTTGACACATTCGCATAAACAGGTACTACTGATATTAGAACCGAAAGTACTAGTATCAAACTTAAAATCTTCTTCATAAAATACCTCCTCGTATAATAACATTTTCAAATCCGCTGATTCGGCCGCTGCCGCCTGCTGCATCGGCAGTAAGTTCATTGGCAGATATGAACCATTGACAACCAAATTTCGACAGTATTTTCCCTTCATAGTACCATCGTTGATAGAAGAAGTGCTGAATTGTAAAGAAAACTTTATGTTTCGTAGATAGAATAGACTACGAAGCCAACCTTTATGTGACCAAGACACGCAAAAAAGAGGCTCCCAAAAGTTTGGTGAACTCATGCGAAGCCTCTCTAAGGATATTTATTCGATTCCAACATCGTCATCGCCATTCTGGACAACGATCAGCCTTTACAGCTAATTTTCGTTGAAAATAGTTTCTATATACTTTGAGCTAAGACCAATGGCTTTTAGCTCTTCTTTCATTTCATGTATGTGTGCGATTTTTCTGTTAGGGACATATAAAGCCACGCCATTGCGATTTTTATAGCCTGCTGAATTTCTTACTTCGAATGCAAGCGCTTGGGCTGCAGCCGTGATTTCTGATGATTTGCCCATTATATCTATAAGATCATATTGATCAAATATCCCTTCGTTTTTGCCTAATAGCTCTGAGTTGTTTGCAAGGTCTGTTAGTGAAAAATCAAATTCTGCATCTTCTATTGCCTTAACCAATGATTCAGCCTGAGAAAGCTTCATCATTGACATTGTTGTTGGAATATTAGCTTCAATTCCCGAATGAAGGGTAAAGGAATCTAGAATTAAACGCCCCACTCTTTCCGTGCTAATTTGTGGGTTTCGCTCCATTGCACTTATCCATGTGGTATAATATAACCCTCCTGCGGGGATTGAATCTTCAGAAGCTATGAGATATTTGCCATGGTTTCTAAGGGCATAGGCAGTTTCAACTGTGCCCATAAGACACGCATCAAAGACGATTAAGTCGAAATACATATTTGATGCATCGATTGCCTCCGAAAGCTCCGAAACTTTCATCGTTTTTCGTCCGTTTAGCTCGTCTGCACCAAATCCACCCATTGTACCATACCCATGGTCCCATAAAATCAGGATATAACGTTCATTTGGCGCAACGCTTTTGCCCCAAACAAGAAAATCCCTTAGTGTTTTAGGGTCTGATGCGGCGGTTTGGATGAGGCTTTCGTGCTTTTCAAGTTGTCCATGGCTAACTTCAAAACGTTCTGATGCTCCACCAGTCATATATTTGTTGTAATATTTGAGCGTTCCGCCTGTTTGAATCAAGATTTTCGTATTTTGGTTTGGCTGACCGCGAAAAATTTCTTCCAAGTCCTTTGTTAGCCGGCCTTGTTGTGATTCAAGGTCAGAACCAATTGCATATATTAAAATCGTCGATGAATCATAATTTTTATTATCCTGCTCCCAAAGTGACCTTGCCTCGTTTAAACTTTGCGTTGTGAACACATCTGTTTCGCGAAGGATTTGACCTAGTGTTGCAAGTTGGTTTTTGGGTCTTGTATTTAAAACATAGCTGCTTATTTTCGCAAGAGTTCCCCGATTAAATTCGACTTCTTTTGTAAGGTCTATTCCTAAAACCATTGAAGCGAAAGAAACCGCGGTTTCATAGGTAAAGTCGCCCTTTGTTTCTGAATATCCCAAAACCCTTAAAACCATTGCACAATATTGGTTTAGAGAGGCTTGTTGGTTGCCGCCAAAACGATGTTCATTAATTCCGTTAACTATACCATTTGTATATGCAAACGACACATAGGGACTTTCCCAATCCGTATCATGAAATGGATTTTTGTAGGTATTTTTCTGAATGTCTTCTTCCTTCCCCCACAGACGAAGCATCATCACAAGGGCCTCTGCTCTGGTAGGCACCCGCGAAAGTTCATATCCATTCCCCGTTCCACTGAACAATCCCAAGTGGTTAAGCGCTTCTGCATAGCTTGAGTTTTGTGCCGCTGCTGATGGAGTTGTTGCAAGAAGAAAGATTAAAAGAATGATTAAACTTCGGATATTTTTCATCAAATTACGACCTTTCAATTTGAAAATTTCCGGCAAGGCATCGCTTGGCGTGGCCAGTCTGACGGCCGGCTTCAAAGCGGGCCAAAATCTGGATACGAATTGTCATTACTTCTAATTTATCATAATAGATCGGCCCATTTGAGAAATGTAAAGTAAACTTTAAGATTGTGCTTGCAACGCACCCTTGGCAACCAGCATATGGCCTGGCCCCCGAATCGTAATGATCTCTCAGGATTGGCCACCACAAACACAGAAGCCCGAATGCGAAATACATTCGGGCTTCAATATACAGGCAAATGCAGCTCTTAACTACTACTTCCCTTCCTTACGAGCGACACACAGCACTCTTACTGTAATGAAGTAATTTGAGTAGACATTGCCAAGAAGATTCACGTAGCGTGCGCGTTCGATTTTCGCGGCATCGTGCTCGGGAAGGATTTCGTTATTTGCTATTCGAGCTAAGCGATTTGTTCTTCACAGGAGGGATATCTCGATCCCTGTTATGGAAGGCATTCAAGCTGTAAAGGAAATTCGCACGCCGGATCCGAAGGCGAATATCATCATGTGCTCGGCAATGGGACAGACAAGCCTAGTTATCGGGGCGATCCAAGGCGGGGCCAAAGACTTTATCATGAAACCATTCCAAACCAGACACGTACTGGAAGCAGTCCATAAGGCTATCATTCATGCAAAGCCGACTGGGATATCTTGAGGATAATTCACAGACCAAGAGCGACTATAAGGATGCGAATGTCATTGCTGACCTGATTCGCAAAGAAAGTCGTCCGCAAGAAAATACCTAATTCGTGCTGAAGGCTAAAATCATTATAGAAGACACCTTAGAGTAATTTTCATCACTCTAAGGTGTCTTCATTTTAAACGATGTGGGCAATCCGAGTTTCTCCGAAGAGAAACCCTTGCCCCACAAGCTTTGAGGCCTTGTTTACATCATGCCGCCCATTCCACCCATGCCGCCCATATCCGGCATAGCAGGAGCTTTGTCTTTCTCCGGTTTGTCCGCGACAACCGCTTCGGTCGTCAGGAACATAGCTGCAACGGACGCAGCGTTTTGAAGAGCGGAGCGAGTAACTTTGGTAGGGTCGACGATACCGGCTTGGAACATGTTGACCCATTCGCCAGTAGCGGCGTTGTAACCTACGCCCACTTCTTCTTTTTTCAGGCGCTCTACGATGACGGAGCCTTCTTGGCCAGCGTTCGTAGAGATGATGCGTACCGGCTCTTCCAGAGCGCGGAGAACGATGTTGACGCCTGTTTGCTCGTCGCCGTCCGCTTTAACAGCAGCAACAGCAGAGTATACGTTCACGAGGGCCGTACCGCCACCGGAAACGATCCCTTCTTCCACAGCGGCACGCGTGGAGTTCAGGGCGTCTTCGATGCGCAGTTTGCGCTCTTTCAGTTCGGTTTCGGTAGCTGCGCCGACTTTGACTACAGCAACGCCGCCGGACAACTTAGCCAGACGCTCTTGGAGCTTCTCGCGGTCGAAGTCGGAAGTCGTTTCTTCCAGTTGAGCGCGGATTTGCGCTACGCGGGTACCGATGTCTTTTTTGTCGCCGGCACCGTCAACAACGATGGTGTTTTCTTTGGATACGCGGATTTGACGAGCGCTGCCCAACGAATCAACCGTAGTCGATTTCAGGTCGAGGCCCAGCTCTTCCGTGATCACTTGGCCGCCCGTCAGAGCTGCGATGTCGCCAAGCATAGCTTTGCGGCGGTCGCCGAAGCCTGGAGCTTTAACGGCAACGCAAGTGAACGTGCCGCGCAGCTTGTTAACTACGAGCGTAGCCAACGCTTCGCCGTCTACGTCTTCTGCGATGATCAGCAGCTGGCGTCCGGATTGAACGACTTTCTCAAGCACAGGAAGAATCTCTTGAATGCTGGAGATTTTCTTGTCTGTGATCAAGATGTACGGATTGTCCAGAACAGCTTCCATCTTGTCGGTATCGTTAACCATGTAAGCGGACAGGTAACCGCGGTCGAATTGCATACCTTCTACGACTTCCAGCTCCGTTACGAAACCTTTGGATTCTTCAACGGTAACAACGCCGTCGTTACCTACTTTTTCCATAGCTTCTGCAATCAGCTGGCCAAGCTCTTCGTCAGCTGCGGAGATTGCCGCAACTTGTGCGATCGATTGTTTGCCTTCGATCGGCTTGGAGATTTTTTGCAGTTCTTCAGTAGCGGCTTTAACGGCTTTTTCGATCCCTTTGCGGATGACCATCGGGTTAGCGCCTGCCGTTACGTTTTTCAGACCTTCGCGAATCATCGCTTGAGCCAGAACGGTAGCCGTAGTCGTACCGTCGCCTGCTACGTCGTTTGTTTTGGTTGCTACTTCTTTAACGAGCTGAGCGCCCATGTTTTCAAATGCGTCTTCGAGCTCGATCTCTTTGGCGATCGTAACACCGTCATTCGTGATGAGCGGGCTGCCAAATTTTTTCTCAAGTACAACGTTGCGGCCTTTCGGTCCGAGCGTTACTTTTACCGCATTAGCCAAAGTGTCGACACCACGGAGCATTGCGCGGCGAGCGTCTTCACTGAATTTAATTTCTTTAGCCATGAATCGGAACCTCCCGGATTGTTTTATATTTTAGAGTGGATGCAGAAAATCGGATTAAGTATAGTTTACCGGTTGTGCGAGCATAGTAAGATCAAAATCGGAATCACGCCGGATCAATATCCGAGCAGCGATGGAGACGATTCAATCCTACCAGGCCGGATAGCCTTGTTACGCAAGCACAGCCAGGATGTCGCTTTCACGCAAAATGAGCAGTTCTTTGCCCTCGAATTTCACTTCAGTGCCTGCATATTTGGAGAACAGAACGCGGTCGCCTTCTTTCACTTCAAGCGCAATGCGTTGTCCGTCTTTTACGTGGCCGCTGCCAACAGCTACGATTTTGCCTTCTTGCGGCTTTTCTTTTGCCGTGTCCGGCAGAACGATGCCACTAGCTGTAGTCTCCTCCTTGGCAATAGGTTCAAGAACTACGCGATCACCCAACGGTTTGATCATGAGAAAACTGCCTCCTTTGATTCAGATGGTTTTGTTGTAGAGGGTTTGTTAGCACTCGAACGTGGTTAGTGCTAATAACATCTTTTATGATAATCATTTCGCCTTCGGTTTGCAAGTCCTTTTGGAGGTTTTCATAAAATTTTAATCCGTGCATTTTTTTGCACACCTTATGTAGGTTGTCCCATCCATACGCAAAGTATTACTGTCTTACAGACCAGGCGGACAGCACGCTTCACCCGGTTCGTCACCCTTCTATACCAACAGACAAAGTCTCCCCCGGTTCGACAAAAAAGGTCTGCGTCACAAGCAACGCAGACCGAATGTTTCCTCAAGCTTCGGCCTCACCCAGATCACTGAGCCATTGCTTGTCGTACTCCTGTTGTTTCCGGTATACCCGGGCGGACAGCATAATGCTGATCTCGTACAAAATGATCATCGGAACGGCCACCAGGATATCCGATATAAGGTCGGGCGGCGTCACGAACGTGGCGATAATGACCAGCGCCAGATAAGCGTAGCGGCGCAGCTTCTTCAGACGAAGCGGGTTCAGAATCCGCAGCTTGGTCAAAAACATCACGACAACCGGAAGCTCGAACAACAGCGCCATCGGCAGCAAAATGTTAAACATGAACGAAAAATATTGGGCGGCCCCATACGTTTCGGTCAAATTCAAGCTTTTGGTCACAGTCAGTGTAAAGTAAAACGCCATCGGGAAAATTACAAAGTAAGCGAAGGACAAGCCAAGCAGAAAGAGCAGTACGGCGCCCGGTATGTACCGCAGCGTCGCTTTTTGCTCGTGCTCCATCAGTCCCGGCTTAACGAACAGCCAAATCTGCGTAAGCGCAAAGGGCAGCGTCACGACAAGGCCGACGGCGAAAGCAAACTGCATGTACAGCCGGATTGCATCCCACGGCGAAAACGTATTCAGGCCGACGATGCTCGAAGCCGGTTCCGAATTCATTAAGTAGACGATAAGCGGCTTGGCGGCGAAAAAGCCCCCGATCATGGCCAGCGCCAAAACGACGACGATCCAGATGAGCCGTTTGCGGAGCTCGGTTAGATGCTCCACCAGGGATGCCGTTTCTTCTTGCATCAATTTTCACCAGCCTCATGATCAGGTAACGGAATAGTCAGACAGGTCTCCTTTTAACTTGAAACGACAGCGTTCGAGCTCATTCGTGCTCATACAATTTTTGGAAGCGCTGCCGTTTACGTCTTCGTTTAATAAACACTCCATGGGTCCTATTGAAGCGTCCAATCTGTAAACGTACCGAAGGGTTGCTGGCATGTTGATCGCAGAGCCTTCCGTCCAGGCATCGTTATAGGCCCGGCCTTGTTGTTCAGCGCCTAGCTCAGTCCGGAAGACGCTTGTCGGTAGCTGGCGCTGCCGAGGCATTGGATGTAGCCGGCGTAGGTGCCGGCGCAGCCGTCTCGGCCCGATACTCAGGCTTGCCCGAATCCAGACGCTGGGCTTCCGCCTTCTCTACTTGCTTGCGGTCGGAGTCGTCCTCCATAATTTCTTTGGCTCCGTTCTTAAACTCGCGAAGCGTACGGCCGAACGCGCGGCCGAGTTCCGGAAGCTTGCTCGGGCCAAACAGCAGTAAAGCCACCAAAATGATCAGAATAAAACCTGTTGCGCCGATATTAGGCATCGACAATTCCTCCTTCAAGTTGGGTGTGGGTATAGTTACCCTCTCTCTGCGTAAAGCCCTCCATATCCGAGCTCGGTAATATCTGTTTTGCCGATTCGAATCCCCGCGCAAATTCGCGGCAGCAGCACATCGAATACGGTATATTTATCATACATCACGCTGCCCGGTAATCCAACAACCGGAGTATGACCCAGATAAGCCATCATCAGCATCGAGCCGGGAAGCATCGGCGTCCCGTGACTTACGATGTCCGCTCCGGCTTGCCGGATCGCTCCGGGTGTCCGGTCGTCGGGATCAACCGACATCCCCCCGGTAACGAGAATGAGATCAACCTGCTTGTCTTGAAAATAACGGATATGCCCGGCGATGCTGTCGCTGTCGTCCGTGGATAAGCGCTGTTCCTCCACGTACGAGCCGTACTCTTCCAGCTTGGCTCTGACGACAGGGCCGAATCGGTCCTCCACCAGTCCATTATACACTTCATTGCCGGTTGTGATGAGACCGGTTTTTAACGTTCTAAAAGGTTTCACGGATATGGGGCCTTCTCCCAGATACGTTTCGCGCCACTGGCGGGCGGACCGCTCGACCTGCTCGACCTTCTCCTTCGCGACGAGCAGCGGAATGACCCGCGTACCGGCGACCGATTGTCCCGGCGTTACGACCGTGTTAGACTGCAGCGTAGCCAGCGCGAGCTGATCGATTGCATTAACTCCGTTAATGAACGTCTTGTCGATCACCGTCAACCCGCGGATCGCCGACTTCAGCAGCACTTTGCCTTCGCTCGGTTCCGTCGCCGTTATGTTCGATCCCCGCGCCGCTTCCGCCATCCGGACGGCCGCATCGTCCTCGTGCAGGTCGTCATCGCCCAGCTCTAACACGTAAATATGATCTTTGCCGATTTTCTTCAGCTCGGGAATATCCGAGTCGAGGACGATATGGCCTTTCCGGAAAAGCCGGCCCTTGAATTCCCCGGGTACGATGCGGGTCAAATCGTGGGCGAGCGGCAGGCCGATCGCCTCCTCCACCTTCACCTCGCGCAGGACGCTCGTTCGTCTCATCCCGGGAGCCCGCCTCCTTTGCCGCGGATCATCGTAAGGGCGATGGGCAACTGGTCCATGACCGCGGCCAAACATTCGTGTACGCCCTTCGGATCGCCGGGCAAGTTCAGCAGAAGCGTCTGCCCCCGGATGCCGGACACGCCGCGCGTCATCATGCCGAGCCCGTCCCGCTGCATCATGGCCGCCCGCATCGCTTCCGCAAAACCCGGCGCGAGCCGGTCGATCACTTCCAGCGTGGCCTCCGGGGTCACATCCCGCGGCCCCATGCCGATTCCTCCGGTAGTCAGAATGAGATCGGCCTTGTAGTAGTCCGTCATCTCAATTAGCGCTGCCATAATCTCGTCGGTTTCGTCGGGAACGATCCGGTACTCGACGATATCCCCCTGCAGCTCTTCCTCCACGAGTTCGTGAATCACCTGAGCACTGGTGTCTTCACGTTCGCCGCGAGAACCTTGATCGCTTGCCGTTAACAGGCCAACTTTCCAGCGCATCAGCTTATTCCCTCCCTTGTTATATCCCGACACACTGACGCATCTAAACATAAGGCGGAACCGCCGGCCCTTCTGTCCGTTTATCCCGTTAAGGATCGTCTGGCAGCATTGGACTTGGGCTCGGTTGTTCAGCTTAAACAGCTTAATATAAACTCATTCCATGCCCGGCGGTCGGATATAATCTCCACTCTTGCCCCCGGTTTTGGATAAAAGCACGGTCGGACCGATGCTCATCTCTTTCTCCAGCGCCTTGCACATATCGTATACGGTAAGCGCGGCGGCCGATACCGCGGTAAGAGCCTCCATCTCAACGCCGGTAAGCCCTGTCGTCTTGACTGTTGCTTGAATGTACAGCTCGTCCGCGCCGTTATCCGAGAACGCGATGTCCACTCCGGTCAGCGGCAGCGGATGGCACATCGGAATCCAATCCGACGTTTTCTTGGCGGACATGATGGCGGCGATCTGAGCGACGGCCAGCACATCCCCCTTGCCCAGACGGCCCATCTTAACCGCATCCAAGGTCGACGGACGCATCTTCACCGTCGTTTGCGCGGTTGCGGTACGTTTCGTTTCCGCCTTGCCGGAGACGTCCACCATGCGGGCGCGGCCGTCTTCATTAAAATGAGTAAGCCCGGATGATTCCGTCATCGTTTTGCAGCGCCTCCAATCCAGCCATAATCGGGTAACCTCATATAGGATGTCCGGCATAAACTGCGCCGGTTTGATTTTGCTAGCGAGCCAGTCCCTGACACCGGCACGAGGAAGGTTAACGGATCGGATTCGTCAGTCGCGGGAACAGAGATGAACATGCGGCGGCACACGATGAGGTGAGGAAACAAGGTTGTCCTATATCCAAAGATCCGGAAGTCTGAAGCGGTTGCCCCATCCATCCGGCCCCGTCATCCCAAAAGCTCTCTTCATCTTTTTCGACACACGGATAGCGATGTCCTTGTGGGCGGCAAAAAAACGTTTATTAAAAATCAGTGAACAAAGAGTTCATGTCGCCATTCTGAATTCAACCAAGCAAGTTGCATGAACCATTTACCGGATCAAGCAGGTGCGTCTGTCGGTCACTACCGCGTCGGTACGGAAATCGAAATGATCCATAGGCACTTCCGAAATGAGCTGAAGATCAAAAGCAACCGCGAGCTTAAACGGCTCCCGGCCCGTATTTTCCCGGCACATCCGTATAAATGCGTCGTAATACCCCCCGCCGTACCCTAGCCGCCCGCCTTTGCCGTCAAAGGCGAGTCCCGGAACGAGAACGCAGTCGATATCCTCCAGCCGTTCCAGCACGGGCGCCGACATCGCCGGTTCGCGAATCCCCCATCTGCCGGATTCCAGCTCGTCGAGACTTTTAATCTGATGAAGCGACATCAGTTTATGCTCGCGGATTACTTTGGGGACGACGATCGTGCCGCCGCGGTTCCAGCACCATTCCATGACAGGAGTGACATCCAGTTCCGTCCGGAAAGGAACGTAGCTGAACAGGGTGAACGTCCTGCCGTCCGCATCATCGCCCCTCTCCTCCAGCAGCCGGATCGCCGCTGCGCAGGCGCGGGCGGACTCTTCCGCACGGTCTTCTGCAGATAACGATGCACGGGCCGCTTCCATCTGTTTGCGCAGCTCCGCTTTATGCGCCTGTACGGTCATCTCGGTTTTCCCGTCCTTCCACTTGGTATAAATCCGGTTCACAACCGGGAACGACGGCGTTCAAGCGATGCGTCCGGGCGCACGTTCTACTCTTCATATCTGTCTGCTGATGCAGGGTTCGATTGCCGTCAATATAACCTTTTCCCCAGTGTATCACACATTCCGAGTGAAGAAAAAGCCGGAGCCGGGCAGGCTGAAAACCGGTTGCAACCCCTCATCCGGACCGAACGGCCGCCTGCTGAGGCACAGCTACCCGGAACGGGGATATTCGTTTCAGGCAAAGTCTCATTTTACAAACGAGGGACCCATCGGTAAACTAAACATGACGGCTTGTAAACGTCACTAGAACGACTGCGGATTTGCCTGACGGAAATCCGTCTATGGGAAGGAAGACTACACATGCTTTTGCAAGTCAACGGATTGGAAAAACATTACGGCACGATTCCCGTGCTGACCCATATAGCGATGCAAATTCAGGAGCGCGACCGGATCGGGCTCGTCGGCGTAAACGGCGCGGGCAAATCGACGCTGCTCAAAATTATTGCCGGTGAAATGTCCGCCGACGGTGGACAAATATTCCGGGCCAAGGAAACGCGCATCGGGTATTTGGCGCAAAACAGCGGACTGCTGTCCGATAATTCAATCTGGAACGAAATGATCGGCGTATTCGCCGGACTGCTCGAGATCGAGCAGGAGCTGCGCGAGCTTGAGGCGAAGATGGCCGATCCCGGACTGGCCGCCAATGAGCAGCTGTATGCGGACGTGCTGCACCGGTACTCGGTCAAATCCGATCTGTTCCGCGAAAAGGGCGGATACGGCATCGAGGCGAGAGTCCGCAGCATCCTGCACGGCATGGGCTTCGGCGCGTTCGACCCGGCCACGGCAATACGCACGCTGAGCGGCGGACAGAAAACCCGGTTGGCACTGGCCAAGCTGCTGCTGCAGGAGCCCGATCTGCTGATGCTGGACGAGCCGACCAACTATTTGGACATCGCTACGCTAACCTGGCTCGAAGATTATTTGCGCGGATACCCGGGCGCAGTGCTGGTCGTTTCTCACGACCGGTATTTTCTGGACGCTATGGCGAACGTGATTTATGAGATCGAGCGTACCCGCTGCAAAAGGTACACAGGCAACTACTCCCGCTATATGGAGCTGAAAGCGGCCGAATACGAGATCGAGCTGAAACATTACGAGAAGCAGCAGGAAGAAATTTCGCGCATGGAAGATTTCGTCCGCCGCAACCTCGTGCGGGCTTCCACGACGAAGCGGGCGCAAAGCAGGCGCAAGGCGCTTGAGAAGATGGACCGGCTGGACAAGCCCGCAGGCGAGCTGAAGCGCGCTTCCTTCCGGTTCGAGACGGAGAAGCAGTCCGGCAAGGACGTGCTTCGCGTCGAACATATGGCCGCATCCTATGACGGCAAAAGACAGCTGTTCCGCAACGTCTCCTTCGAGCTTCGACGCGGCGACATGGCCGCCCTGATCGGGCCGAACGGAATCGGCAAATCGACGCTGCTGAAAATATTGACCGGGCAAAAGCAGCAAAATTCCGGTTACTTCGAATGGGGCTCGAACGTCACGATCGGCTACTACGATCAGGAACAGCAAGGGCTGAACCCGAACCATACGGTGCTGGAAGAGCTGTGGAGCGAATACCCTCATCTGGAGGAGGTCCGCATCCGCACCGTGCTCGGCAGCTTCTTGTTCAGCGGCGAAGACGTATTAAAGAAAATCGGCGCGCTCAGCGGCGGCGAGAAGGCCCGCGTCTCGCTCTCCAAGCTGATGCTGAAGCAGGCGAACGTGTTGATTCTGGACGAGCCGACGAAC
>NZ_JARBDB010000068.1:0-136522 GCF_036577605.1 Paenibacillus sp. GYB004
AAAAGACTTCTTGCTGTGTAATCCTTACACGAACTGTCGGAACGACAGGGTTAGCTTGGTGAACTTCTCTTCGTTAGAAGGGACTACCCAAGAATCTCGTGACTTTAGTCATGAGAGGTTCAAACGATTAGGTTTCGTGCAGGTTCGATTGCTGCGTGAGTCAGGCGAGAGAGCGACGGCGTTCCATCCGTCCGCCGGCGAAAAGGTTCTTCGAAGCGCGCAGTCTCAACTATAGGTGATTGAGTCTGAGTCTGGAGTGGAATTCGAGTGATGAGGTTCGAGCTCTGGATGGAGACCGAAAGCGGGTGTGAAGTTTTGAAGATTGAAGTTTAAGACTTGCAGTTAGTTTAAAGCTTGAAGTAAGTTTAAAGTTTGAAGTCTAACCTAAAACCTTCCGGGGCAGGCATCACCTGCAAATAAGAGTCTCCGCCATCCTCTATTTTCGGCGTTTTGGGATGTTTGAGGTAAATAAAGGCGGTTTGCACTTCTTATTTCATCCAACTGATGGAGTGTGCACTTTTCGCCGATTTTAGCAGCCTCAAACCGCTCTTATTCCGTGTCCAAGCGGGTTTTCGGACAAAATAAAGGGTACAAACCGCTCTTATGCGCACACTTATACGATCCCTGTCCCTATAAGCGGGCGCATCAGGTCGAGCTCCCACGATGAACGGCTGCGACACTTGCTGGCACGATAGGAGGCAGGCGTTGAAACGAAACCATTCCCACCATGATACCCCTTGCGCCAGAGGTAGGTTGTCTTGCGTGCCGAGAGGTTCAGCTTCGTTAAAAACGTATACTCGCCTAACGTTTGAAGGAGGAGAGTTATCGGCAACATTCCATTATGTAAAAAATTGAAGTTTCCTCTTCTTTCATTATACATAGGGTCCAATTTTTTGAATAGATTGTTCCCAATGAAAAACCTTCGAATTCCTCGCGGAATTCGAAGGTGCATCGGGCCGGAAGCCGGCTGAGATCGAGCGGCGGGCTTATGAGGTGACGGGACGCAGGGATGTCGTCCACCGCACCGTGTCTCCCGCTTGCAGGGGGCCGGCCACGACGGCGCGCGCCTGGGCGGATACTCCGCTGACGGACAGCAGGGAACGATACAGGTTCATGTCCAGCGAGACCGCTTCGGGGCATTCGAGCAGGTACATCCGGCCGGCAAAGCGAAGCCGCAGTCCGCCGCCCTGGGAAGCGATCTCCAGGGCGTTCCGTCCATCGTGAACGAGGAGAGGGACGACATGCTGGCACGAACGGAGCGGCTGAAGCGCTGTCAGGGCATAGCTCCATTCGATGCCGGAATCGGAGATGGCGATCGTCTTTTCGCAGCGGAGCAGTCCCGTCTCCAGCGTCATCGTAAACCCGTTGTCTGACGGACGGACTTCGACGTTGCCCGTAATCGCGGGGATATGCAGGACGCCGTTATCGTCCGTCACGGCGAATCCTTCCCACACGCCGTCCCGGAGCGTCCGATCGCTCACCTCTTGATACTCGGGCAGACGCGGCTCGGCAAGCGGAAGCCGCTGTCCGGCCAGACGGAAGTGGAACCCTTGCATCGCCGGCGCGTACTTGCGGTTATGCATCCGGAGCGTACAGCCGAAGAAGTTCGCGCTGCCGGGTCCGCCCCTATAAAAAGCGTATCCGCTATGCTTGTCGACGAACGATTCGGCGCCGGCCTGCAAGCCTGCCAGGACTACTGCCTCGTCTTCATGCCCCTCATGCCCGTGCGAATCCCCGGTTGCTGCGGGATTGTCTCCGGCCGGCAGCCGAACGCCCCGCTCCAGCAGCCGAACCGCAACGGCAATGCCGGTCAAACCGAGCAGATTGTACATGTTGAGGTGAGTGTACGACTCGTAGCCGACCCGCAGCGAATGCGGCAGGACGTTCGGGGTGCTGCCGTAGGTGCCGTCCTCATGGGCGTACGGCAGCCAGCTGCGGAAGGCGTCCCGGGCGGCCGCGCCGTATTCGTTTCCGGATTCGCCGGAACAATAAGCGAGCAGGGCGACGAGCGCGCCCCAGGTAAACGTCTGGTAGCTGCTGCGCTCGACCATGGCGAACGAGCCGTCCGGCGTGATCGCATGACGAAGCCAATCCATTCCGCGGCGGATGATCGATTCCGCTTCACGGTGGGATACAAGCCACTCGTCCGGCCAACGCTCGATTACGGCTATCGCGCCGGTAAGCAGGAACAGCGTAAACGCATGGTAAGCGATCGGCATGCCGTCATGGCTGTGCGTTTCGTTGACCTCGTCGTTGATAAAGCCCGATTCCAGCTGCGCGTTCGCGATGAACTTCAGCCGGTGGGAGAGGAGCGCATGATCGACGGCACGCAGGCCGAGAGCCCCGGTGAACAGCTCCATCGCCCATTGAAGCGCGGCGCAATTCGTGTTCACGACGGCACAGTCGTCCTCGTAAGCTGCCAGATCCGGTCCGAACCGGCCAATCAGCCTGGAGCGATCGGCTTCTGGTGCGAGCAGGAGCGCCATCAGACCGTAATGGTACAAAAAGACGCGGCAAAACGGGTTAACCCCTTGCTTGTCGCCCAGCAGCTGCATGGTCCGCTCCAGCATTATGCTGAGCGAGTCCGAAGTTTCCTGAGAAGATCGGGTGCTGCATACGGAGGCGAGCACCGCAGCGGCGTTGGCAGGCGCGTAATTTTCGCTGTATACGGTCTCGAACGGGTCGGGCAGTCTGCCGTCCGGGGTCGTCCAGCGCCGGATGACCGGCACGTACTGCTGCAGCATCTCACGCATTCGGGTCAGCGTTACTATTTCGTCGGATTCGGTAGGGCGTTCCATCTTCGCAGCACTCCTCCCTGAGCGCAGGGGCAGTCATAACGGCCGAAAGGACGCCGCCCGGCCTGGTTGAGCCCGGCGGCGCCGTACGGATGGCTGCCCTAGCTGTTAGGATTTATTTTTTAACCGCTTTGATGCCGTCGTTGATTTCCTTCATCAGCTGCGAGCCTCCGCGGCCTTTCCATTCCTCGGTCACTTTGTCCCAATCGGCGATCGGGCGCTGGCCGGAGATCATCTTCGTTTGTTCGCCGAGCAAATATTTGTCCAGCTCCGTTCCTTTGGACGCCTGCGTCTCGGAATAAACGAGATAAGACGGGTCGTCGTAAGGCGTTTTGTTGTACGTTTTCTCCATTTGCTCGATCGTAGCGATGAACGATTGCATTTCCTTCGTGCTGTAGGAGGCGATCGAGTATTGATTCGCTTCATCGTTCGGCGACCAAGGCTTCCAGAACTCGTGGCGCTGGAGCATATACTGGATCGGCGTGTTCGCTTCCTGTCCGGCTTTCGGAGCCGGTTTGCCGTCAACCATGTCGTAGCCGATGCCGTTGCCGCCCATGATCCAGTCAAACTGCTGGTTTTGCGGAGTCCGCTCGGCAACCGGGATAAATTGACGGCCGTAATCGAGAATTTCCAAAATTTTGTTGATTTTGTCCGGATCGTCCTTCAGCTTGGCGGACAGCGTCGTCAGTCCGAAGAAGCCTCTCGCCTTCGGATTGCCCTGCGAGCCGTCAGGCGCTTTGAAGAACGGGATCGGGGCTACTTTGGCCGTCGGGTTCACCTTCAGCAGGCCGGTATAATATTCTTCGACCATCCCGGTAGGCGTGCCGATGAAAATGCCCGCTTTGCCCGAGTAGAATTCCTTGTTCGTCTGCGCCCAGTTGAGCACCGCGAAGTCTTTCGTTACCGCGCCTTCTTTGTAAGCGGCGGCGAGCGTCTCGATCACTTCTTTGCGTCCCGGACCGATCAAGCCGGGGATATAGTTGCTGTCCTTGTCTTTATGATACCAAGCCGGCGACCAGTAAGCGCCCATTGCATGCGTCGGCGAGATGTCCTGGCCGAGGGCGAAGCCATACGTATCGTTTTTGCCGTTTTTGTCCGGGTCGTTTTTCGTAAAGGCGATGGCGACGTCGAGCAGCTCCTTGTAATTGGTCGGCATTTTCAGGCCAAGGTTATCGAGCCAGTCTTGACGGATCGTCCCCGAGAACGTATACGTCGGCGCGTACATCGGGATGCTGTATATTTTGCCGTTGACGCGGAACTGGTCGTAGATCGTTTTCGGGACGCCTTTAAACGTCGCGTATTTGTCGATATAGTCGTCGAGCGGCAGGAAAGCGCCCTGCTTCGCCCATTTGTAATAGTTGGAATCGAGGTCCTTCACTGCTACGACGTCCGGCATATCGCCGGAAGCCATAATGACGTTCAGCTTTTCTTTGTAGTCGGACTGGAGCACGAACTGGGCTTTAATGTTCGCGTTAAATTTCTGCTTGATCGCTTCGACGCCTTTGCCGTTCGGGTCGGGGAAGATGGTGTAGGCAAAGTTGAGGAAGCTGATATCGTGCATCTTGGCCGTTTTAGGTGCGTTCGCATCTCCCGGTTTCGGGTCGGCTGCGGGTTTGCCGCCGCCGGAGCAAGCGGCTACGGCTATGCTGAGCAGGGAGACGGTCATCAGGCTGACAAGTTTTTTTCCTTTCACTTGCGACACCTCCATAGATTTGTAAACATGCGATGCGTTCACGTTCGTGACCGATACGGTTCAGCTGTTCCTGGTTGCCCCCCGGTCTGTCACTTCAAAGTCCGATCATCCTTTGACTGAACCAATCATCACCCCCTTGGCGAAATGCTTTTGCAGAAACGGATATACGATCAGAATCGGCAGGGTGGCGAGCAAAATCGCAGCCATCTGGATCGTTTCCGCAGGAGGCGGGTCGGTCAGCACCTGTTCGGTCATCAGCGAGCTCGTGTCGTTGACAACAACGATCTGGCGCAGCAGCATCTGGATCGGCCATAAGTTCGGATTGCTCAAGTACAGGATGCCGGTAAAATATGAGTTCCAGTGCATCACGGCGTAGAACAGGCCGAATGTGGCGAGCGCGGGCTTCGACAGCGGGATGATGATGCGCCAGAAAACGGTGAATTCCCCGGCCCCGTCGATCAGCGCGGCTTCGTTCAGCTCCTCGGGTATGCTTTTGAAAAATTGGCTGAACACGATCAGATTCCACGGGCTGATGAGGACGGGAATGATCAGCGACCAGATGGAGTTCAGCAAGCCGGTTTCCTTGACGACCAGATAGGTCGGAATGATGCCCGCACTGAACAGGAAGGTGAACAGCACCAGGAACAGGAACATTCTTTGTCCGAAAAACGGTTTGGACAGCGCATAAGCCATCGTCGACGTAAAGACCAGGTTCAGCGTCGTGCCCAGTACGGTAATCCAGATCGTGATGAGAACGGATTTGACGAATTTGTCGTTGGCGAGAATGTATTGATAAGCATCTGTCACCCAGCGGTCCGGCCATAAAATAAAGTCTTTGCGCAAATATTCCTCCATCGAGGAGAACGACACCGAGAAAATGTACAGAAACGGGACGATCATGGCTGCCGCGATTAAAGTCAATGCCAGGATGTTCACCCAGTCGGCCGCCCGGCCGAGCCAAGTCCGGTGCTGCATAACGTGCTGCACCTCCTTCGTGGTGATGGTAGTCCCCCTATAGGGAGGCTTTTGAAACTAGTAGATGCCTTCCTCGCCAAACTTCTTGGCCAGCTTGTTGGCCGCCACGACCAGGACGAGTCCGACGACGGACTTGAACAGCCCTACCGCGGTAGCGAAGCTGAAGTCGGATTGCAAAATACCTTTATAGTACACATAAGTATCGAGCACGTTGCCGACCTCCTGTACGTACGGATTCAGCATGAGGAAAATTTGCTCGAACCCGTTGTCCAGCACCGTACCGAGCCGCAAAATAAGCAAAATCACGATTGTGCTGCGGATACCGGGAAGCGTAATATGCCAGATGCGCCGCCACCGGTTCGCCCCGTCAACGATCGCCGCTTCGTACAGCTCCGGATTCACCCCGGCCAGCGCGGCCAGGAACACGATCGTGCCCCATCCGGCTTCCTTCCATATAACCTCCAGCACGATAAGCGGCTTAAAGAGGTAGGGCTGCTGCAGAAACAGGATCGGTTCGATCCCGAACACATGCTCCAGAAGACCGTTTACAACGCCGTCGCTGCGCAGGAAAATCGTCACGAGCCCGACCACGACGACCCAGGACAGGAAGTGAGGCAAGTAGACGAGCGACTGGATCAGCCGCTTGAACCATTCGTGCCGCGTCTCGTTCAGCATAAGGGCCAGCACGATCGGAACGGGGAAGGCGACGGCGATTTGCAGAAACGATAATGTGATCGTATTGATCAGCACCTGCACCACTTCGGGATTGTCGAAAATTTTCCGGAAATGGGCAAGGCCGACCCAATCGCTGTGCAGAAACCCCTGGAACGGACTGTATTCCTGGAATGCAATAACCGAGCCGAGCAGAGGCACGTACTTATAAATCAGAAAGTACAGCGTGCCCGGCAGAACAAACAAATACATCATACGGCTTCTCCATAGTTTCCGCCGTATCAGGTTCCATTTGGAGCCGGACGTAACAGGGACTTGTGCGGCTGATTGATTTGAAACCGTTCTCATAATGTAGGTTATCCCCCTTTCCGGTACGACCGTAGTTTCTTGTCGGTTGTATGAGGTCATCATAGAAAAAACGGATGCGGCGTGTAAACGATCTATTTTTTCAAGCGGCTCCGCAAACAAGGATACCGGTATGCAAAATTTGAAACATGTCCGAATAATGCCGGGAAAGCTTGTAATGACGCGGTTTTGGAGCGGTGAGAGGGAGAGATGGATGGGGGATGACGATCAGCGGGCGGGCAGGCGGTCTTGTCCGGAATGGAACAAGATCATCAGGGCATAAAAGTCTGCGCGGGAGGATGCAATGTCGGAACAGATGTCTTGCAGCTTGGGCAGGCGGGTTCAAAGCGGATCGGGAGCCGGAGCAACTAGTAGAACAAGCAACATGCCGGAAACGTGAAAGGAAGCTTTCGGCCCCCCTGCAAACAGGAGTTGGAAAGCTTCCGGATTGCGTATAAGTGCGGGCTTGGGTCAAGCGCGGTGTATTCCTGGATGTCGTCCGGGCGATGCAAGGTCCCGTCTATCTGCTTGTAGCTGATCCAGCGTAACGTCTCCCGCCGCCCGACTGTTGTTGGTATTTAGGCCGAACCCCCTTGCTGGTGCCGGACCGATTCCCGGTATTGTCCGGGGGACATGCCCGTCGTTTGCTTGAAGGCGCGGGAAAAATTTTGCGTCGTCGTGTATTGAAGACGGTCGGCGATCTGCTTGATCGGCATGTCCGAGTGGACCAGCCATTCCTTCGCCCGGGACATCCGCATCTCGATGACGTAATCGATGAAGTTGACCCGCATCTCTTCCTTGAACATCCGGCTAAGCTGAGAGGGCGATAAGCCGAACCGGTCCGCCGCCTCCTGCAGCGATAGTTCTCCTTCAGCCCCGTTCTGGACGTATTCCGCAACCTGCTGGGCGATTTTGGTCTGGTTCGGGACGGTAAGCCGCTCGAAATGATGGCGGAACGCCGGGAAGAAGCAATCGACAAACCAATCCTTCAACTGGTCGAGCGTCTCCGCTTCGTTCACTTTGGCGTACACATTGTCCGGGAACAGCTGATGCAGTTCGTACCCGAGCTGACTCAGCAAGTGGTCGATCTCGCCGATCAGGTTCGTAAAAATACCGGTGACCGGCTTAAACCCGGTCAACTGCCGCGGAATCTCCCGCACCATATCTTCGAATTCGGTTACGGCCTCTGCTATATTTCCTTCAGAAATCCGCTTGACGATCGCTTTCTGGCGCATGATCAAATTGCGGGCCGACTGCTTGACCGTGTCCATCGGCTCGACGGCACGCTGGCTGATCGTCAGATCGTGACCGAGCAGCAGCCGGAAGCTGAGCAGCTCGACCGCCTCCATATAGCTTTCATGAATGCTGCGGACCTCGGGCCGGACCCGGCTGACGCCGGCGGTCAGCGTGAACCGGAACAGCTCCTTCGCCTTGATCCGGACGCGTCCGCACAGGTCTTCGATATCGCTTCCCAGAGCGGCAGGGTCGTCCGTGCCGGCGATCAGCGCCACCTGACCGAAGGAAGGGGAGACGCATACGGCGGGGAATAAAGGAGCCGCCATCTCGTCGACCAGCTTCGTCAGGGCGTACATCATGAGCGAGCGGTCTTTGCCCATATAGCTGGTCCTGAATTCCATAAAGGCGTCTACTTCAAAGACGCATACCGCAAATGAGCGCCCGCGAAGGGGCAAGGCATACTCTTCGGTTTTGAGCGCGAACTCGGCGTCGTTCAGCTCTCCGTGCAGCAGCTTAAGCAGCGTATTTTCCTTGAGCTGGGGAATCTGTTCGCGAAGCTCGTAGTCCAGCCTGCGATTCGTATCCATCATTTGCTGCATAAAGGCGTCGATTTGCTGCAGCTCGTCCTGGGACGGCTTCGTCCGCTGAGGCAGCTTCATCAGCAGGGCGCGGATCGGATAATAGAGCCGCTTGGAAGCGAACAGGGCGATCAGACCCCATACGAGAGCCAGACAGCCGGCCATCAGCCAAGTGACTTGCTTGATCAGGTCCGCCTTGGCGGTCAGCCCGCCCTGGGGAGCGATGATGACGTACGTCCAGTCGTTATAGCCGGACCGGTGAACGGATACGTGATATAACTCGTCCCCGTAGGCGACCGTATCGGTTGGGGAAGGCTGGACGGTTTGCGTCAGCCGCTTCGCGAACGGAGTCGGAAGCGCCGTTCCGACCTCCATCGGTTTCTGGCTTAGCACGATGCGCCCGGTGCTGTCTACCGCAAGCAGCTGGCTGTCGCCGCTGATTTCCACCGATTGCAGCAGCTCGAAAAGGCGCTCCGGCTCCACCTGCAAAAAGAGGACGCCGTCTACTGTGGACGAGCTTCCGACCGGACGGACGATCAGAAAATCCCTTTGATTCGGATACGTGTTCGAAGGGAGGAACAACGAGCCGGTAAACTTGGGCACATACTGCCGCAACGCGTCGTAATAAGGAAACTGGTAGGTGTTCTGAAGTCCGTCCCTGCTCGAGTATACGATATCGAAATGGTTGTACACCAAGTAGGAATGGAAGGGCAGATCCGATAAGCTGCGGTATTTGCGAAACGTCTCGACCATATCCAGCGTCGTCTCGAGCGTCACCCGGTCGTCCATCGAGATGCCGAGACGGGCCGATTTCTCGATCGTCAAATCTCCGGCGATCTGGATCGACATGTAATCGAGCCGCTTCAGCAGCGAGTCCACCTGGCTCTCCAGCTGCCGCAGCGTCGACGCATGCTTTGCATTGACTTCATCTTGAATACTGGAGGCGGCAAAATAAGAAGCGGCGCTGCCAAGCAGCAGCACAGGCAGTACGCTTAAAAGCAGCGAGGAGAGAAGCAGTTTCTTTTGGAAAGGAAGACTGCGGAACAAGCGGAACCGCCTGATCATGGCACAACCTCCGTCTACGATGTGGATGAAGCGTTTCGTCCTGTTTTTGCAGGAAACATGTAAGCGCTTCTAAAGTAATCATACACGATTTCGTCCTGGGTTCCAATGCGTTAGCGGAGTTATTGCCGGATCGGACTGGCCGGTGACGCCTTGCGGTAGCTTGAATTTTGGGTGGGTTGGGAATAATAGGGGGCGCCCTGCGGGATGTTTCTGTACGTGAAATTTCGTGTTGACTTTCTTCTGAAAATGAGTATTATAGATTAAGTGTGATTCATATCCGATGCGCTGATGTAGCTCAGCTGGTAGACCGTGTATCACTAAATACGCTGATGTAGCTCAGGGGTAGAGCAACGCACTCGTAATGCGTAGGTCGGGGGTTCAATTCCCTTCATCAGCATCATATCTCGTTGTCAACGCGCCTTTTCGCTTCGAAGGGGTGCGTTTTTATTTTAGGGAAGTGATCAATTATATTCGGGGTGTAGTTCGAGGATCGGAGTTCCATTTACGCCTTTTCCAATTTCATCTACAACAATCTTTTTGAAATATTCTTGGCATATAGTCTTTTTTTCGTCTGTAGTATAAGTCGAGAAATTATTCTGAATACTTGCCAGAACGTTAATTAGTTCAACTTCATCAGTGCCATCGTTGTCTTCAAAAGAAATATCGTTAATTGTGGAAATTAATTCTTGTTCCTCTTGATCAAGTTCTTCCTTACGCTTGATGTAGTCATCCCGTGAGATCAACTCATCAATGTACATGTTCTGGAATTTCTTTTTACGCTCCTGTATCTTCATTACTTCTTTTTGTAGCTTTTCGAGTTTCTCAAGATCGCCATTAATATCCTCAGAAGCATCATTGTTTTCAAGTTGAGTAAGATCGCCTTTTTCTAATGTATCAATATATTTCTGTATATAGGCAACCAGAGCATCTTCCATTAATTCTTCTCTGATATAAGGTTGAGTACACTTAAAATTCTTTTGCCTATTTACGCAAGCGTAATATTTAGTTCGAACGCTTTTGTATTTTCGGCTTGTCCCACTCATAGAGTAGCCGCATTTTTTGCATGTTAATATACCCGAAAAAATAAAATCCGAGGTAGCTGCTGCGGATGGAAGAATTCTACGTTTATCAAGTATTCGTTGAACTCGATTAAATTGTTCGTCAGAAATAATTGGAGGATGTTCACCAGGCATAATCATGGCCGCATTGGTTTTTCCTTTACCTCGCTTACGCAAATTCCATCTAATCCGTCCTGTGTATACAGGATTCCTAAGCATGTAGTTGATTGTCGTAGTGGACCAATGCAGCTTTGGAGGCTTTATGTCCTTTAAGACTGTATTTTGTATATCCCTCATGCTTTGGTTGCGTTCGTAAGCGTCGAAAATCATTCTGACTATCCTAGCTTGAGATTCATCGATTTCTAATTTCTTAGTTTCCCCAATCCGGTATCCATAACAAACCGTGCCTCCCGGGCGTTTTCCTTGTGAGGCCATCTCTGCCATTCCGAAGTAAACTCGCTCGGCCAAATTTTCTCTTTCCCACTGTGCAAGTGCGGCAACCAACGTAATGAACAATCTTCCTGTTGCGGTGGTTGTGTCATAAACCTCTGTCACGGACTTAAATTTAATATGGTGTTTGTCTAATTCTTCAAGTATTTTATACAAGTCGAGAACGCTACGTGTTAGACGATCCAACTTGTATACTACAATAACATCAAACTTTCGCCTCTTAGCATCATCTAACATTCGCTTTAGATCATCACGTTCCATATCCTTGGCAGACAAACCTTCATCAATGTAAAAATCAAATATTTCCCATCCCTGCGAGTCACAGTATGAAATAGAACGGTTTTTTTGAGCAGACACTGAAAATCCTTCCTGGGCTTGCTCTTGTGTAGAAACTCGAATATAGATAGCAGCTTTCATTATTCATCCTCCGGTTCCCGGAAATGTCCGTAGTACACGCCACATACTTGTAGTTCGTTCGGAAGCACTTCCTTAGTTTGGTAAACATCGTTTTCTGGTGCCAATTTTATTTTAGGGGATGAAGCATCCCAAAACATTCGTTTAAGCGATCCTTCCTCGCCGTTAACGACCACTGCAACTATCTGTCCGTTTCTTTCAGCCCAATTTGCGGAACGGAAAAAGACAATATCACCATTCTTTATATCCGCGCCAATCATTGAGTCACCTTTAACGCGAAGTGCAAAATCTGGTTGAGCCTTCTTGTAAAATGGGTAGGCAACGTACTCTTCGATGTTCTCTTCTGCAACGATGCCATCACCAGCGCAAATATTGCCGATCAGTGGGACGAAACGCGATGTATTGTATTGAGTTTTTTCCTCTTTAAGCAGTTCAGAAATCTTAGAAGTCGCTTCTTTAATGGCGGGCTCATCAACAATGCCAGCTCGCTCTAAAAGTTGGTAATAATCAACTTTGTAAGCATCGGACAACTTTTTGAGTGTTTGCGGAGATGCATTAACGTCCTTTTTGGTTTTCCGATTTGTTCCGAGTTCAATGTCGCGGATATAAGTATAAGAAAGTCCACTCAAGGAAGCTGCATCCCTCAAAGATAGTTTCCGCTCTACTCTCAATTGCTCCAGATACTTACCCAGTCCATTCAATGACCTACACCAACCTTCTCATTAATTAACAATTCAAATTGTACAACACAATTCACGTTTTGTAAAGTATACAACACAATATGGATTGTTTTTTTATGTTGTTGACAACACAATATGAGCGGTGTTATTATCTGGTTGTGAGATATACAACACAACAAAACCGAAAGGAGGTAATGTACAGGTGATTAATAATGTCAAGCATCTTCGTCGAAGTCGTGAATATGATCTTACCCAAGAAGAATTGGCGAAGGCTCTTGGTGTTTCGCGCAGAACCATCGCTCACATGGAGAGTGGAGGCTCTATCAGCGGTATGCTTATGCTAAAGGTAGCTCACTTTTTCAACAAGGACCCAAGAGAAATATGGACCCAAGAGAAATTTTTTTTACCCGAGATGTTGTATAAACAACACAAGGAGGGGACAGCGTGAAAGGTGAACAGTTGAGAAACCTCGGGTACGAAATCATTCAATTGGCGGGTTATTGGTATGGATCATCGTGCAAACCGAGTGAACGAGTTGGCGAGATTTCGGCGCGAACCGGGGTCAAAGCGGAGCTTATTCAGGCCGCGTTGTGCGCGGCAGGTGATCTCCATGCATAAAGTCGTGGAGATCAATAAACCATCTAAACAGACGCTTTTGAACGTTGCAGCATTGATTTACAAGATTGAGAAAGAGAGAAGAAAGAGGATGTTAAAGCAAGCGCAGTAGGGGAAAACGCTCTTTGACACCAAGGGAGGTGAACAATTGAAGCAGCAGATGAGTAAACCCAAGATGGTCCGTCAGACATTGAAGGAGTGGCAGGCGGAAGCAGCCGAACGTTTTGGCCAAAGCGCCCGACACTGGAAGTTTGTATGTCCGTCCTGTGGTAACGTGCAAAGCGCCTTCGATTTCATCGGGTTAGTAAAAGGTGGTGGTGACGAGGTAGTCTCCCAAGCTGCAAATTCTGCGTATCAGGAATGTATTGGGCGGGTGGATGAAACCAGTAGCGGATGCAATTGGGCAGCGTATGGTTTCCTCGGAACACTCGGGAAAGGGCGTATAGTGGTAACGCCTGGAGGAAAAGAGGTTGAAGTATTCGACTTTGCTCTGGACGCGATCTCTTGAGGAATGGTGACTTTTCGCCTGACATGAAGTTAATAAAGTGAGAGGAGGGAATATCAATGCTGTCTTTGAACGGGAAAGCTGAGGAAACCATAACGAAATTATTGCAGCTTATCGATCAAGTTATTCAAGAAAGAAACCCAGCAGAAGCTGTAAACACTCTGCCGGGCTTAGTTACTGCAACTGCTGAATTGATTAAAGCGGTCGATCGTTAATCATGTGGATTTAGCACAGTTTTATAAATGGTTTTATAGAATTCAGCAATATTTTCTGCATTTTGCTTCGCTGCTTCTTCACCAATGGTTCCTGGTATTTTTGGCAAAAGGCCATTTTGTATTGCGGCGACAACGATGTCTTTCGTAATCTCTGCCTGACTCATACGTGCACCTCCTCCCTGTTACAAATTTGGTAAGTCTGGACAACTAACCAATTCAACAGGCAGGAGAGAAAACCTTTAGGGGAGGTAAACAAAACTGAATAACGATCAATTGAAGCAGCAGCAGATTCAGGATGCGAAATCGATCAAGGAGCTTGATGAGCTGGCAATACGGGTGATTCAGGAGATGTTTTCACCTGATAACAAATTTGAAGAGTTGTATGACGAATGGAATAAGAAGCGTACAGCCTTTCAGGAGAAACGCATCCGGCAGATTGTTCAGGAAGAATTGGTTAAGAGGCAAGACGGACTATCAATCGCTTTAACGGCCGAAGAGATCGCCGACAAGCTCAAGTCGAGATTAACCAGAAATAATATATTCGATCATGACTAAAAAAGAAGTGGTTGAAACAGTAATAGCGGTTTTCATTGTATTTCCTACATTCGCCTTTGTACTGATATTTTTGACGGCAATTGCACAGTAAAGGAGGGATAAACCAGTGGAACGGACTTTTAGTCAGCGTGTCACATGGGCAGCCGCTAATTCCGAATACGGGGATCGGTTGGTTGAAATCATGAAGGAACATACGTCACTCGCTCGTCAGCTCAGCGATCCGAAAGCAAAGATCAATCCGAAGCCCCGAGAAGCGATGAAAGCGAAGATCGAAGCGCTTCGGGTGGAACGGGAAAGTATTCTAGAGCGGTTTGAACGGGTGGTTACTGGTAAAAGAGATGCTTAAGAAAAGCAAAATTCGCCTTCCTAACCTTGGCGGGGACACGGAGGCGAACCATTAATATGTAGAGGCTATTGCCCTTGTGCGATATTGTACCGCATTTCGGTTTTGCGTGCAAGGGTGGCCTTCTATGGAAAGGAACGGAAATGTCTACTAAACATGGGGGATGGGAACCGTTGGTCGAGATCATAGTTGACAATTTCGCCGGAGGCGGCGGAGCGAGTACCGGAATCGAGATGGCGACAGGTCGTAGCGTGGACATCGCGATCAACCACGATCACGCGGCGATCGCCATGCATCGCGCTAATCACCCGGAAACAGAGCACTATTGCGAGTCGGTTTGGGATGTTGACCCTCGTGAAGTAACTGGCGGTCGTCCAGTCGGATTGGCATGGTTCTCCCCTGATTGTAAGCACTTTAGCAAGGCCAAAGGCGGAAAACCAGTAGAGAAAAGCATTAGAGGATTAGCGTGGGTAGCAGTCAGATGGGCTGCAACAGTGAAACCACGGGTTATTATGTTGGAAAACGTCGAGGAATTCGTTACCTGGGGACCAATTAAGGATGGATATCCAGATCCGAAGCAGAAAGGGCGGACGTTCAGAACATTCGTCAACGCGCTAAAGCGTCTTGGGTATAGAGTCGATTGGAAGGAACTCAGGGCATGTGATTACGGAGCCCCGACTATTCGCAAAAGATTCTTTCTGATAGCTCGCTGCGATGGGCGTCCTATCGTTTGGCCGGAACCGACACATGGAGCGCCGGACAGTCCCGAAGTGCTCGCCAGCAAGCGGAAGCAATGGCGGACGGCTGCAGAAATCATTGACTGGTCAATCCCTTGCCCGAGTATTTTCGAGAGGCAGCGGCCATTGGCTGAAAACACGATGCGCCGAATCGCCCGGGGGATTCAGCGGTTTGTGATCGACAATCCGAATCCATTTATCATCAAGGTCAATCATCCCGGTGAACAATTCCGAGGCCAGGCAACTGATGAGCCGCTGCAGACTGTCACAGCAAAAAACGGCTGGGGAGTCGTAACCCCGTATATCGCCCGTATTGGGCAAACCGGCTTCGGCGGTGACCGCCTGCAATACAAAGTTTCCGATCCACTGACAACGATCACGACAAAAGCTGAGCATTTGCTTGTCAGCCCTACACTAATCGAAATCGGATATGGCGAGGGTCCGGGACAGAGCCCGCGGGCGCCGGGTTTGCAAAAGCCTCTCGGAACGGTCGTTGCTGGCGGACGAAAGCACGCCCTAGTAGCGGCGTTTATAGCCAAGCACTACGGAGGAATGACAGGCGTCGAGGCAGACACCCCATTCCCGACGATCACCATGCGCGGGACACAGAATCAACTTGTCACGGCGCACATCGCCCGGCACTTTGGGGAATCCGTTGGCAGTCCAATGGATGAGCCGATCGGAACTATCACGGCCGGAGGTGGCGGAAAGAGCGCACTTGTCGCCAGTCACCTCATCAAGCTGCGCGGTACCTGCCAGGATGGTCAGGAGGTCACCGACCCTATACCGACGATCACAGCCGGCGGACTGCATGTCGGAGAGGTTCGAGCCTTTCTGCTTAAATACTACGGCAGCGCAGACAACGGTCAAACGCTCGACGGACCGCTGCATACGGTCACGACAAAAGACCGGTTCGGGCTGGTTACGATCGAGGGAACGGAGTACCAGATCGTTGACATCGGCATGCGTATGCTGGAGCCGCACGAGTTATTCGCGGCGCAAGGCTTCCCGGCAAACTATATCATCAACCGGGATGCAGACGGCAAGAGCTACAGCAAAAGCGCGCAAGTAGCCCGATGCGGAAACGCCGTTCCACCACCGTTTTCCGAAGCACTGGTAAGGGCGAATCTGCCTGATCTCTGCACCGGGTCGGGGAAGGCGTTCAGCTTCGAGCGTTACACCGATACGGTCGGACAGTTGCAATTGTCAATTTGAGTAAGGAGACGCAAAGGGGAAGGAACAGATGGACTACAATTCGGAAATAAACGCCTTCATAGATTGGCTCGAAACAAACCCGTTGGACGCAACCACACAAGCTTTGTGGTTTCACCTTATGGCGATCGCAAATAAGAGTGGTTCTCCAGAGTGGTTTGCAGTAACCAATCTAACGCTAATGGCAAAGACGGGGATTTCCGAAAAGTCTCTGATTAAGCATCGGCTCTTGCTGGTTCAAAAAGGAAGACTCCAGTACAAGAACCAAGGGAAAAAACAAGCTGGAAAATATCAAATGGTCTCGTTTACTGGAAATAATACAGTAATAGAGGGTGTAAAAGGGGAAGTAAACCGGGGTGTAACGAAGGGTGTAGAGGGTTCAGCATTATTAAAAGATCTTAAAGATTTAAATCATTCTACTACTTCTACAACAGCTGCCTGCGGAAACGAGTACGAATCCTTTTACGCTGCACATATCCGGGTGTATGGATTTGAGTGCAACCAGTTCCAAGCGAATAAACTAGCGGTTTACATCGACCAGGATGGAATGGACGAATCAGTTGTGGTGCGGTCCATTGAACGGGCCGCCCTTGCGAATAAAGGAAGTGCCTATAGGTTTAACCTCATCACCAAAATTCTGAACGACTATTTCAGGGCTGGGGCGAAGACGCTTGAAGCGGCCAAGGAAGTAGATGCACGATTCGATTCAGGGATAACAGATACCGTGAGTCATAGCGGCAGTAGGCAGGCCAGCCAAAAAACATTTGATTTACTGGATCAAATCGTGGAGGAGGAAGAGCGTGGATAAAGCGGACATAACGAATTTGTTTAAGCGAATCAAGCGGGTCTATTCGATGTTTCCGATCCCGCAGGAGCTAGAGGCTGCAAGGGAAATGGTAAAGGATTGGCACGAAACATTATCCGACGTGCCGGTCGAGCAAGCGATTGAGAATTTAAAACGTTACAGCCTGGACCCGGATAATAAGTTCCCACCTCATCCCGGAGTGCTTGCAAAACCGTTATCCTCAAAAACAGAATCCGAGCAGTACCACGAGGATATGCGGCAACTGGGCGCTTTAACGTTGGAGAAGCTTGAGCAGTTGCGAGCTTCCGCAGTTGCCCCAACGGAGGAGCAAAGAGCAAAAGCGAGGAGCGTCACGCATGGAAAACCAGGCTGCTGAGCGGATCCCTCCGCATAATGTCGAAGCTGAGCAGGCCGTCCTTGGTGCAGTCCTGATGACCGGGAAGTTTGGCGCGGTTGATCAGCTTGGGGAGGATCATTTCTACGTCGGTCGTCACCGTTCGATATTCGCGGCCATGCGGGATTTGTCCGACAAGGGAAGTCCGATTGATATAGTCACGACGACAGCAAGGCTCCAAGAAAAACAGGAGATTAATCAGATCGGTGGAGTTAACTATTTGAGCGAATTGGCTGGATCGGTACCAACGGCCGCAAACCTGGAGCACTATGTCGGTATTGTCATTGACAAACATGTACACCGTGAAACCATCCAGGCAGCCCGTCGCGCAATGGAACTTGCTTGGTCAGAAGAATCGCCACAAGCGGCGATCGCTGAAATGCAAGCTTCCGCGATTGCTTTGACCGACCAAGCAACCAAGCATCAAGACTTTAAACCGATTGGAGACGTGACGATCC
The DNA here is from genome assembly GCF_036577605.1 of Paenibacillus sp. GYB004. Classification (NCBI taxonomy): domain Bacteria; kingdom Bacillati; phylum Bacillota; class Bacilli; order Caryophanales; family Paenibacillaceae; genus Paenibacillus; species Paenibacillus sp. GYB004. The sequence goes on from NZ_JARBDB010000068.1 coordinate 17,801, forward strand.
AAGTTTTCGAGACGGTCGAATATCGGTTTGCGAATTTCGGGAGTCATGTAACGGGCGCTCCGTCTGGCTATCCAGATCTGGATAAATTTACGGCAGGCTTCCAGCCATCGGACTTGATTATTGTGGCTGCTCGTCCATCGGTCGGAAAAACCGCATTTGCCCTTAATATTGCTCAAAACGTTGGTGTTCGGTCAAAGGGAACGGTTGCTATATTCAGCTTGGAAATGAGCGCGCCCCAGCTGGTTCAGCGCATGATGTCGGCCGAAGGCAACATAGAGGGCGATCGCTTGCGCACGGGATACATGCAAAGCAATGATTGGGACAACTTGGCGATGACGGCCAGTGTGCTTGGCGGATCAAACATCTTTATCGATGATACGCCAGTCCAAACCGTATACGACATTGCGGCGAAAAGCCGGAGACTCAAGGAAAAACGCGGGCTTGGCCTTATCGTCATCGACTATTTGCAACTGATCGCCGGGCGCAAGAAATCGAACAACCGACAAGAAGAAGTTTCCGAAATTTCTCGCACGTTGAAGCAGCTAGCCAGGGATTTGAATGTCCCGGTGATTGCTCTATCACAATTAAGCAGGGCGGTTGAGCAGCGACAGGACAAGCGACCGATGATGTCGGACCTCCGGGAATCAGGCGCAATCGAACAGGACGCCGACATTGTAGCGTTCCTATACCGAGATGATTACTACGACAAAGAATCAGAAAAGAAAAATATCATCGAAATCATTATTTCAAAGCATCGGAATGGGCCTGTTGGAACGGTAGAGCTGGCTTTCCTGAAAAATTACAACAAGTTTCTATCCTTGGATCGGGCACATCATGAGCAATAATCCAACGCAGCTTGTACCAAAGGCTGTACGAATAATTGAAGAAGCGCTTCGGCCTATGATCAGGCGTGGCAAAAAGTCGGATCGGTTAAAAATATTTGTTTGTGCAACATCAGAAATTGCTAAGCACGACACAATAAAGACTGAATTCGGAGAATTGAGAGTGAATCCAAGTCACTATGTACCACCGGGGTATTCCTACATTATCGAAGACCCAGGACGATCGGGAAGGGCGTTTGCATGGGTGACGCAGATAAAGAAACAGTAAGAGGAGGGAAGTTTTTATTATGACACTAGGAAAAAGAATTAAAGAATGCAGGCTTAAGTGCGGATATACGCAAAGTCAAATGGCTTCCAAGCTTAGTATGACCGAAGCTAATTTCTCAAGTTATGAAAGGGATAAGAGTCAGCCGCCAAGTGAAAAGCTCAATCAGATGTCTTCAATTCTTGGAGTTTCTGCAGATTACCTATTAGGGAAAACCAATGACCCACGCACCGGTGAAAAGGATTCGAAAAAACTGATTGAAATGATCGAGATCTTGTCCATTACAAACGACATGATGGCTGAATTTATACAGTCCCGTGGGTTGACTCCGGAGTTTCAAAAGTTCGTGGAACAATGGAAAGCCCACGAAAATGTGCAAGAAGCGAACCAGTGGAATAATTCCTATTAATCTTATAAAGGGGCGGTTAAATATGGTTCAGGTGAAATTGAACATTTACGACGAGAATAAGACCTTGGATCTAGAGCTGAAACAAGCTAATGAAATGCAGAAGATGGCTATCATTAGCGGCGTGTTTGGATTCTTTGGGTCAAATCCGGAAGTCCAACGGAGCTTGGAAGCGTTCATTCAATCAAGAAAACTGGTGGAAGCTGAGCCGGTTCCGATCAATTTCAAAATCGATCTGCAAGAGAAAGCGAGAAACGAAGTAGAGAAGGCGAAGGCGGAGTTGCACGCTGAGTACAGCCCGACTAGAGCATATGCAAGTGAAGTAAAACAAACTATGGATAATTTCGCAAAATCCGCAAAAGAAATCTCTCGAAAAATACCGTTGCTTAACAGTGACAGAACACTCATGACATCGATCGGGGAAAGGTTGAGTGTTCCAGCCGATATTGAGGAACAGCCGGAATGGTGGAAAACGGGGATCAAAGATAAAGGAGGCATCCCTCATTACCGTTGCCGATACTGATGCCAGGCATGCAAACATCAAGGCAGCCAGTACATTCTTCCCGATGATACTGAGACCGAATGCCATGAATGCAAGACGCCCCATAAGGTCAGACCGGCATCAAAGAGTACGGATCCGGAAACGGGTCTACCTCATCGAGATAAGTTCGGCAACTTCTTTCGAGCGGATGAATTAGCCTAATGGAAGGAACAAAACCAATGAACAACTATGATCAACTCCGAAAGGACGCCCTTGTTCGAGCTTTAGTGAGGGCCAAGGAGAAAGCGGAAATTTGCAGGTTGTATCTGGTGGCTAATGATCGGGATCCGGATGAAATAGCTGCTGCAAGTCTCGCGGTGGAGCACATAGAAATAGCGCTTGGTCATCTGGGCGTTATGGCAGAACGCGATTTTTGATTATACAGAAAAGGGAGGGGAGAGCAGTGGGGAAACAGATGCTGATGTTTCCAGAAGTAACCGAGGAGGATAAGATCACCACGAAGCTCCTCCTCCAAGATTACAAACAACTTAAAAAAAACCTTCAATCCATGGAAAAAGAAGAGTACAAGACTTTGAAGCAGCAGGAAACCATTGACGGATTGCGGCATACAACGACAGTGCTGGAAATGGCGGTTAGGGCCATATCGGAAGATGAGGTTCGCGAGGTAACGGATTTCCGTTTCTTGAATCCTATAGGACAGGCTCGAAACCTAACCATAATCGAATTCCAAAAGAAGATGAGCGAAAGCACGATAGATAGGCGAATAGCGGAAGGCATTAAAGAAATCGCTGAGAACCTAAAGCTATGGGGCGAAATAGGGTCTAATTCTGACGGTGGTCAGAAGGTAAACGGAAGCTAGGACGAGGGGCAAAATTCGGTTTATACAAGATACAATTTGCATATCGGGGAACAACAGTTCCCATGGTAATGCCGATTGTACCTTTATCACTATCGGCACTCGGCCGTGCTGTGGGCAGGATTGCCTTAGACGCTTGTCGTCAAGGGTGCGGTGGTGAGTAGGGGTTGGAAGCCCCTATGAAACAAGGGTCGTCACTTTTTGTGGCGACTCTTTTCCATGTATAGATTTGTTCATCAATTGCTAGAGTGCGTCGATACCGGCGCTCTCGCTGGAGGGGATGAACGGTGAAGAAACTACTAAAATTATTTGTACCTTATGAGACACCCAAACAGCCAGCGAAATGCAAAGGTTGCATGTGGGGCCAGTGGGATGGGGTGAAGCAATTTTGCTCCAAGCAGAAATGTGTCAAAGAAGGTGAAGACCCATGAACTTTGTGCAGCCGATCCGCGACCCTACTGTTGTCGAAGCGATTAAGGAGCATTTCAAGATTACGAACGAACGGAATTATATTTTCTTCTGCCTGGGCATATACAGTGGTTTGCGTGTATCCGACTTGCTGAACTTGAAAGTGGGCCTTGTCCGAGGCACGCATATCGAAATACGTGAACAGAAGACCGGCAAGAAAAAACGATTCATCATCCATCCGGATATCCGGCCGGACCTCGATTCCTATATTTCAGGGATGAAGGATCAGGATTTTCTATTTCCGAGCCGTCAAAAGAAGCGATCGAGCGGCCTTCCTAACCGGCCCTTAGATCGGAGCAGCGCCTATAAGATGCTGAATATCGCAGCTCGAAAGTTTGGCCTTACGGACATCGGCTGCCACACCATGCGTAAGACATGGGGATACCATCTTTACATGGCCGATCCACGTAACCTAGCGTTACTAATGAAGATGTTTAACCATAGCACGGAGACAACGACTTTGATGTATTTAGGGCTTACACAGGACATGATGGATGCGGCAATCACTCGCTTGAGATACGCATAAAACAGATTGTGTGGCACTCATTTTACGAAGAGACGGAATCTCCTAGAAGGATCAAGAAAAATCGAGCTTTTATGAGTGCAACAGAATATAGGTTATGGGTTATTGCAGAACCATTTTTTAGTGGAAAACTGCCTCTTTGTGATGTCCATTTTCGGCCGTCATTCTCATTCAAAGCGTGACCGAAAAGAAAAAGCGTTCTTACAACTCAATTCGACGTGATGAGAGGCCCAAATTTGCCTTTTAAGACGCTTTGGAGGTGGAGGTGATGTAGTGGCGAGAGAACGAAGTCCGAACCGTGACAAGGCGTTTAAACTGTGGTGCGAGGGTGGGCGAACGCGGAAACTATCTTCAATTGCGAAGGAACTCGGGATCGCTCCAGGCTTGATCCGTAAATGGAAGTTTCTTGACAACTGGGATGAGCTTCCGGACCCAGGGCGAAGAAAACGAGGCGCACCTAAAGGGAATAAGAATGCCGTGGGAAACAACGGTGGAGCGCCGAAGCGAAATGTTAATGCACTCATTCACGGGGAGTACGCAACCATTTGGGAAGATGTCTTAGATCCGGAAGAGCAAGCGAAGCTAATGTTTGTCGAGACTGATCCTCTTGTGCAAGTCGAAAATCATATTCGTTTTTTCGAGCTTCGAGAAAGAAGAATGCTCCAACTTCGAGCTAATATTATGAACGGCTGGGACGAAGCCTCCATAGTCAGCAAACATGAATTTGCTCGAAAGAAGATCGGCGAAAAACCGGATTTTGACGAGGATGGAACGATGGAGATGATTCCCGTCATTGATATCATTCCTGTCGAGATTGAACGAACGGTCAAGAAATCACAGAAACTTGAACGTATTTTGGCGATTGAAGAAGCGCTAACCCGTGTACAGGACAAGAAACTAAAATGTATCGAACTCAAGTGCAAGATCGAGGCACGCCAATTGTCCGATGAAGAGACGCGGGCGCGAATCGAGAAGTTACAGCGTGAGAATAAAATTATGGCTTCCCAGGAGTGGTAATGTGGCTAAATTCGCAGTACTGCAAACCTTCTATGCATCCTCTTCCTGGCGAAACTTTCGTTTGGGACTGATCGCCGAACGGGGGAACAGGTGCGAGAGATGCGCTCACATCATTGCGAAACCGATTGATATTATCGGTCACCATAAGATAGAGCTAACGCCGGAGAATGTCCAAGACCATACCATCAGCCTAAACCCTGAACGGGTCGAGCTGGTATGTAGCGATTGTCACAACCAGGAGCATAGGCGATTCGGTTATCAATCCAAGAAGAGCGTCTATTTGGTCTACGGTCCTCCGTTGGCCGGGAAGAAAACGCTTGTCCGTCAGCAGATGCGGCGCGGTGACATTATTGTCGATATGGATAGGCTTTACGAAGCTGTGTCGGGGTTACCAGCCTATGACAAGCCGGACGGTCTGTTCGGCAATGTGATCGGCCTGCATAGCCTATTGATCGACAATATCCGGACTCGCCTCGGCAAGTGGGGGAATGCTTGGGTAATTGGTGGTTATGCCGAAAGGTTTAAGCGCGATCGGCTTGCCGATGACCTGGGAGCTGAACTGGTATTCTGTGAAGCGAGTCGGGATGAATGTTTGAACCGGCTTGCAACGGACGAGCAGCTACGGCACCGGCAGGACGAATGGGTTAAGTATATTGACAAATGGTTCGAACAATATCGGGGGTGAAAGAGTGGCAGACTTTCTTTGTGCAAAATGCGGAAATGTATGGAAGGGAAAAGGACCACCTAAGGATGGAGTTATTTGTGATAATTGTAAGGCGGAGACGGTGAAACCGGCGCAAGCACTTGAGAATTTTAGTGAACAGGAATTATATGCTGCACAAATGGAGCATTGGTTCCATGAGCATTACATGATGGGTCAGCAGATTCGTAGAGCTATCGCTTTTCATGAAGAGATGGCCGAGAGCAATAGGGAGCAGTTGGAACTTCATTGCAAACGATTGGAACTAGCAACGGATGAATACAATGCCTGGGCTAAAGAGAATGGATTGCCAGAGGTGAAAAAGGGCCCCCCGGTGCTTTCGTTGGGTAAAGCATTCTAATAACCGTCTAGGGGACACAATTTTGGTACACGGCAAAAATTTCGAAATTCGAGGAGGGCGAAATTACTATGGAAAAAAAGGATGTGTATCAGCGTGAGTATGCAAAGTTGACCGAGATTTTCGCCGATGTAGATCCCAGCAAAGCGAAGCTCGTTGAAGGGCTGATTGCGGATGCTGCCTGTCTGGCTTCCGAAAATCACGTTTTGCGAAGCGTGATCGATAAGACCGGGACCGTTCAAATTAACCCAGCAAATCCTTTACAGCAAAGGCCGGTCGAGGCTGCGAAGCAGTATCTGAAAAACCTGAATTTATATGCGGTTGTCATTAAGACGCTTAACGGCGTATTAAGCAAAAATGTCCTTGAGCTGGATGACGATATGAGTGAATTCGAATGATAAATGCTTTACCACATTCGCATTTGCTGGAATATATCGAATTGTGCAAATCCGGAAAGATCATCGTCGGCCAAGAATTGCTAAAGATGTTCGACATCCTGCTTTCGCATTTCGATAATCCGGACATTCGTTTCGAGCTGGATGAAGCACACAAGCGGATCAAGTTCATCGAGACGCAGTGCAAGCACTACGAGGCGCCTTTCTCCGGGAAGCCCTTTTTGCTGATGCTGTTTCAAAAGGCGTTCATCGAGGCGATCTATTCGTTCAAGATTTACGACGAAGAAGTCGGGCGGTGGGTGCGGCTCTACCAGGACATTCTATACGTGGTCGGCCGGAAGAATGGGAAGACGCCACTCGTAAGCGCGATATGCCTAGCCGAATTCTTCTGCGGCCCCGAAGGAATCAAGATTCTTTGTTCGAGCAACGACTATGAGCAAGCGGACTTGATGTTCCAGGCGATCAACTCGATGCGCGAGGAAAGCCGAACACTGGACCTCAAAACGCGAAAGAATATCAAGGGCATCTACTTCGGCAATCCGAAAAAGCCTGTCCGGACAGGGAAATACAGCTACCGGAATAAAGGCTCCATACGCAAAATATCGGCCAAGACCGGCGCGAAGGAAGGCCGGAACATTGGCGTGGGTGCAGTCGATGAAGCCCACGAGATGAAGGACAACACTTCCGTCATGCCGATCCGACAGGCTCTATCCACACAGGACGAGCCTCTTTATATTGAGCTGACAACGGAAGGGTTTACGAATGATGGTTATTTGGATGGCCGGATGGTCGAGGCGCGTCAAGTGCTGGACGGCGAGCTGGATCGCCCGCGTTGGCTCCTTTGGATGTACACGCAGGACAATTCCCGTGAGATCTGGCAGGACGAAAAAACGTGGACGAAGAGTAATCCCGGCCTTGGCACGATCAAGAAATGGAGCTTCTTGCGCCGGATGGTGGAAGAGTCCAAGACGAGCCAAGAAATGCGAGCTTTCGTGTTAGCGAAGGATTTCAACGTCAAGCAAAACAATGCTGCTGCCTGGTTAGCTGACGAAGATATCGCAAGCGAGGACTCCTTTGATATTGATCAGTTCAGAGGAGCGTTTGCAATCGGGGCAGTTGATCTTTCCAAATCCGGCGATCTTGCATCGGCCCGTGCTTTGTTGATGAAGGACGGGAAAAAGCTTATGATCCAGCGATACTTTATTCCGGCATCCAAAATCCCGACGCTCTCGAAGGAAGATCGAGAACGATTCGAAAAATGGACCGAGCTGGACATGATCACCGTCTCCGATGGAAACGAAAACGACTTTCGCCATGTGACCAAATGGTTTGTTCGTCTGTTTAAAGATTACGGAATCCGGTTTTATAAAATCGGATACGACAAATGGTCCGCGATCTATTGGGTGAAGGAAATGGAAGAACACGGATTCGATATGGTTCGGATCAGCCAGGAATTCGGGAGTCTCAGCGAGCCGATGAAGCTCCTCGGAGCAGATTTACGTAGCAAGCTGGTCAACTACAACAAGCACCCGATCGATCGATGGTGTTTAGAAAATACGGCCGTTGAAGTCAACGGCAAGATGGAGATCCGTCCGGTGAAGATCCAGGGCAAGGACGATAAAAAGATCGACGGAACGCTAACGATGATCTTCGTCTATAAAGTCTATATCGATAACCGAACGGAATTCCTAGATTTGGTGAAGAGAGCGGGGTGATACAGTGGCATTACTCTCCAGCCTCAAGGGGCTGATCAACAAAGGAAAAGAATACATCCGGGCCAAGATGATGAATGGTTACATCCCGATCTTTTCGCAGTTCGGGGATAACATTTACGCTTCGGATATCGTGCAGAACTGCATTGATATCATCGCGACGGAAATCAGCAAGCTGCAGCCGCGGCATATCCGTCATGACAACTCCGGTAAGCAGGTGACGCCGAAGGGTAATTTAAACCGGCTGTTCAAGTTCGGCCCTAATGAGCTGATGACGACACGGGACTTTCTCGAAAAAGTCATTTGGCTCCTATATCTGAACTACAACGTATTCATTTACCCGATGTATGAGCAGGACAGCGAGAGCAATTCGCGGGTGTACAAAGGGCTATACCCCTTAAATCCATACCAAGTCGATTTCTTACAGGACGAAGCCGGTATGTTGTTCGTGAAACTGTTTTTTCGTTCGGGAGACAGCTTCACACTTCCCTATTCGGATGTCATCCATATCCGGAAGAAGTTTTCCGTTAACGACATCATGGGCGGCGGGCAGAACGGCCAGCCAGACAATGCGGCACTATTGAAAGTGTTGCAGATTAACGACGTCGTTCTGCAAGGGCTGGAAAAAGGGATTAAGACCAGCATGTCGGTCCGGGGCGTTATTAAGATCGCGACTATGCTGGATGACGAAAGTCAAAAAGCGGAGCGGGAGCGCTTTGAAAAGCTTATGATGAGCGGTGATTCCGGCATTATGCCTCTTGATTTGAAGGGGGACTTCATTCCAGTCAACATCGATCCGAAAATGGTCGATAAAGACACGCTTTCTTTCCTAAGAAGTACAGCCCAGGAATGGTATGGCGTATCCCAGGCGATCCTTTCCCGGGATTATACCGACGAGCAATATCAAGCGTTTTACGAAAGCACACTCGAACCGCTTGTCATCGGACTAGGGCAAGCTTTTTCCAAAACAATCTTTACCCCGCGTGAATTGGACATGGGGAATGAGATTGTTTTTTATCATAAAAACATGATGTTTCTGAGTACGGCGGCAAAACTCAACCTGATCAAAACAACGGGTGAACAAGGGCTGCTTACCGACGATCAGAAGCTTGCTATTCTCGGGTTTCCCCCGCTGGAGGATGGGACGGGATCGCGGCGAACCATGTCGCTTAATTACATTGATGTGAACCTAGCGAACGCCTACCAGATGGGGCGGAAATCGACAACGAATGGAGGGAAGGGCGATGAGCAAAATGATTAGCTTGCCCAATAAAGATGAGCCGATCAAGCGCAGCTTTGGCCTTCTCGACATAAGGGCCGTCGATGACGGCACCTATATCGAAGGGCATCCGGCCGTTTACGACCAACGAACGAATATCGGTGGGTGGTATAACGAAATCATTGAACGCGGAGCTTTCGATAGCTGCAATTTTGATGATGTACTTTTTTGCACGAATCACGATTTGATGAAAATTCCGCTCGCCAGGAGCAGGAGGAACAACAGCAATTCAACAATGCAGCTGCAGCTGGACGAAACCGGGCTGTACATCAGGGCGAACTTGGACGCGGAGAATAACTCCGAAGCCAGGACGCTATACAGCGCGGTGAAGCGAAAAGACATCGATGGGATGTCTTTTATCTTTTATATCGACGCCGAGAAGTGGGAAGACCTCGAATCGGACATGCCGACTCGTCGCATTCAGAAAATTAAGAGAGTCATTGAAGTAAGTGCTGTCAACTTCCCGGCCTATACCGGGACTGACATAAATGCTCGTGACCGGACGGCATTGGATAATGCGCGTCAGGCGTTGGAGAACGCCCGGTCTCAGTTGGATAACTCGAAAGACGAGCTGGAACTATTGAAGTTAAAAAATCTACTCTTGATGAAGGGATAAGGTGACGATCTATGAAAAACAAACTTAAGAAAATGCTGGAAAAGAAAGAGGCAAGAAAGGCCGAACTCGGAACGAAAGGGGCGGCAGCTACGGAGGTAGCGGAGCTGCGGAGCATTAACGCCGAGATGGAAACCTTGAATGTGGAGATCGCGGAGCTGCGAAGCATGATCGACAGCATGCCGGACGATCCGGTCGCGGGTGGGAATACGCCTCCTGCTACCGAGCAGCGAAGCGCCCAAGTGCCTGCTTCCGGAGCGCCTAGCGCTGCTCATATTATGGGCTCGTATGGCCTCGGTAACGGCGCGGGCTCTCCAGGAGAGCAACAGCGCTCCCAGGGGCCGGTTGACCCATATGCCACACTGGAATACCGGAGCGCTTTCATGGTGTTCGCCAAAACAGGGGAAATCAGACCGGAGCTGCGGGCGAATGCAATGACAATGACGACGGACGTATCCGCGGTCATTCCGACAACGATCCTCAATGAAGTTATCCGGAAGTTGACGGCGTACGGGCAGATTTTTAGTCGTATTCGGAGACTCAACATTAAGGGCGGAGTCGATGTACCCATCCTGTCGCTCAAACCCGTTGCGACATGGATCGGTGAAACAACTCCTTCGGATAAGCAAAAGGTTCAGTCTAATACCAAAGTGTCGTTCAGCTATCACGGATTGGAGTGCAAAGTATCCATTTCTTTGTTGGCCGATACCGTGACGCTCGAAGGTTTTGAAACGACCATCACGGATCTTATCGTCGAAGCGATGATTCAAGCGGTAGATTTGGCCGTTATGAATGGCGATGGGACCGGGAAAATGCTTGGTATTACGAAAGACTCGCGTGTACCTGCCTCTCAGATCGTCACGATGACGCCGGCCGAATTTTCCGATTGGGAGCAGTGGGCCAAGAAGATTTTCGCCAAAATGCCCTTGCGATACAAAGCGGGCGCCAACCTCATCATGGCCTCCAGCACGTTCGAAGGCTATATTAACGGCATGGTCGATAATAACGGCCAGCCGATCGGCCGGGTTAACTACGGCATTACCGAAGGGCCGCAGGGCCGGTTCGGCGGCAAGGAAGTCATTGAGGTTGAAGACGATGTTATTGCACCATTCGCGGACGCGGCTGCGGGCGATGTGGTCGCCGTCTTCTGTAACCTCAAAAACTATGCCTTGAATTCCAATCTGCAGATGACCATGTTCCGTTATTTCGACCATGATACCAATGAATGGGTAGATAAGGCGATCCTCATCGCAGACGGCAAACTGCTCGACCCGAACGGCGTCGTGATCGTGAAAAAAGGTTCGGCAACCTAATTACGGGGGCCATTCGGCCCCTTCTGAAAGGCGGTAGCAAGTGTTGAGAAAACAAGCGAAAAAAGCAACTAAAATTGAAGCCGATAACGAGACTGTCATACTGTGGAAAGCGACTATGCCGTTATCGGAGAGCGAACACGAGGAGTTATCCAACAAGCTCCGGTTCGAGCAGGAGAACAGCGGTGTCAAAATCGTGCTTGTTCCTTATTCGGTTTCTCCCGAAATTGTTGAACAGCCAAAAGGTGAGACGATAACCGATTCGATACCGGCGGTGGATGGAGCGGGGGAACCTGAACCGGAGGATATGGGGCGAGTTGAATCATCCTCGGATCGTGGTGATCCCGATTGACCGACGACGAGCTGATTGCAGAATGTAAGGTGGGGCTGAACATCTCGCTTGCGAGCACGGCACACAACCGAACACTCAAGCAAAAGCTTCTGGCTGTTAAAGGCTACATGGTGGGAGCGGGCGTGTCGGAGGAATCGATGCTCAGCGACCTGGCGGTCGGCGCCATCGTTCTCGGCGTAACAGACCTTTGGAATATCAAGAGCGGGGAAACCGAGTTTTCTCCAGTCTTCCATACGCTCTTGACCCAGCTCGCAAAGTCGAAGGGGGCGGTAGGCGGATGAGGCTTCCGGAAGTTGTACAACTAATCGGACTCTCGTATTCGCAGTCGGCTACCGGCGACCAGATCACGGAGAACGAGCCGCGGGAGATCTTTGCGAAAAAGAAATCGATTCGGCAATCCGAGTTTTACCAAGCAATGGCAAACGCACTCCGTCCGGAAGCGATTTTTGAAGTCTGGCTCGATGAATATCAAAACGAGCCTCGTCTCGTTCATGAGGGCACGCTTTATCAAGTCATACGCACGTATGATACCGACAATCGAATGCTGGAGCTGGTTTGTGCGGCGTTTGACGACATCCGGACCAACCTGTCTCGATTGAGGACGACCATAGAAATATGGGGCAACTCATCGGCAGAAAACAGCATGGGCGAAAAATCGCCTTTACCGGAACGTCTTTTTACCGTGCAGGCCGAAGTGGATTACAAGGGTGGCGGGACCGGCTTGGGCGAGGGTGACGTGATCGAGACAACCAACAACCTCAAGGTAACCATCGTATATAGGGACGGTATTACGCCGGACATGTTCTTGCTCGTGAATGGGCAGCGATGGAACATCGAATACATCGAAAATCCATTCAACCGCAATGAGACGTTGCAAATTACGGCGAAGCGGGTGATCCCATGAGCCGATTGACCCGAGTCGAGATCAACAAGGCGATCAACAACAAAATTAAGGCGGCGTTCCCGGGTATTGAGATCCAGAGCCGCGATGTGGAAGAAGGCTTTAAACGGCCTTCTTTTTTTGTTTCGTTAGAAACGTCCCAAACCGAGGCGTACCTGTCGAATCGGCTTCGGGAGATGACATGTCGCATTCTGTTTTTCCCGACCGACAAGCACCTATACAAAGAGGAAGCTTACGGCGTGATGGATAAGCTGGAGACGTTGTTTGTCCTGAACTTCGCTGCCGGATCTCGGGTCATCACCATCGGAAGCGCGACGGCCGACATCGTGGATAAGGTGGTCCACTACGATTTCGATTTCGCGTTTTACGAGGACACTCAGGAGTCGGAGACGGGCGAGCTGATGCAGGAGCTACATTTCGATGGCTGACTTTGAAGCGGAAGACAAGGGGTTGGACCGGTTTGCGAAAGAGCTGAATGACTTGCAGCGGCTTTTCCCGAAGCAAGCCCGGCAGCTTATGATGCGGTCGGGAACGAAGGCGCGGGCGATCGTGTCGAAGAGAGCTCGGAGAACTGTTCAAAAAAAATCGGGAAATTACCATAAATCCATTAAACGCGGCAAGGTGTGGGTCGATTTGAGTACGGATGAAACCAAAGTTAGAGTGTATTCCGGCGCTCCACATAGCCATTTGATCGAATACGGGCATCGTATTGTCGGAAAAGACGGGAGCGAACATGGATTCAAACAGGGGCATTACGTATTCGAAAAGGCGACGGCTGAAATCGAGAGAGAATGGACGAACATCCTGGAGAACGAATTCGACAGGATTTTAAAGAAGCTATAAGAAAGGGTGAATGTAATGGGCTTGCCCGAAATTAATATTAGTTTTTCCAGCCTTGCCGTAACCGCGATCCAGCGGAGTCAACGGGGCATCGTCGCCTTAATCCTCAAGGATGACACGGACACCTCGTTTGCCACAAAGGAATATTCAGCCGTTTCGGAGATTGACGCGGCGGATTGGACGGCGGCTAATAAAGCATTTATTGATATGGCGTTCCTTGGCGTGCCGTCTAAGGTAATCGTGGAACGGCTGAACATTGCGGCTACGAATTACAATGATGCGCTGACCCGGCTGTCCTATAAAAAGTGGAACTACTTGGCCGTGCCGGGTATTCCCGCTGCCGATGTCGCTGCGATCTCGACTCAAGTTAAAACGTGGCGAGATATCGAGAAAAGGACGTTCAAAGCGGTTCTACCGAACAGCGTCAGCGACCATGAAGGGGTTATCAATTTCACGACGACCGGCATCAAGGTGAAGAACGTGAGTGCGCCCTATACAGCTTCCGAGTATACATCGCGAATCGCCGGAATGCTGGCCGGTCTGCCGCTGACGCGATCGGCGACATATTGCGAGCTGCCCGAGATCGAGGCGATTACCGAACATACGACGCCCGACCAGAATATCGATGACGGCGAGCTGATCATTATCAACGATGGGGAAAAGTTCAAAATCGGTCGCGGTGTGAACTCGCTAACGACGACAACCGTTAGCAAGGGCGCGGATTTCAAGAAAATCAAAATCATCGAAGGGCATGACATGGTGCTTGAGGACATCAAGCGCACCTTCGACAACGAATACGTCGGAAAAGTCAATAACAGCTATGACAATCAGGTTTTATTCATCACGGCCTTAAATGCCTATCTGACCGGATTAGAAGGCGATGTATTAGATCCTGCTGCTGATAACTCGGTCAGTGTGGACGTGGAGGCACAGCGGCTCGCTTGGCAAGCACAAGGAACGGACGTATCTGGACTGACGGACCAGCAGGTCAAAGAAATGTCATTCAGCAGCAAGGTGTTCCTTTCCGGTTCTCTCAAGTTTCTGGACGCAGTCGAAGACTTGCAATTCAAAATTTCGGTATAAGGAGGTAGGCGATGCCAAACGCAAATGAAATCATTAACGGCACGTACGGACGTGTGTGGGTAGGCGGCGAGTTGTGGGCCGAAGTGGACGCGTTCGAGGCGAAAGTGACGGTCAATTACGAGGACGTCAATTTTGCGGGCTCGGGTGCTACCCATAGGAAGGCAACCGGCTGGAATGGTGAAGGATCGATGACCATCAAAAAGATTTATTCCCGTGTGCAGCGGACGATGGCCGCGAATGTGCGTAGGGGAATCTATCCTCGCCTTGAAATTGTCGGCAAGGTTGCCGATCCGGATACGCGCGGAGCGGAAAGGGTAGCTTTACGCGATGTCACCATTAGCGAATTTATGCTGCTTAAATTTGATCAAAAGACGCTCGGGAGCGAAGAAATACCGTTTAATTTCAGCGATTACGAAATGATCGATATGATCAGCTAATGGAGGGAATACGAGTGAAAAAGACGCTTACCATTACCGATTTGTTGGCTCAAAAGGACCAGCTCAAAAAAAGGAAAGGCCGGCAACAACGACTTTACGTGGAATCACTCGACGCCGAAATTGTCATTGAAGAACCGAGCAGGGAACTTGCGGCGGAGGCTCTTGAAATGGCGAATGACGAAACATTAAGCGACAAGGCCGACGCACATGTTGTGTATCATACGGTCGTATCGCCGAATTTAAAAGATCCGAAGTTGCAAAAGGAATTCGGTTGCGCAGAACCGACCGATATCGTTGATATCTTGTTCCGTCCGGGCGAAATCGCGGCAATCAGCGGGTTTGCCTTGCAGCTTGCGGGATACGGTCATACTGTCAGGAAAGTCGACGCGGAACTAAAAAACTAATCCGGAGCGACTCCGAATTTCATTTTCTGCATTACTATATCCAGCGCGGATTCGCTCCGGACTATCTTCTGAACGTGGACTTTATGACCAAACGCTTTATGATGCAATCGATGATTGTCCAGCTTGAAGACGAAAACAAACTGATGGGGGCCGGAATCGGCCCTTTTTAGTTTGAATGGAGGAGGAGAGATATTAGCGCTAAAGACATCTCCAGGACGTTAACCCTTAAGGACAGGGTTACCAGTACACTTAAAAAGATATCTGGCGGAACCGTCGATTACAAAAAGAGATTAAAGGAATTAAAGACACAAGCGAATGACACCTGGTCCTCAGTCAAAAAAGGGGCAATCGCGGCGACAGCGGCGCTTGGGATCGGGATTACATCATTTGGCGCGATCGCGGTCAACTCCGGCGTTCAGGCAGCGTCCAGCCTGGAGGGTTATCGGTTGACGCTGGAAACGGTGCTCAAGGATACCCAAAAGGCCGGGGAAATGATGAAGTGGGCGTCCCAGTTTGCGAAGACAACTCCATTTGAAACGGATGAGGTTGTCAAAGGTACCGTTCGCTTGCAAGCCTACGGAATCGAGGCCAAAAATACGATGCGGTCGATCGGCGATATGGCTGCCGTCATGGGGACGGATTTGATGCAGGCGATCGAGGCGGTAGCCGACGCGCAGACCGGCGAGCTGGAACGGCTGAAAGAATTCGGCATCACGAAGGCCATGCTGGAGAAGAAGGCCGGAGAGATGTACCGGAATCAAGTCGTCGTGAACAACCAGGGGCAGATTGTCGATCAAGCCAAATTTAACGACGCCCTATTTGCTCTCATGGAAGACCGGTTTAAAGGCGGCATGGAGAAACAGGCCACCACGTTAAAAGGCATCGTTGCGGTCGTCACCGGGACGTGGAAGGAAGGGATGTCGAACTTGGTCGGCGTCACCTCGGAAGGCGTTATCCGGCAAGGCAGTCTTTTCGAGTTGATGAAGACGGGCGTATCGAGCTTAAGCAAGGAAATGGATAACCTGACGAGCGGCGGTGGTGTCGCGGAATTTGACAAAATGTTTGTCGCTCCTCTTCGCGCCTGGGTAGAGTCAGGCGGGATCAGCGTCTTGGTACAGGGCGTTAAGGATCTGGCGGGCGGCGTTTGGGCGGTGCTGAATGCCGGTGTTGCGACTTATGGCTTTTTCCGCGATAACTGGTCGCTGCTTTCGCCGCTTCTATACGGCATAGTTGGCGCACTCGCATCGCTAAAGGCGGTTCAGATGGGCGTGGCCGCTTGGCAGACGATCATGACAATCCGGCAATGGGGGCTGAATGCAGCAATGACTGCGAATCCGGTCGGGATGATTGTTGTAGGGATCGGCGCATTGATCGCAATGGGCGTCCTCCTTATCCGGAATTGGGATAACGTGGAGCTTGCCGGGAAAAAGGTGTGGAATGGGGTTGTTTCCGCGGCGGAATGGGGCGTAAACAGCGTGATTGGTTTCATCAATAAAATGATCAGCGGCGCCCTAGACGGGGTTAACCTTGTTATAAAAGGAATTAACAAGATTACCGGGTCGAACATCGGTGAACTGGAATTCAGCC
This sequence comes from Paenibacillus sp. GYB004, assembly GCF_036577605.1. Lineage (NCBI taxonomy): Bacteria > Bacillati > Bacillota > Bacilli > Caryophanales > Paenibacillaceae > Paenibacillus > Paenibacillus sp. GYB004. Next base: position 34,651 of record NZ_JARBDB010000068.1, read on the forward strand.
TGAAAGAGGCGAATTTCAGCGGAGCGAAATTCAACACGGAGGGCCAGTCCTTCGATTGGCGGATGGGGACCAAGAAAGAGGCGGCTCCTGACGATGTTATTGCGCAGATGAACCAACAGCAGCAACAGGCGCAAGTCCAACAGGAACAGCGAGCGGTCTCACAAAGCAATCTCGTGGAAGCCCTGGACAACAACACCGGAATGATGGAGAAGACGCGGGGCGGCGGAAATACGATCAATGTCACCGTGAACGGCAGCGATTTGACGGCCGAGGAGATTGCGGACAAGCTCGTTCCACGCATCGAACGCAAGCTATTCACGTAGGGAGGGAAGCTTATGATTTCTATTTTTCTATCCATAAACAACAACGAGGAAGTCATCGAGCTTCCCGTAATTCCCCCATCACTGGAGACTGCATCGCCATACAACAATGACAGCTTTGATGGGTTAAGCCAGGAGCTGAACCTAATCGGCGTGCGCGGCTTGAAGTTGATGGAGATCGAGAGCTTTTTTCCGGTGCGGGAGTATCCGTTCTTACGCAGCAAGGAAATGTGGGGAATGGCATACGTGGAAGCGATTGAGCGCTGGAGAGACCGGCGCTATCCGATCCGGTTCATCGTCGCTAACACGGACCGGAACGGCTATAAGATCAATACGGCGGTAACCATCGACGATTTTACGTACCGAGTAGGGCAGAGCGGCGACATCGAGTATACCCTATCTTTGCGAGAGTTTCCCTTTGTAAAGGTGAGTGGTTGATATGTTCCAAGTCGCCTTAATCAAGTCCGATGGGTCGGCCCGGTACGACATTACCCCGATCGTAGGGGGTATGTCCTGGGACAGCGACTTTACGATAACGACGGCGTTTGAATTCGATGTGGCATTCTCCGATACACGATTCTTCCCGACGATTCCCTGTGACGTAGGGGATATGGTTATTTTGGCCAAAGGGGAAGACGAGGTGTTTCGGGGGATCATCGTCAGCGAAAGCAGAAAAGGCCGGTCTCCGGTGACGTATTCCGCCTACGATTTTTCGTGGTATTTGGGACAATCCAAGTCCGTCTATCAATTTAACCGAATTTCAGCATCGCAGGCGATCACGAAGATCGTTGATGATTTCGGAATCAGCATCGGCTCGATTCCGGACATGCCGACGCTGATCGATAAAATCTTTATTCAGGAGTCGCCGGGCAAAATCATTCAGTATATCATTGACACCGTTGAAAAACACGAAGGGTACCAAATCAACGGTGAAATGCGGGAGGGCAAGCTCTACCTCGAAAAGAGGCAGGACCTCTTAATTACCGGGACATTCCGGCTCGCTGAGAACATAAGCGAAGCAGACGTTACCCAGGTGATAGGAAGTCCATCCCGTACACGATCGATCGAAGAGATGCGTAATCGCATTCAGATCATCGTGGATGATGAGGAAACCGAATACGAGGTTACGGCGCAAGAACAGGACGATGCGCTAATTGCTCGGTACGGGCTGCTCGAAGAAACGATAAAGATTGACGCGGAGGACGCGGCGAAGAGTCGGCAAGTGGCAAAAATCATGTTGCAGCGGCTTGGGAAGGTGCATGAGAAAAACGCGGTTAAGTTGATGGGCGACATTCGTTTTAAGGCGGGGCGTCTCCTGGATCTGGTCGAGCCGGTTACCGGCATGACCGGGCGCTTCATGATCGCATCGGCCAAACATCGTGTGGCGAATCTCATTTACACGATGGATATAGAACTTGTTTTTCCGGAGGATGTGGGCTGATGAATAACCTCGATAAGTTGGCAATGATGTTTGCGGCCCGGGATAACCCGACGCTTGTCGGAATGACAACCGGGACCGTTATTGGAATAGATCCACTCCGGATTCAATACGGCGACGGCATCGTATTGGAGCCGCGGCATTTGGCGGTATCCTATTCGCTGTTGAATGGATATACCGGGCAGTACACCGACTCCAACGGGTCATCCAGCGAAACCAAGGAAGTCACCTGTAAATATGAGCTGCAAAACGGCGATGAGGTGATGATGATTCCGGACAATGCCCTCAAAAAATGGTATGTCATTGACAAGGTGGTGTCTCCATGAGCTTACCCAAAGTAGCCGAGCTGGAATTCCGGACGGAGGATGTCGCGGCTCCTGCTGCGGCCAGTGTCGTTCATTCTACACTGGCGTGGGACTTTACTGCTGGTGATTTTGTTTTGAAAGACGGCAAAACGATCGTGCTGCAGGAAGTCGGATATTTGCAAGTTTGGATTCAAAAGGCGCTGCGGACCATTCGGGACAGTTTAATTTACGCGAGAACGGGATACGGCAGCGAGCATCATTCGCTGATCGGCAAAAACTTCAAATCCTCGTTTAGCGACTCGGAGTACGAGAGGATGATTCGAGAGGCGCTTTTGCAAAATGAAGCAATAACGAGAGTCGATAATTTCGCGTTTTCGCAATCCGGATCGAGACTGGACATCACCTTTGATGTACAAAGCATCTACGGCACGACGCAAGGGACGGTGGCGTTGTAATGGCAGACAAAGACCAAATTCTTTCCGATATGCTGGACGGTGTGTCTAGTAATTATGACAAACGCCCCGGCAGCTTCATCTTCGATTCGCTTGCGCCTGCGGCAGAACAGTTTGCTGCGACGGATCGCGGTATCGAAGCGGTACAAGGCGAACTCAGTATCGAAAACCTTTCTGGCGGCGCATTAGCGCAGCGCGTCCGGGAGCGGACCGGCATCGAGCGTAAGGCGGCAACGCGGGCAATCGGTAGCGTCATTGTGACCGGCACCGGCACGATCCAAATCGGGAATTTATTCGAGACGGTCGCCGGAACGCAGTTTCGGGCGACGGAGACAAAGGCCGTCGCCGGAAGCGGACTTATTGCGATCGAGGCCATAAAAGCCGGTTCAAGCGGCAATGTCGCGGCCAACACGATCACGCTTTTCCCTGTTACGTTGTCCGGGTTCACGGCCGTCAATAATCCAAATCCGACACAGGACGGTTTTGAAGCCGAATCGGATGCTGATTTGCTCCAGCGGTATTATGATCGGGTCCGGACGCCTGCGACGAGCGGGAATCGGGCGCATTACCTGGCGTGGGCAAAAGAGGTGTCAGGGGTCGGGGATGCTCGCATTATCCCTTTATGGAATGGGAGCAATACGGTGAAAGTGGTCATTATCGACAGCGACAAGACGCCGGCCAGCGCTGCCGTCGTTTCGGCGGCACAAACGTACATTGATCCCGGGGCGTCAGGGCTTGGGGATGGGGTTGCGCCGATCGGCGCATACGCCACCGTAGTAAGCGCAATCGGCGTGAGCATTAATGTAGATGTGACAATTACAATCGCGGCGGGATATACGCAGGCGCAAGTTGAAGCGTCCATTGCCGACGGAATGACGCAGTACCTGAAAGAAATTGCGTTCATCGAACCGGTTGTCAGCTACGCCCGGTCCGGGGCCGCGATCCTGGCGAGCGAAGGGGTTGCTGACTATACCGGCTTGACTGTGAACGGCAGCACAAACAACGTGCCGATCGATACGGAAGAAGTTGCGGTGCTGGGGACGGTGACGGTCCATGTCACATAGTCAAAAGATGCTGCTCCGTCTGCAGCCGTTTATGCGCAAATCCTCCGTATACAAAGCGATCTTCGATGCGGAAGCCGGGCAGTTTGACGGCCGGGATGCGGCGATTGCGGATCTACGTTTGCAGTTGTCCGTCGATACGGCGACATGGGCGCTTGGGGTGTACGAGGCTGAATTAGGCATCGTGACAGAGTCAGGCAAGCCGATTGCGGAACGCCGGTCGGTCGTCAAATCCAAGATGCGGGGTACCGGTAAGGTGGACGCGGCTTTAATCAAGTTAGTTGCGGACAGTTTTTCGAACGGGGATGTCGTCGTCCAATTCGACGGAACGATCAAGATTACATTTACGAGTGTCGTAGGGACGCCTCCTAATCTCCAGGATTTGAAACTAGCGATCGAAGATATTAAGCCTGCCCATCTTGGCGTCATCTATATTTTCCTTTACAACCAGTACCAGCAGCTTGCGCCATATACGCATGATTATCTCGCTCAATTCACCTATGAACAGTTACGGTCGAGTGACATCACTTAGGAGGGAGTGAAGGGGAATGCAACAAACTCCGAACTATAGTTTAAAGAAGCCTGATCCATCGGATTATTACAACGTTCAGAATCAGAATGACAATATGGATATTATCGATGGGGCTTTATCTGAAAAGCTTCCTACCGCTGGCGGGAAAATGACCGGTCCAATTGCGTTTGTTGACGATGGCATCTACATGATGGTTGACAACGGCAACGGCATGCAAATTATCAATAAGTTAGCGAGTACAACTATTGGTTCAAATGGCGTAACGTATATAACGAATAACGCTTACTACAACGGCTCTGCTGGCGGCTGGCTGCGCATAAATACAAGCAATCCGGCATCAATGTTAGTAACCACGGAAGGTGGTCTACGTATATATACCGCAGCAGCTGGTGCTAATCCAATCACTTGGACGGATGAAGGACTTGCAGTTACGACAGTTCCTTTCGTTGGCATTAAAGCTCTTCACGGTGTTTTACTCCCTAATAACGTAGCAATTGTAGGGACGTATACTGATGCCGCAAAGCGCCCTATTATTTATGTGTCTATAGACAACGGTGTGGTAGTTGGGAATACAGCGTCTGTTACTACGATTCACAGCGCTTTGCCTCCGCGATGGTGGAATGGGACCGAAGATCAGTCGCTTATTCATGGTAACACAGGCGTGGCGCAAACCATACGGACAGAGTTAACCGTAATGGGACGTCTGAATACGAATCCGACTATTATGAAGATGGAAGACACAGACTCGGCTTTATCCTCACCTTTGGAGATTCGATCGGACGGCCCTACCAACGATCCTTACATGTCTCTCCACTCCGCTGGAAACTTCGCGATAAATTTCGGAATGGACGCGACGTCGAAACGTCTACAAGTTGGCGGATGGAGCATGGGCGAAAGTGTGGCGATGGTTTGGGACGAGCGTAGTTTACGAGAGAACACTCAGTTTAGGGCGCTTCAGTTCCTGTCGGCGGTAGATAGTAAATGGTACGACGTTGGCGTTGTCCGTGGCACCGGAAGCCCGGAAGGAGTGGTTACCGCGCTTATTGGTGCTATTTATGTTAATGAATCGGGTGGAGCAAATACGACGTTCTGGGTTAAAGAAACCGGATCGGGAAACACGGGGTGGAAAGCGAAATGATAGAACGCAAACAATGCGTAGTCCACGACGGCGTAATCATCAATATCGGTCCATGGGACGAGCAAATTCACTCCATGCCTACGGGCGAGTATGAGACGGTTGTGATAAAGCCGGAACGAACCGAGACAGACGAAGAGGGTAACGAAGTCATTATCCCGGAAGAGACTATCCAGGTTGAACTTTACGAAGACCGACCGACGAATCCAATGCCGGAAGGTGCGACGATTGAGGAACGCGACTTCGAATACGATGATGTTTACGGCTGGCGTGAAGCCGGGACGCCGATCCCGGAGTCAGACGCGCAAAAGGTTGCTCGACTTGAATCTGAACTTTCCGTCAGTAAGAGCGATAACCTGAACACGATGGATGCTCTATTCGACGTTTATCTCATGGTGCTCGACATGCAGAGCGGAAACGGAGGTACACCGGCATGAATAGTTTAGATGAACGTATGGTAGTGCTATCGGTGCAACTCATCAGGGCCGGACGGCGAACGATTGAAGACGTGCCGGAGCATCTACGAACTTTAGTCCAACAACAATTAAACGCAACGGATCAGCCTGGAGAGGGCGAATGATCATGTTGCGTTTTTTGTTGTGGATCTTCGGGTTTTGGAAGGGAGGTGATATGCACATGCCCATGGTTACAGTAACTGTTGCTTTGATTATCGCTGGCCGTCGCAAATTTTCAGATGTACCGGCAAACATTCGCGATGAAGTGAGGGCCGATCTGCTGGCGCTCGGTCTGGATGAGAATGGCAAGCCATTTCCGACGGAACCGGCAGAGTAACACCGCGCCCCGAGTATTCGGGGCTATTTTTTATGGGGGGCGGTTCAAATGAGTCGCAGCGGCCGACTGCTTCGTGCAGACGGAACAGTTATGAATCAAATGGAATTGCTGGAAGGGATACACGCAGCCTTGACCGGAGGCGGCGGGATGGGTGCCATAAATAGAAACGATTTTCCGTCGTTTGTACTTTTTGGTGACAGCATTACAAACCAAAATGGTCCATTCAGCGGCACCGCTAACTATTATTGGCAGCCTACCGGATTTTTCTACTGGGTGCAGTTGCTGACTGGAGGACATATCAAAATACTCCGACAGGCCGGCATCGGCGGCAACACAACGACGCAGATGCTTGCTCGGATCGACAATGACGTGCTGCAATATAAGTCCGATTACGTCCACGTGCTCGGCGGCACAAATGACGTTCTTACTGATACGGCTGCCGCGACGACGATAGCAAATCTCGCTACGATATACAAAAGGATCAAAGACAACGGCAGTAAACTCGTAATCGCGACCCTACCGCCGTCCGTCCAATGCAATACCGATCAGCGGCTAGCTAATCTAAACGCGATCAATAAGTTCATCCGGGACTACGCCTACGCCAACAAAGATGTGATCCTGTGCGATATGTTTAGCGCTCTCGTTGATTCTAGCGGGCGACTTATCCTCGCCGGTCTTAGCGATGACGGCACGCACCCTAATGCAGCAGGCGCGGCCCGAATGGGACGGAAGCTTTACGAAGATCTGAACGCGGCCCTTCGGTTTAGCAAGGAAAACATGCTCTCGAAGTCGTATAACGATTCGAACAATTTGCTGACGAACGGCATTTTGACCGGTGATAGCTCTGGCGGCGCGACAAGCTGGAGTTTCGTGGGCGGCACGAGGTCAAAGAACTTTTATAACGACGGTACTATCGCATATAACGAGCAGGTAATCGATGTAGCGACGAAGGCGACTGTGAGCATGTATCAGTCCATAACGACCGGGTTTACACCCGGAACCAAAGTGGAAGGACTGGCCCGCATAAAATTCGAAGGCATAACGACGTTGGACTCGATCGCGGTAAAGGTAAACTGCATCGGCACCACTCAAAACACGTATAGCCTTACGGGTAATTTCGACGGGCCCGCTCTGATGCTGACGGATGCGATCCATAGCACGCCACAATTGGTTATCCCGGACGGTACAACGAAGATCGATTTTTATGTCGTTGCGACAAACTTGACGGGAAAGATGCTCGTGTCTAATCCGACAATTCGAATCGTGAATTAAGTCTAGCTCCGAGCCGATCGGGGCTATTTTATTGCCCAAAGAAATGGGCAGAGAGAGGCGAGTCATGGATCAAACGGGGAAAGTGGTATCGGCTATTGCTGGAGGTGTGTTGCTTCCGGTATTTGAATTTCTGTATGGCGGCGGAACGGCAGTGATTTCGACGATGGTTGCACTGGCGTTCTTCATTCTGCTGGACTGGATGAGTGGCAGCAGTGCGGCCCGCAAGGATAAAACATACGCTTCAAAGTATGGTATCGATGGCGTGTTCCGGACATTCTTCATGGTTCTTCTTCCAGCTGGAGGACACTTGCTCGACAAGACGATCGGCCTTCCAGGAATCCTATTCGGCATATTTGCTCTTGGTCTGCTCTATCATACGCTAAAGAGCATGACGGCCAATGCGATCCGAGCCGGTTGGGCAGAATGGCTGCCTATCTCTATCCTTGAAAAAGTGATCGAATGGGTTGGGAGTGAAATGGATTCGAAGGTTAATCGCGCGCTAAAACGGCAAGCTGAAACGGGGGCTGGAAATGATGCAAAGTCGTAATCCAGCAAACCTCCCGATCATTGACGTATCCAAGCATCAGGGTCCGATAGACTGGCTTGCAGTCGCAGCTTCCGGCATCAAAGGGGCGGTGGTTAAATCTTCGGAGGGGGTCGGCTATATCGACCCTCTTTTTCGTCGCAATGCGGTCGGTGTGCCAGCCGCGGGGATGAAGGTCGGCTTTTACCATTACTGCCGCCCGGAGACGCCCAACACGGCCAAAGCCGAAGCCGAGCACTTTCTGGAGACGGTGGCCGGGCTGCCAGCGGAACTTCCGTACGTCTTGGACGTTGAAGGCGATGCGGCCAAGCTCGGAGCTGCCAAACTGACCGACTGGTGCTATGAGTGGCTGGAGACAGTCCAGAAGCGATCCGGTCACCCGGTAATGGTTTATACCGGTGGCTCTTTCGCTCGCTCATTCTTGGCCAGCAAGCTTGCCCGCTGGCCGCTGTGGATCGCTCACTATGGTGTCGATACGCCGATGAGCAACGGCACCTGGGATAAGTGGGCAATGTTTCAATATTCCGACGCCGGGACCGTCCCGGGTATCACTGGGCGGGTCGACATGAACGAAATGGATTTAGCGTATTGGCAGGGAATCACCGGGGAGGAGAAAGGCGGGATGGACAAACCAGCAGTCATTAAAGAGCGGATCATTGCCCGGAACGGCAAACTCGAATACCTCACGTTCGACTATAACAAGCCGGGAACCGATGTCCGGCTGCTTAAGCTTGAGCGCGGCAAAGCCAAATTTAAGCTTGTCGCCCGACCAGGCTCGAAGGTGTCCGAGCTGACCAAAGAGCACGACGCCGATTTCGGATTCAATTTCCCGTATTTCGATCCCGCCGCGAAGCTGCCGGTCGGCACAGTATGGGACGGCACCGGCTACGTCAACGGTGCGTGGGGCAAGACTCACAAGTGGCATTTTCTCGCATTTAAAGATGGCTGCGCGGAAATCCGCCTGCCGGGATCGGCCGTCGATGATAGCGACTGTGCGTTTCCGGGCACTCCTTTGCTTGTCAGCAATGGCCGAGCAGCTTGGGACTATTACCGGGAGGTTGAGGAGACGGCGACGGATATCGGCCGGGACGCGGACGGTAACCTCGTGCGCTGTCAGCGGACGTTTGCCGGGATTGACGCCGAAGGCAACTTGCTGCTTGCGGTCTCCGATGGCCGTACTCGATCCGATCAGGGGCTGACCCTTGAGGAGATGGCGCTTTACATGCTGGACAAAGGAGCGGTATGGGCGATCAATGGTGACGGCGGCGGCAGCTCCGTGATCGCGGACCGGTCCGGCGGGCTTAACCAAGATCAAAATGTCGGGGCAAATGAGCGGGCTGTCCATCATGCGCTGCTGATCTTCCTGCAGCCGGATCGGCCGGTCGAGCAGTCGAAGGACTGGAAGCTGGAGTCTGTGGAATGGCTGAATGCCCAAGGACTGACCGATGCTGTACGGGACCCGGATACCGCGCCGACCTGGGCAGAGCTTGGGGCGGCTTTGCGCAAAATGAAGTAGTACGAAGAATCCCCGCTGGGTTCGGTTAGCGGGGGATTTTTTATTTGCGTATTTTACGATGTTTGTCCTATAATGGGAACTAACGTTCCCATTGGAGGGGTTGTTATTCTATGAAGCCAAGCGAAATAGTACGTAGGAGAATCGATAACCCGTTAACGACTAAACAGGAGAAAGAGTTAATTCAAGATATCGAGCAGAAGCTCCCAGTTGAAACCAACAAAGTTATTGCAATGGTTAGTTACGAAATTGATGAAACAAAATCGCTTGAAAAAGTGCGTGAAATCGAATGTAAAAATGTGACAATCATAGCGGATAACCTTAGTGGGTCGCGTATTCATGCGCGTTTTTTTGATGCCGAAAAACATCATAAGGCAATATACACTAGGCAACTTGGTTCTTTTGTAAAATGGATGTACTCCAAAATGGACCATTCAGATGTTAAAGAAATATGGGAAGCAGTGGGGCAAATAATTGAACATGAAGATAGAAAGAATGATGAAAAAAGTAGGTGAACATCCTCGAATTCGTCATTTGTTCTCATATTTCATCGGAGGATTCGACAGGTGGTAACGTCGAAGTCCTTCGATGAGGTGAATGATAATGGCGGTTAGAAATCGCTTGAAAGAGTTGCGTCATGATCATAGGATGAACCAGATTGAGTTTGCTGCATTCTTAGAGCTACAGCAGCAACAATACAACCGGTACGAAAATCAAGTTCGCCAACCGACTTTAGAAGTAGCTTTACATATCAGTAAAAAGCTAGTTCGACCGGTAAACGAAATTTTTTTCGTTGAAGAAGAATAGGACAGGCAATTTTTACACCAAACTGGCGTATACTGTATCATCAAAGCGAATGGAGCTGATGGTATGGAAAAGCAAACAGTCTACCGGATCAGGTATACGGCAGACAATCGAGTTAAGGCCGTGCACGCCTCACAGGAGCCGCAAAAGGACGAGAAGCACGAAACTATTGGCGCATGGTTTGTCCTCGTCCTTGGGGCGCTGGCTTGCGTAGGGTGGTGGTCCTTATGGGGGTAATGCCTTATCATGTGAGGCTGGCCGAACTGTTCTTGATGCAGAAGCGTCGGCAGCTCACCGATCCGGAAGTGATGGAAATGACCCATTGTTTAGCAGCTAATGCAAAGTACTGCTGGGATCTGGTAGCCCTCCAGAATATGTCCTTTGCGGCTTACCAGGCGGGGGACATGGAATGGTTACACGACATCTGTAATCAGATCGACGTTTTGGAGGAAAAACAAGGATTGAGATTTAAAGGGAAGAATGGATAAATATAGACTATTGTACCTATTATTTTATCATCCTCGACAAATTGTGACAAACACCGCTTTCATTGTGTGCTATGCTTGTCCGCAAGGAGGTGAGAGGATGAAAATTGTGCCAAAAATAAAAAGGTCCACTGCGCCAACAGTAGGACCAAACGAAAAATATTCACCTATAATCAGGATACAGTAATTGGGGTCTTTTTTCAAAGTAAGTTTGTGCGCGTGAATTTTATTGATATGAAAACATGAGGATTCATTAAGGTACCAGTGGCCCCTTAGCTTAGAGCTAAGACTCTCTGAGGGAGGGGCTTTTCGCTCCTGCCTAAGCCGATTACCTTAAATCACCTTAATCTCGTGCAATTCCTCCATAGGACAATCAAGCAACCAAGCCGCATTAGCTGCGATAGGGTAAGAGAAGTGTCTTTTGCCTGAAATGACTTGCGATAAGAACCCTTGGGAAATTCCAAGACGACGGGCAAAGTCTGCTTGAGTCCACTTCTTGGCTACCAGAAGCTCCGGTAATCGGCTCCTCCCAATATGGAGGGCCATGATTCACCTCTGTTGTTTTACTTACCCATCATTATACTTTTTAAAACGCTCGGAAGTCACTAAGAAAACTATTAGGCTGACATTTCTGACTTTTGGTAGGAACGTTTGTTCCTGCGTGGTAGTATATTCTTTAATAACTTTTCCGAAGGAAGTGAAAAATATATGCTGATGGAATTATTGGAACCTTCACTCGAAGAGAGAGCATGCGACATGGTTATTTTTTATGAAAATGAGAACAAGCACTTATTTGACGAATTTACTAATGCATTTAATCAAATAAAGAGTTGTATTCCTGAATCTATGTTGCCTACTCTTTTCGCTATGGAAAATTGCTTTGCTCAAAAACTACTGGGGGGCAAGGAAATTTATAAGAACGGCTTTAGACATGGGATGCATGCCGTTATTGAAGAGTTTATTCAAGGGGGAAAGCGGTCTTTATGACCGCTTTATTATGTCGCGTTTAATAAAACACGGTAGAGCAACGCATTCGTAATGCGTAGGTCGGGGGTTCGAATCCCTTCATCAGCATCGTATAAACTCAGCACTAACGCAGCTTCTCGTGATCGAGGGGGTGCGTTTTTTATTGTATCGAAAATTAACTGCAGCAAGGGTGGCGAGCAAGCACATTAAAGAGGCGGCGAAACGCCGGTCGGTGCGCAGAGGAAGTGCCGAAACCCGTATGTTGGATTTGTCAATACAAATCGTGAACGGTTGTTCTAATCAAATTCTCATAATTCGAGCGTAACCCGCAGATGCGAAGAACTTCTCCGTGCTTCGCCAAATTTTAGTCGGCTCGACTTGTGCTACGATAGTTGCAGCGATTCACAAGACCAACCTATTTCGAGGAGGAATCTATGAATATCATAAGAAAACACTCGTTTGCAAAAGCGGTTGTCGTCGCGGGCATAAGTCTTTCGTTGATGTTTTCGGGCAGCTTGTTCCTTAATTCCGGTTCGGCGCATGCAGCCGTGGCTTCATCCTCGTCCGCTTCGGCTTCATCTGCGATCATCTCTACGGGCCAACAATTCATGGGGGTCCCTTATAAATATGGGGCGGAATCCGGGAATACCCGCTCGTTCGACTGCTCCTCTTTTGTTCAACATGTGTACAAGCTTAACGGGATTACATTACCGCGTTCGTCGCGTCAGCAGTCTGAGGTGGGGACCTACGTGCCGCGCGATCAACTGCAGCCCGGCGATCTGGTTTTCTTTTATTCCCCGATCCATCACGTAGCGATTTATATTGGGGACGGTAAAATCCTTCATACGTACGGCACTCCCGGCGTAACGATCTCCGATCTCAACTCCGGATCTTGGGACAGTCACTACAACATGGCGCGCCGTGTGCTGCCTGCCGGGGAGCCAGCTGTCGCTGAGCCAGCCAAGCCTGCGGCACCTGTCAAAACTGTAGAGCCGGCCGAACCGGAAGCCGGACAGCCGGAATACGATTCGGGCTGGGGGAGCGACGGATGGAACTGGCGGGATCTATTTGATTTTGAATAAAAGCAGTGACCAATATGACCTGAAATCAATGTAGGATTGGGAGCGCGCCTTTTCCTGATTCTGTTAATAATCTTTTCCGCCCGGTTGGGGCAACCTATCTTCGTAGTCTGCTGTAGAATCGGCAGCGTTCTAATTACGAGGACAAGGAGTGAGCGGAATGGCTGAACACAACGAGCGTAACCGCAACGGTAACGGTAACGGAGAAGCCAGCACGGAAGAGGTTGTAGGAGCGGTAGGCGGCGGCGCGTTAGGAGCTGTCGTCGGTTCCGCTTTGGGACCGGTCGGTACAGTGGTAGGCGGGATCGTAGGAGCTTCGCTGGGCGACAAAGCGGGCGAAGCAGCTGAAAACGGCGGCGAAACTGCCGAACTGGAATAGTAGGAAAAGGAGGTGCAGGGAAACCTGCGCCTTTGATTTATTGTTTTACATAAATTATTCCCAACCGATTTTTCCATAATAGTAACCTCACCAAATGAGAAACCGCCCATCAAATGATAGACGGCGATTTTGAAAAAGCTATTACGGGAATACCACTTGCGCAGGGGTTTCCTTCGAAAGATTAGTCCCATCGCCTAGTTGACCGAAATAATTGTCCCCCCATATCCACAGGGTTCCGTCTTGCTTAATGGCGGCATCGTGATTGGTACCGGAGCTTATAGTACGAATATCAGTTAACCCTTTAACCTGCGCAAGTGGTATTGGAGTTACTTTTGCAGCGATCGCTCCATATTCCACTTTGGTTCCCCATTTCCATACAGTGCCGTCTTTTTTAAGTGCAAGACTATGGTATGTTCCGGCAGAGATGTCGATAACATCGTGAAGTCCCCCAACCTGAGAAGGGACTTTCTCATAAGCTAGGCTCGGCTCTTTTCCTAATTGTCCCATTTCATTATATCCCCAGATCCAAACCGTACCATCTTGTTTTAGGGCAAGCTGGTGGCGCGCTATGGGCCCGCTTGCGATTTTTACGATGTCTGTTAGTCCCTCTACCTGTGTCGGAGCATTGGATATAACAAACTGAGGCTTAGAATCCGTATTAGCTACTCCAATTAAACTCCACGTCCAGACTGTACGATCTTCTTTAAGAACGGTAAGACTGTTTTGTCCAGACTGTATAATATCTACGATATTAGTCAGCTTATCTATTACTTGAGGCTCAATTTCGTCCGTTCCTCTACCTTTACTAGAATAGGAAAGTCTCCACACCCACACTTTTCCGTCCTTATCGAGTGCAGCATTTAAGTGGTGAGACGCCGACACTTTTACTATGTTCTGTAAATTAGGGATTTTAAGAGGTTCTAAGAAGTACGATCCACCGCCACCATCATCAAACTGTTGGTAGCCTACTCCCCACGACCACACACTGCCATCGTCCGTTACAGCTAATGTATCAAGTACTCCGTAAGAAATATAAGTTACTTTTTTAAGTTTTGGAACTTTTTGGGGAATACCCGGTTGTGGAAAAATACCGCCATTGAACCGTTTATACATATTTCCCCAGATCCATACATTTCCTTGATCATCTAAAATGGCGGTTTCACGTTCAGTTAGTGCAGCTTGTTGAATCTTGGTCTTTAAGCTTTCCTTTTCTTCAGCTTGAGCGGCGGGTGCTGACCATGTACTTATAGCCAGAGTTGTTGTTAATGTCAGTACTAAAGCATACCCTTAAAAAACGGTTTACACGAATGGAACTCCTCATCTCTCTTCACTCTCCAATTTTTTAATGTAAAATCGTTACACTTAATTAAACAGTTAATATTAGGAAAAGTTGCAAATGAAAGTGAAGAAATGTTGCGATGCAAATAAAGATTAGGGTGGGCGAATATGTTTTTTTTAGCAACGCTTTGTTAAGGCGGTCCAACACAAACAACCCGCTGGGTATTGCCCAACGGGGAATTCTTCGCTTACTTCTAAATAAGCCAGCAACCTTCTACCTCTCGCTAAAAGCAATCTTCAATCCGATGATGCCAAATAACGTCCCCTGGATGATGTTAATCCGTTTCGAGAGAACCGGACTTTTACGCAGGAGGCCCCCTACTTTTTCAGAAAATACGCTGATCCCGATAAAAATAAGCAAAGCCTGAACCAGGAAAATCGTTCCCAAAATCAGCATCTGAACCGCGACGCTGCCGGACGAACTTGTAACAAACTGCGGCAATAACGCCAGGAAAAACAACGACACTTTAGGATTCAGGACGTTCATGACGATTCCTTTTTTGTACAAAGCTTTGTAGTCCGCCGGACGACGGTCAGCGGCGATTGTCAGATCCGCTTCCTTCTCGCGGAAGGACATCCAGGCCAAATAAAGCAAATAAGCCGCGCCTGCGTACTTCACCACCGCAAACGCTACCGCTGACTGATAAATGAGCGTTGAAATTCCAAGAGTGGCGGCTGTTATATGAACGAGCAGACCCGAACACAACCCGAGTGCCGTTGCGATCCCGGCTTTGCTGCCCTTCGACAGGCTTTGGGCCACCACAAACAAATTGTCGGGACCCGGCATCAGAGTAAGCAGAACGCCTACCCCCAAGAAAGACAGGGCGGTCAGAAGCTCCACGCGTTTCATCTCCCTTTATACATCCTTCATTATTCATTCTGACTTTGAACCGCCTGGAGAAAATGAAAAGACAAACATTCGGATCTGGGGCTGCTGCTCCCCCGAACGCTCCTCGAACGATTAAACCCAAGCCCTTGCGTTATTATATCACGGTTTTCATGGGTCTGAAAAACGGCTGCGCATCCGCTGCTTTTGGGGACGGCTTGGGAGGAAGCGCCGCAAGGTCGGGGCTTTCCCTGCTCATGGGTAGAAGAAACCGAATAAGGGCGGTTCGCAACCTTTATTTTGTCCGAATCTTGCTTGGCTGGGGGAATAGGAGCGGTTGGAGGCTGTTAAAATCGGGGAAAAGGGTGCAGCTAAACCAACTGGCTGAAATAAGGGATGCAAACCGCCCTTATCTGGTTCGGTTTTTGGAAAAGGCCGAAAATAAAGGGTGCCCAAGACCCTTATATGGTTCAGAGCCCGCGTGCATACGTTTCGGCGAAGGCGAACACAACCCGTTCGCAGAAAAGCTGTGTACGAGCCTCATTTAAAGTTGAGATGGTACAAGGTCTCATCGCCGCGGCTGGAGTGAAGATCCCCATTCCCTCCCATACGCATACGTATGGATTCGCACGTCAAAGGACCCGTCCGGGGGAATTACCGGACGGTTTTGCTTTTTAATAAACCATGTTCAACTTTACTAAGCGTTAGAGCAGGTGAAGTGAAGCATTCTTTACAAGGAAGCTGCCTCATGCGCCGGGTCATTCGTCGTGGAAAGGCTTCGTTTAGTTTGTTTAGAAGAAGCTTTCCCTGTACGTTTTGTATCCGAAAGGGATTTTTAATCCGAGTTGTACATTTTGGACCGTTCGGTTCGTACAATCTTGGTGGGTCCGTTATGTCTGTGATGCCCGTTGCGTCCGTTGTTGCCGCTCTCCATCGCCAGCTTCGCGATCCGGCTCCGGCTCATGGTAGATCTCTTCCTCGATATGATCCATGATGCTCTGGATGGCATCGCTGACACCGTCCGTCGAGCCTATGTCCTGTTGATCGTAAGGCGTCGGTATGCCGGCAGTCTCAAAGGCGGTTTGTTCGAACATGCTGTGATCCGTACTGTGCTCGGTCATGCGAATGGTCTCCTCTCGATGACATGATTTCCCTTATCGTTTCCGGCTGTGCACGAATTTATTCCAGCACGACCCGACAAGGGGAGGCGGGTAGGGCAGGGGAGGGCAGGCTGTGCATGCGGCATATCCATTTGTTTATCCGATCGTGCCCTGTGGAGCGCCCCTAATTCCCCCACTTATGCCCAGCCCACTGCTTGTCCCTGGGTCGATGCGTGAATTGGGCTTTTTTGTCGGGGGTTATTTGTTGAATAAAAACGCCGGGTCGGATTATAATAGGAACATGTGTTCTTATTTTATTCGGAGGTGTTCCGTATGTCCTTATCATCTGATGTGCATCTCGACGCTTCTCCCGAGGAAATGCAAATACTTCGTAACGCGACCCTTCTGCCCGTCGTCCTTTCCATTTTTACCGCAGACAAGGACAAAACCGAAAACGAGGGGCCGTTCGTCTTCTCCGCACCTTATCTGGCCGTAATGGAACGGGCCATCAGCCGCATCGGCGAAGATATGGCGATAACCGAGCGGGAGCTGCGCAGACGCGGAATCGTCCTTTACGGGGAGGAACGGAACTACAGGGAGGTTTCCCGGGAGTACGACTGCCGGGGGCGCCGGGCCAAGTATACGCTCATACGCGGTATGTTCGGGGGAGAGCTCGAGCTGCTGATGGATTATTATCTGGGCCTATATGACGGACGTCTGTAAGGGAACCGCGTTGAACAAAAGGATCGTATTTCTCGCAGACTGCCAATCCTTCTATGCCTCCGTCGAGAAAGCGTCGCGTCCGGATCTGGACAACAAGCCGGTCGTAGTCGCAGGCGATCCGGAACGACGGTCCGGGATCATTCTGGCTGCTTGCCCGATTGCCAAATCATATGGGGTGACGACGGCGGAGTCAATCCGGGAATCGCTCGCCAAGTGCCCGCAGCTTGAGATCATCAAGCCCCGTATGCAGTACTATATTGACGTTTCTTTGCAGATCACCCGCATTTACGAACGTTTCTCCGATCTGGTCGAACCTTACTCCATCGACGAACAATTTATTGATGTGACCGGCTCCCGCGCCCTGTACGGCGAACCGGAGCAAATCGCCAAGGCAATCCAGGAGCAGGTCTGGAACGAGACGCGGATCCGGACGCGGGTCGGAATCGGCGAGAACAAAATTTTAGCGAAAACGGCTTGCGACAATTATGCGAAAAAGGAGCCTTCCGGCATCTTCTATCTCCATAAAGAGAAGCTTGCGGATACGCTGTGGCAGCTCCCGATCCACAAAATGTTCATGGTCGGCTCGCGGATGACGCAGCATTTTAACCTGCTCGGCATTACGACGATCGGAGAGCTGGCAAATACCCCGCTGGATAAAGTCAAAGAAATGCTCGGACGCAAGTTTGGGAAAAATAGCGACATCAACGCCGAGGTGCTCTGGCGGATCGCCAACGGCCACGACGATTCCCCGGTATCCCCCTATACGTTCGATACGCAGCAGAAGGGGATCGGCCACATGATGACACTTCCGGTCGATTACCGGAACCTGGAGGATCTGAAGGTGGTGCTGCTCGAGCTGTCGGAGCTGGTGTGCCAGCGGTGCCGTTCGAAGGGGCTGATGGGGCAGGTCGTCGCGGCGGGATGCCAGGGCGCGGATTTCGACCGGCCGACGGGCTTTTACCGGCAGATGAAGCTGGCTTATACGACGAACTTGACGGGGGAAGTGTATGAGGCCGTCTGCCGGCTGTTCGAGAAACATTGGAACGGCATGCCGGTCCGTAAAGTAGGCGTCACCTTGTCCGATCTGACTTCGGACGACGCGTACCAGATGTCCATGTTCCCGGACGACCGCGAGCGGAGGATGCTGCTGGAGCGGACGGTCGATGAAGTCAAGCTGAAGTACGGCAATACGGCGCTGATAAGGGCGTCGTCCGCCACCCCGCCGGCTCAGGCTCAGCGCAGGTCCAAGATGATCGGGGGGCATTATAAGTAGCGAAGGACCCGCTTCGAAGCTTCCTGTCGCCCCCGGGATGAGTTCCATCCCCCACCCCCGGTATAAGCCGTTCCCGCGCGCCTTCCGTTTTCATAAGATAACACGAGGCCAATCCTTGAAATTCGACGAGATGGCGGTGGTGCATCATGACGAACCAGACATTTATCGGACGAATCGCCGGAGGCGCCGTCGAGAACATGGTGACATCCGGGGTGCTCGCCAGCATTACAATCGCGCAAGCGGCTTTGGAGACCGGCTGGGGGGCTTCGGTGCCCGGCAACAATCTGTTCGGTATTAAAGGAAGCGGAACGACACAGGATACGCGGGAATATATAAACGGCCAGTGGGTGACGATTCGGGCAGGCTTCCGTACGTATGCCAGCTGGGAGGACAGCATCCAGGATCATTCGCGGTTTTTGCATGAAAACCGCCGGTATGCGAACGCAGGCTTTTTTGCGCACAGCGCCGCAAGAGATTACGCCGGTGCCGCGCGCGCCTTGCAGGCTGCCGGATACGCGACGGACCCGAACTATGCGTCCAAGCTGATCAGCATCATTGAGAGTTACGGATTGACAGCTTACGACCGGGAGGCGGATCAGATGATTCAAGCGATTGAAGAGTTGAACACGCAGCTCGCGGCTCTAAAAGGGGAATTGGCCGGGACGAAGCAAGATCTGGCCGATGTGAGGCAGCAGCTGAACATGCCCGAAGTGCCGGATTGGGCGGAGGCGGCCGTTGAAGCGGCGGTCCGAGCCGGTCTGGTCGATTCACCGGAGAACGGATCGTACGACTTTTACCGGATTATCACGGTTCTGCACCGCAGAGGGTTAATCTGATACAAAGGAGGGGCGCTGTCCTGGCGCTGCCTCCCTTTTTTTGTCGCCCGCAGCTAAAACAAATATAACTGTTGGACGGCGGGACCCGCAGTAGAGCAAGCCGAATCGTCAGGCTGCGGTTTAGCGGCTAATCGGACCGACTCGGAGTCCCGAAGACCGTATTGGACAAGCCACTGCCGGATCTTATGCCTAAGCGGGTGCCGGTACGATTCCGGTGCGGAGGAGGTGCCATTATACAAGGCCGCGTACGTTTCGGTCAGATGCGGATACACCTCCCGCAGCGTGTGGAAAAACCACACCTTCACTTCCCGGGTACTCAGCCGCAGGAACGAAGACATGACATACTCGGGACGATGCTCTGCCAGCGCTTGTATGAGGCTGTGCAAATCCTCCTCCCCGTCCGATAGAAAGGGCAAGATCGGCGCAACGAATACGCCGACCGGTATGCCGGCTTGCCCGAGCTGACGGACGGTGTCCAGACGTTTGGCCGGAGAAGGAGTGGAGGGCTCGAAATTGCGCCAAATGTCCGTACGCAACGTGCCGATGCTGATATTGACCGACACTTCGGGCATGCGCCGAAGCAGGTCGAGATCGCGTAAAATCAGCGGCGACCGGGTTGTGATCGATACCGGGACCGGATAATCCGCCAGCACCTCCAGGCACTGCCGGGTTAATTGCGCTTTCGCCTCGACCTGCTGATACGGATCGGTTGCCGTGCCGATCGCAATCCGACCTATACCTCCGATGCCTTTACGCGACCGCGCCATCTTCTCCAACTGTTCCTTAAGGGCTTCGGCCGCATTGGTTTTCAGGAAGATGCGGTTTTGAAACGTATCGTCGGCTTCGGCGCCCAGGAACGAATGCGTGGAACGGGCATAGCAGAAGGCGCAGCCGTGCTGGCATCCCCGGTACGGATTGATGGACTGCTCAAACGGCATGGACGGGGCTTTAACGGCGTTAAGCATGGTTTTGACGGGCATCGGCTCGTAACGAATTTGACGTTTCATTCACCTTCACCACCTGTTATAATAAGAACATATGTTCTTATATTAACAAAAGCAATCCGGCCGCGCAATCGGTATGTTGCACCAGGAGGGGAGGCAGGTTACCTGTAGCGGGTCCGAGGCTTCCGATCCCGGAAACGGCGGCTTACTAGGCGGCACCGGCATTAATTCGTCATAAGTTCAGGCGACACTTGCGTCAGCGGCTATTGGGTACGATCGTGGTACCGCCTACTCCACAAAATAGTTGTCCCTCCAAGGGGATGTAGCTTATAATGTCGCGAACAGGGACTACTCGCCGAATGTCCTGCCCAGAGAGGAAGATGATCATGATTTTGGAATCCGCCATGCTGCAAGTTAAGCCGGGAGAGGCGGAGCGGTTCGAAGCCGCTTTTGCCGAAGCGTCGGCGATTATCTCGTCCATGCCGGGGTACCGGTCGCACGAGCTGCATGCCTGCATCGAGGAAGAACGCAAATATTTGCTGCTCGTCCGCTGGGACACCCTGGAAGACCATACGATCGGCTTCCGCGGCTCCGAGAAGTATCAGGAATGGAAAAGGCTGCTGCATCATTTCTACGATCCGTTCCCGACCGTCGAGCATTTCCGGCGCATCTATCCATCCTGAAAGGAGGTACCGGCGTGAACGAATGTGCAGGCTACAACCGCGATATAACCGCCCAGACCGAGCTGCTGTGGTCGATGGTTTCCGGACAGCGGTGGCTATCCGCCATGCTCGAGGCGGCGCCTTCCCTTGGACAGCACAGCTATTATCTGGGAGCCGGCTGTATCGTCCAGACGGTATGGAACGTTTTGTCGGGCTACGACCCGCTTTACGGAATCGAGGATGCGGATTTCGTTTATTACGACGACAGGGATCTGAGCTTTGAAGCGGAGGACCGGACGGTACGCAAGGCGCAGGCGCTTTTTGCCGACGCCCCGGTGCGGATCGACGTGAAAAACCAGGCCCGCGTCCACCTCTGGTACGAATCGCGTTTCGGGTACCCGATCCGCCCGTACCGGACACTGGAAGAAGCGATCAACAGCTGGCCGACGACGGCGACCTGCGTCGGAATCCGCCTGGACGGACCGGGGAAGCCGTCGGTATACGCTCCGTACGGTTTAAACGACCTGTTCGGCATGATCGTGAGAGCGAACAAAACGCAGATTACCCAAGACATCTACGAACGCAAAGCGGCCAAGTGGAAAGCGAAGTGGCCGGATCTGACAATCCTGCCATGGGATCAATAGACGTTCGGTCGGACGAGCCGGGAGGAGCGGAATATGGGGAATGGCGGCCAACAGGAACGGCAAACGTTAACGCTAAACCAGCTGCAAGCTTACATTAAAGAGAAGGATTACCGCCCCGAACTGAAGCACCAGTACATGCTGAAGCTGTTCGAGGAAATCGGCGAGCTGGCCGAAGCTGTCCGCAAGGACAAGCTGTATCGGGAAACGGGGGAAATTAAAGGGACGATCGATGAAGAGCTATATGACGTCCTGTACTACGTTGCGGCGATCGCCAATGTGTACGGGATCGATCTGGAGACGAGCTGCCGCCTGAAAGAGCAGTTGAACCGTAACCGGTATCCGGCCCAAAGCGGTGAATGAACGGAAGGAACAAGGGAGGGACGGGAATGGAACGGTATCCAGAAAGCAGGCTGCTGTATGCGATCCGCGAGATCGAGCCCGATGACTGCGCTCCGATTCGTTCGGTGGCGGAGGCATGGTGGGGAGGCCCGGTAGAAAGCGATTGTTTGACGAAATGGTTTTTCCGGCATTTCCGCCAGACGTGCTTCGTTGCCGTCAAGGAGGGACGAATCGTAGGTTTTGTGCTCGGCTTTTTGTCGCAGAGCTTGCCGGACGAGGCTTACATCCGTCTCGTGATGGTGGACCCGGATTGCCGGGGGATGGGGATTGCGCGCGCTTTGTACGACGAGTTTATCGAAACGGTCCGGGATCTGGGACGAAGCGCAGTCGTCTGCGTGACCGCTCCGACGAAGTCGGGCTCGATCGCGTTTCACACCAGACTCGGATTCCGGATGGACGCTCAGGACGGTATAGCGGAAGGACTCCCCGTTTGCGACGATTACGACGGGCGGGGAGGCAGGCGCGTCGTATTCCGTCTGGAGCTGAAGGATCGGGTATAACGTGCAACGTTGCGGCGATTCCGGTCAGATGGACGAGCGGGAAACCCGACCTTGGACGGGGAAGAGGTTTTGTCTTTGGTCCGATGTGGGATGCTTCTCCCGGGTGCTATACTGAGTACATAATCAAGAGGGGGCTGCAGCGCCCGCATTCGGGAGGAGAGTATCACAATGAGCTTATCGCGATTGATGAAGTTCGTTACGGGCGGCATGGAAGCATTCCTCGGCATCCCGGTTCTGGGAGGCGCGTTCGTTATATTCAGCGGATACACGGCGTTATGGGTCATGCTGGCTTTGCACCTGGTCACCCTGCTGATTTGTCATAAAGAAAATGCGGGCAGGCTGGGCAGCGTCGTCGGGATTGTGACGAGCATCGTCGGCTTTATTCCAATTGTCGGCATGATCATGCACATCATCTCGGCGATCGTTCTGATCTTGAGCGCGCTGACGCAGCAGGACAATCGGTATTCGTCCGGCCCGTATCGCCGAGTGAGATAAGTACGGATGGCGCGTGTCAGGAAGCGCCGGCAGTAGAGAGGAACCGTCGGAGCTGGATTCCGGCGGTTTTTTTGTATGGAGAAGATAGAGAAGGAGTTTAAGGGCGGCCGTACACGGACAGCGGCCGGGTCGTTTAATACCTCGACGCCAACGGCCGTTATGATACAGCGGAGCGTGTGATGCAGCTTGCTTGATCATGCCGACAAGATCGGAGCGCTGGAGCGGACGATTTTGCTCGAGGAGCCGTTTCCGGAGGAAAACAAAGTATCGGTGGAAGCGATCCCCGTTCGCGTAGCGGCGGACGAAAGCGTCCACCATGCCAAGGACCAAGGATGCACGGGAGCGGATCGAACTGGGGTACGGGGCGATTACGCTCAAGCCGATCGCCAAAACGATCAGCGTAGCGCTGCAAGTGGCCAAGACGGCCTATGAACGCGGCGTGCCATGCTTCTGCGCAGACCCGACGGTGAATCCGTGGATGGTCGACTGGAACAAAAACGTAGCGGCCCGGCTCGCGCCGATACCCGGCCTGCGGGTCGGACTGATCGAGTCCAACGGTCCGCAAAACTACGCGAACTGGTCCGTGATGCGGGGCTACCACCCGGTTCCGGACGCGCCTTGGGTAGCTGCAAACAACGGCGTATTCCGGCTGGACGATGGCTTTTATGCAAGCAGCGCCGGCTCGTTCGAACGGAGTTCGCATTACGAGTCGCTGGCGTTCGAGCGGGTGTAGGCTGACGCGCCGGAGTAGCCCGGCTAGCGCGGATAGTGCCGTCATGTGGTAAACCACCGCCATGCGGCACCGGTCACCGCATGCCGGAAGCTTCGCATGGTGGGGGAAGTAGTGACTAGTATGCTGGTGCGGCGACAATGGTACGTTAGTTTGCCGCCAGGCCGGCGGAGTGTAAAGGTATTCTTTACTAATTAAAACCGATTCCTTCCTCCTCTGATCAGGGTGGAAGAATCGGTTTTAATTGGGTGGTAGCTCTTCAACCTTTCAACGCACATAGACATCTAAGAACGGGTGAGAGACCACCTTTCTTTCTGGGGAACGGCACATGATGTGTCGGGACAGCAGCCTGCCGAACAGCAAAATTGCGGAACGGCGGAACCGCCAAACCGCCAAACGGCCAAACGGCAAACCGCCAAACGGCCAAACGGCAAACCGCCAAACGGCCAAACGGCAAACCGCCAAACCGATAAACCGCCAAACCGCCGAACTGCGTAACAGCCGAACCACGTAATATCTGAAAATGTAGCGGAAAGTTTACTTCCTCTAATGTACGAATATTCCCGTATAAGCGGTCATACCGGAAGAAAAACTTCCTCTATTCTCGCGAAAAAGGGGGATCACAGCCTTTTTAGCGGGTATAGCGGAAACGATACTTCCGGTAACCCGTCTTATTACGCTGTTCTATTGCGATATAGGAAGTGAGACTTCCGCTAGTACATGTAAGCGTATGGCACCTACTCCAACCGACGCTTACTCCAACCGACACCTAGTCTAGACCCCATCCGTACCCCAAACCAACTTGCTTTCAAGCCCGCTCTCTACTCCAGCTCCATGTTCCACAGCCTGCGCATCTCCTCGCTGCCGGCGAGCAGCTCCTCAAGCGTGCCCTCCGCTTCGAGCCGCCCGTCCTTCAGCACGAGGATGCGGTCGGCGTAAGCGAGCGCCGATTTGCGGTGCGAGACGACGAGGCAGGTCGCTTCGCGGCGCTCGAACAGTCGCTCCCACAGCCGTCGTTCCGTCTCGACGTCGAGCGCGCTCGACAGGTCGTCGAAGACGAGCAGCTCGGCCTCGCGCACGAACATGCGCGCCGCGGCGGTCCGCTGCGCCTGGCCGCCGGACAGCTTCACTCCGCGCGGGCCGATGACCGTCTCCAGCCCGGCGGGAAGCCCCGCCAAATCCGGCTCCAGCACCGCGGCGCGGATCGCCGCATCCAGCTTGGCCGGATCGTCGGCGGCGCCGAGCAGAATGTTACGCTTCAGCGTGTCGCTGTACAGACGCGGCACCTGAGACGTGTACGCACTGCGCGGCGGCACGAAGAAGCTGCCCGGGTCGTCGACCGGACGGCCGTTCCAGCGGATGTCGCCCTCGTCCTTCGGCAGCAGGCCGAGCAGGGCGCGCACCAGCGTCGTCTTGCCGGAGCCGATCCGCCCGGTAATAACGGTGAACGAATGGCGGGGCAGACTCAAATCGATCGCTTCAATCCCCCGGCCTGTCTCCGGATAACGATACGTCAGATTGTTTACATCCAGCCGATCCAGCCGGTCCGCCTCCGTCTTGGCGGGAATAGCCGGTTCCTCAAGCGGGCCGCGGAGATACAGCGGATGCGGCTCGACGAGCCGCGTCGGCGGCGCGTTCTGCAGCAGGCTTTCCATCCGCTTCTTGGACACTTCCGTCTGCTTGAAGTAGGTGATGAACTTGCCGAAGTTCTGGATGAACTGGGTCACGAACGTCAAGTAATACACGAACAAAGCGAAGTCGCCGACCGTGAAGCTGCCGCTCCGCATCGATTGGGCGCCGAGCAACAGGATGAGCCCTGTTCCGAAATTCACCGTGTTGGAGAATACCGAATCGAGCGTCTGATTGAGCAGCTTGTCCTTCAGCATCGCGCTCCGGCGCTGGTCGTTCAGCGATTTGAACCGTCCGATGACCCGGCTCTCCGCGCCCGCGACCTGAATCGCCTGAACGGCGCCGAACATCTCGCTGATCGCTTCGGTTACCTGTCCGGTCGCTTCCCGGCTGGCCGCCCGGTATTTCTGCAGCATCGTCGTCGACAACTGCGCCGCCGTCACGACCAATACGAGCGGAACGAAGACGAGCAGCGTCAGACGGGCGTCGATTCCCATCAGAATCGCAAACGATACGATGGCGAACACCGTCATGCCGAACGCGTCCACCGACCAGCTGATCGCTTCCTCCGTCTGCTCCACATCGTCGCGGAAATTGCTGATCGCTTCGCCAGGGGAGATCGGAATCGCCTTGGCCCCCGGCTCCTTTAAGATATGATGCAGCATGTTCCGGCGCAGCAACCCGCCGACGCGCATCCGGAAATTAACGTCTGTAATAAACCCGCCGATGATAAAGCCGGAGCGGACCAGAGCCGTGCCGAGCAGCAGGATGATCAGCGTCCACAAACCGAGCTGCGCGGGCGCGGAGCCGGACAGCGTATCGAAAAAGGCTTTCGTGACCAGGCCCGGCAAAATCGGGGTCAGATAGATCAGCGTCCACATCAAGGCGTTGGCGATATACCAGCGCGGCCGGTAACAGATCAGCCGCCATAACAGTTGAAAGGTCGTCATACGAGCATCTCCTCCATTCCGGCCGCGAGCATCCGGCTAAATCGGGAGTTTGGATCGGCCGCCAGCGCCTCGCGGTCCCCGAACTCGGAAATCCGGCCGTTATCGAGAATCAAGATCCGGTCTGCGCGCTGCACGGTTGCCAGCCGGTGCGCGATGATGATGCAGGTCCTCTCGCGGAGCAGCTTCGTCACGGCCGCCTCCAGAAGCTGCTCGGTGGCGGGATCGAGACGGGATGACGCTTCGTCCAGAATGACAAGACCGGGATCGGTGAGAAAGACGCGGGCAAAAGCAAGCAGCTGCGCCTCGCCTGCGGACAGTCCGCCGCCGCCTGATTCGAGCGTCGAATCTAGCCCTTGCGGAAGGGAGCTCAGCCAGCTGTTAAGGCCGAGTTCGTTCAGCACGCGAATCATTCGTTCATCGGGTATGGACGTGTCGTAGAACGTCAAATTATCGCGGACCGTGCCCTGGAAAATTTCGATGTTTTGCGTCACCATGCCGATCCGTCCGCGCAGTTCCCGAAGCCGCGTATCCCGGATCGGGACGCCGCCCAGCCGGATTTCCCCTTGCTGAATATCGTAAAACCGGAGCATCAGCCTCGCCAGCGTCGTCTTGCCGCTGCCGGTCCGCCCCAGCAGGCCGAGCACCTGGCCTTTCTCGAGATGGAAATCGATGCCGTCCAGCGTAGCTTTGCCGCTCTCATACGAAAAGGTGACGTCGTCGAACGTAACGGCAAGAGGCCCGCCCGGAATCGGCGTTCCGATTCCGTCACGAACTGCCGGCTGCGTATCGAGCAACTGGCGGATTCGGACGATACTGGCGTCCGCTTTTTGCAAATCCTCCATCTGCGTGCGAATTTTCTCGATCGGCTTGGCCATCAGCTCGGTGTAATAAAAGATCATATAAACGGTGCCGATCGAGATCGCTCCTTTATGCCACAAATAGGCGCTCAGCGCAAAAGCGATCGCATTGCCGATCGTAAACACGACCAGCGTCGTAATCCACATCGCCGCCCAGCCGAGGAAGGCGCGGACCCGGATCGGCAGCCAGGTGCGCAGCAGCGTATGGAACTTGTGCATGACGAAGCCGCTGGCCCCGTTAGCCCGGGTATCCTCGGTGCCTTCGAGATGCTCGCCGAGAAAACCGAAGAAGTCGGCGCTGATCTGACGGAGCTTGCCCCAGTGGGGGACGGCGAACTTACGAATATATTGGATCGAATAAATGGCGGCGACGACAAAAAAGGTCATGCCGATTCCGACCAGCCAGCCTTCGCGGTACAGCAGGATGAGAATGCCGACGACCAGCAGCAGATTGCTCACCAGCGTAATGACGAAGTTGGAGAAAAAGTTGGCCAGCGTATTGATATCGCCGTCGACGCGTTCGATGATCGCACCGGTCGTATGCGACTTGTGAAACGACATGTCCAGGCCCAGACAATGCTCGGCAACATCGCCCCGAAGCTTGTTGGTCGCGATCCAGCCGATATTTTCGCTGATATAGGTCGCGCAGACCGTGACGATCTGCTGCAGCAGCGACACTCCGATGAACAGGCCGGCGGCGATCCATAAAGCCCGGTTGGACTCCGCGCCTTGCGCAGAATCGATGAAGTAACGGATGAATTGCGGATTGACGAGCTGCATAATCAGCCCGGCGATGAGCAGGGCGCTCAGCGCAATAATCGATCGCCGCTGCGAACGCAAGTAATGGCGCAGTAATCCGGCGTATTGGCGTAAAGGTATTTTAAACTCGGGCATACGAAACGTGCTCCCTTCCTGACAGACCCGAAAGCCGGGTCACAACCATGATAGTAACTGTAGAAGATTCCCGGCAGGGCGTCAACGGGAGATTTCGGATACAACCGATCTCCCCGGGAGCCGGGAAATCATTTCCCGTTAAGCCCGATACGGGCGGAAGGGAATGAAGTAGTTCTGTCGAACTAGTATGTCATTGGCAAAATTCGACTCGGATCACAGAGGAGCAAACGGACAGGCGCACGGGTGCAGCTATTGCAGCCGATTGGCCGCTCCGGACGCGAATTCGTCTGAATGACATTCATGACATACATGTGGGGGAAAAGGCATTGAACAAGGGTCTGATCAAACGGTTTGTTCCGGTAATCTTGTTCATGACAGCGCTGCAAGGCTGGACGTTATCGATTCCGTTGTTCGGATCGATTCTTGGCCCGAGTGCGGCTTCGGCGGGCGTGGACCCGGCTGAAGCGGCCACCGTCTTTCTGAGCGGATACGCCCTGTCCTTCGCCGGCTGGGGGGTGCTCCTGCATAGGCGGCGGCGAACGATCGGACGGCTGCTGCCAGCTCTTACGAGCGGCTGTCTGATTTTATGTGCGGCCCTTAGCCTCTCGCTGCTCGTGCTGGACGGCTCCGCGTGGCCTGCTGTCTTTGGCGCGATGGGGTTGTTCGCTTCGCTGCCGTCGCTCAGCTGGCTGTATATGCTCACCCGCTGCGTGCCTTTTGCGCAGATCGGACTCGCTCTCGGCGTTAACGGCATGCTCGTCAGCTTTGTCCGGTATTTCTTCCCTATTATTTCCGATCGCATCCCGCCACAAGCAGGGATTGCCATCGTATCGGCGCTTCCGCTCGTTGCGGTTTATATTTTGCTGCGAATACGCCAGGAATTGACGGGGGAGCATGCAGGCTGGGACGCGGACAGGGACAGCCGGCAGCAACCGGGGCATTCCGGAGTGAATCCGGTTCCGGTCATCGTTTTTATTTTTGTCATTTTCCTGCTTGGGGGCATCATGTACCAGGTCGTCGAACCGTTTATGCAGGAGTTCGGGAGTCATACGATTTATTACCAGACGATCCCTTACGTGCTGGCGATCCCGCTGGCCGGCTGGATCATCGACAGGCGGGGCTTCCGGCTCGCCATGGCGCTTGGCGTCGTGCTGCTGGGGCTGGCGTATACCACATTCGCCTTCTCCACCTCTTTTCCGGCTGCCGTTGCCGGCAATACGCTGATCCAGATCGGGTTTGCCGTGCTGGACGTCTTCGTGCTGTATGCACTGGCTGCCGTATCGTCGCCGGACCGCCGGTTTCTCGTCACAGGGATCGGCCTTGGTTTCTACATCTTGTCGATTCGGCTCGGGACCGAATTGAATGCGCTGGTCGTTCCGTATTCGAACGGCAACTATATCGTCGTTTATTTGACGGCGCTGTTTATTTTGCTGATCAGCGTGCTGCTCATTCATTGGGTGAGCGATTTCGAGCCGCGCGAGATCGAGAAGCGGCAGCGTCTGGAGAAGCTGGGCACGTATTATGAGGAAAAGGACGCCGAGCTTCGCGAAGCGCGTCAAGTTCAGGCCGGCATGCTGCGCGCCCAGTGGCGGCTGCCGCCCGGAATCGAGGCGGCCGTAATGACCGAATCGGCCAAGGAGGTGGGCGGCGATTTTTACGATCTGATCCCGCTCGACGGGCGCCGCGCGTTATTTGCCGTCGGAGACGTCACGGGCAAAGGGCTCGCCGCCGCGCTGGTCATGTCCAAGATGATCGGCCTGCTGCGGTCCGAAGCTTATTACGGCCATTCGCTTACGGAAATTGTGGAGCATATGAACCGGATGCTGCTGCGCGAGCCGGAGGAGATGGCGATGGTGACGCTCGGGCTGGCGCTCGTGGACCGGGAATCGTCATCGGTCACCTACGTCTCGGCCGGCCATGTCGCTCCCTACATCGTGCGCGGCGGATCGGCGGAAGCGCTCGATACCCACTCTCTGCCTCTCGGCATCGATGAGGTGCTGCGTCCGTGGAGCGGCAAAGTCGTGATGGAGCCCGGGGATTTGTTCGTCATGTACACCGACGGCGTGCTGGATCTGGAGAACGGCGGCGGCGAACGGTTCGGGCTGGACCGGTTCGAGCAACTGCTAAGTGAAGCCGGCGAAGGGGGAGACCCGGAGCTGGCGCTGAAGCGGATCGTGGACGCATTCAACCGGTTTGGAGCCGTTACCGACGATACGACGCTGCTCCTGATCCGGATGAACGGAGGGTGAATCGGAGCCCCTGGAAGGGGGAGGTTTGCTCTCGAAGAATTTTGTCGAAAAAAGTAAGAATATGATGGAAAATGTCGGTAAAGGTGCTATGATGGAGCTAACATCACGATCGATACACGGAGGTACGCCATGGAGCAGCTTGGAGGACAATACCATCACGGATTAATGGCGCTATCCTATCTGGTGGCTGTCCTTGCTTCCTATACCGCCCTTGATCTGGCCGGCCGCATTACGGCTGCGCGGGGTCCGGCCCGCAGGCTCTGGTTAAGCTGCGGCGCTTTCGCTATGGGCTCGGGCATCTGGTCGATGCATTTTATAGGGATGCTCGCATTTCATCTCCCCGTTCCTGTCCGCTATGACTACGGTGTCGTCTTCGCTTCTTACCTGTTGGCCGTATTGGCCTCGGGGATCGCTCTCTATATCGTCAGCCGCAAGGAAATGCCGCTGCCCGGCCTGCTGGCCGGAGGACTGCTGATGGGCGCCGGCGTCTCGTCGATGCACTACATCGGCATGTCCGCCATGCAACTGCACGAGATCGTCCTAACCTACGACGCCGCGTTATGGTGGCTGTCGGTGGCGATCGCGATCACCTCGTCGGTTGGAGCGCTGTCGTTGTCGCTGTATTTCCGCATTCCCCGAAGCCGGTATTATGTATACGGCAAATGGGGCGGCGGTTTCATCATGGGTGCCGGGATCGTCGGGATGCATTATACCGGCATGCTTGCCGCCCGGTTTCATGCCGAATCGCCCGCAGTCCATACGGCCGCTGACAGCGGCATGAGTGTACTGTACCTTGCTTACGGCATCGCGCTGGTCACGTTGTTCGTACTCGGCTTCGTCCTCATTGCCGCCGTGTTCGACAAACGTTTGGCCACTGCAGCGGAGCAGCTTGCCGAGAGCGAGCATCATTTCCGGTCGCTGTTCGACTACAATTCGGACGCCGTGTTCTCCATGGACCGCAGCGGCGTGCTGATCAGCGTAAATCCCGCCGTCGAGAATCTGACCGGCCTTCCGTCTTCCCGCTTTATCGGCCGTCATCTTACCGAAATATCCGGTGTTAACGCGGAGCAGACCATGTACCATTTTAACCGGACGCTGGAAGGCGTTTCCCAAGGCTACGAGGTTGCCTACAGGAGAGAGGACGGCCGGGCGGTTGATCTGCTGGTCCATATGGTGCCGCTCTCGGCGCAGGGGCGGGTTACGGGAGCCTATTGCCTGGCGAGAGACATTACGGAGAGCAAACGGACGGAGCGCCGGATGCATCATCTGGCCTATTATGACGAGCTGACCGGATTGCCGAACCGCAGAAGCTTTATGGACGCGCTGGAAGCGTGCCTGCACTCGGGAAGGTCGGCGCAAGAGTCAGTCGCTTTATTTTGCCTCAATCTGGACCGGTTCAAATCGTTCTCGCAGACGGCCGGCCACAAGGTCGGGGACCAACTGCTTCAATCGTTCGGGGATCGGCTGCGCGGCGTTACGGACGGGTGCGACTTTATCCCGGCCCGAATGGGCGGCGACGAGTTCGCCTATATGGCGGTGCTCCGCACGGAAGGTGAAGCGGCGACAATTGCGTCGAAGATGAACCAACCGGATACGCCCGTCGTCATCGGCGGCCTGGAGTTTCATTTGTCCGCCAGCATCGGCTATGCGTTGTATCCGAAAGACGGAACCGATGGCGAGTCGCTGCTGCAAAAAGCCCAGACCGCTCTGGACAGCGCCAAACGGCGCGGCGGCAATCGGGCCTATGCGTATGATGCGGCGATGGAAGCGGCGGCCAACCGGAAGCTGGAGATCGAATCCGGTCTCCGCAAGGCGATCGAGCGGGGCGAACTGGACGTGCATTACCAGCCGCAGGTCGAACTGAAGAGCGGGGCGCTGGTCGGCGCGGAGGCACTGGTCCGGTGGAAGCATCCCGTGCAAGGTTATGTGCCCCCAAGCGTGTTTATTCCGGTAGCGGAGGAAACCGGGCTGATCAAGCCGATCGGGGAATGGGTGCTGCGCTCCGCCTGCATGCAGGCGAAAGCTTGGCAAGCGGCGGGGTATGCGCCGATCACGGTATCCGTCAACCTGTCGAACCGGCAGTTCGAGGAGCAGCATTTGCCGGAGACGGTCGGAGCGGTTTTGTCGGAATGCGGGCTGGAGCCGAATTATTTGGAGCTTGAGATTACTGAAAGCATGGCGATGGACGTGACCCGGACGATTCAGGCGCTGCAAGGCCTTAAGAAGCTGGGCATCGGGATCGGCATCGACGATTTTGGAACCGGCTACAGTTCGCTAAGCTACTTGAAACGGTTTCCGATCGACAAGATCAAGATCGACCAGTCGTTCGTCCGGGATATTGCCAATGCAAATGACGACAACGACACGGCGATCGTATCGGCGATTATCGCCATCGCCCGCCACCTGCAGCTGAAGGTTGTCGCCGAAGGCGTGGAGACGCAGGAGCAGTTCGATTACTTGCGGCGCGAGCAGTGCGATATGCTGCAAGGGTACTATTTTAGCCCGCCGGTGCCCGCAGACCGGTTCGAAAGCTTGCTGCGCGAATACGGGAGCCGGAAAGCCGCCATGTAGGCGGTTTTTCTTTAATGGATCAGAAGTATATCGTGAAAATGGCTCTGAACCCTGATGAACGCCAGCGTCAAAGACGCGGTAGGCGTTTATCCTTGACCGTTTTTTTGGTAGAATGAACCGTATCAGCGGCTAAGAAGAAAGGTGGACTACAGACATGGAATTTATCCGTATCCGAAGCATCAATGACGACTATTTCCGGCAAATGCACGAATTAATGGGGCGGATCTTCCCGGCCGAGGAGGTGCTCGCGTTCGATCTGTGGGCCGAGCCTTTGCTGGATGAAGGGTTGCGCGTCGTGGTGGCGGTTCACGAAAATCAGGTTGTCGGAGCTACGGAATACCGCTATTATCCCGATATGGGCGTGGCGATGACCGACTTCACGATTATAGGACGGGAAGGGCTCGGCGTAGGCCGGTTCCTCGCTCAAGAGCGGCAGAAAGATTTGTTCGAATGGGTACAAAGCAGCGGCGGCAATCTGAGCGGCATGTTCGCCGAGATCTATAATCCGTATCTCGTCGAGGAGCACGCCTTCGGCGGCATCAAGCCGATGGACCCGTTCGTACGGCGTGAAGTGTTGTCCCATCTCGGCTACCGCCGGCTCGACTTCCCTTATGTTCATCCGTCCTGGGAGCTCAACGGGGAGGCCGTAACCGGACTCGATCTGTGTTTCCTGGCCTATGACGAGAGCTTGAACGAACTGCCGGCCGCGCTGGTCGCCCGGTTTTTGCAGACGTATTACGCGATTCAGGATAAAAAGCCGGAGGCGTGGTACGAGATGGTCCGGCGTCTAGAGCAGCTTGACCGGGTACCGCTGCTGCCAATCTAACGGGAACCGTTGCCGGTTCGGAAAGCGGGGGAGCGGGATGTTGGGAAGCTTTTTGGGGGATGTGGCCGGGGAGGACGGCAACTGCGATTTGTTGCACCCGGTCTATGTGGAGCGGACGTGCGCGGCGATCGGATTGCCGGATGAGATCGCGGAGGCGGTTCGTCAAGGCGCCGCCCGTATACGCGAAGACGCGGCCTTGGCGGACAAGGCCCGGCAATTTCACCGGGAGCTGTTCGTAGAGAGGCTTCCGCACGGAGAGGTGAACGAGCGGCTGCACGCTTCCGGCCCGGACTCCGGGATGCTGGCCGCGGTTGTGTACCTGGGAGCGCTGCCGCAGATGATCTCCTGCTACGAATCGAAGGGCATACCGGAGAATGTGCTCGTCGACACGCTCCAGGATATGGCTGTCTGGATGCGGCATCACAAGCGG
This sequence comes from Paenibacillus sp. GYB004, assembly GCF_036577605.1. Taxonomy (NCBI): domain Bacteria; kingdom Bacillati; phylum Bacillota; class Bacilli; order Caryophanales; family Paenibacillaceae; genus Paenibacillus; species Paenibacillus sp. GYB004. Next base: position 68,604 of record NZ_JARBDB010000068.1, read on the forward strand.
TACCAGGGAGAATGGGGACTCGGCCAGACGAAATGGCTGATCAAGCATTGGACGGGCATGCTGTTCCGGCTCGGCCGTCTGCAATTTATTTTCACCACGTACCAGAAGCCGGTAAAAGCGTTCCGCCACCGGCAGACCGGACGAATCGCCGCCTTAAGTGACTCCGGCGTCCGGTACCGGGCTGACGGGCAAGTGGACGGAACGAACGGCATATCCGATCCGGTGCATGGCTGGACGTCCGTCTATACGTATGACGGGAACATCCATACCGGACACCTGATCTCGAAGGACGGCGCGGCGCTCCGGACTCCGGTCCGTTTGGCGGATGCGGAGTGGGAGCTGGTGCTGGAGCCGGGCGATACGGTGCTTGACGTGCACATCCCCGAAGGCGGCAAAATGTCGCACGAGCTGTGCCGGGATTCCTACGGGCAGGCGGTCACGTTTGCGGCGCGGCATTTTCCGGAAGTGCCGTACAAAGGGTTCGTCTGCAGCTCGTGGCTGCTCGGACCGGTGTTCAAGCAACTGCTGCCGGAGGACTCGAATATCGTCCGGTTCCAGTCGGATTATTATGTGACGCCGATCAAGTCGGACGAGGATCAGACGCTGGAGCGGGTGTTCGGCTTCGGTACGAAGCTGGACGATCTGCCCCGTCTGCCGAGAGAGACGACGCTGCAGCGGATCGTGTACGATCATCTTGCGGCGGGGGGACGTATATACGGCGCGGCGGGATTTTTGCTGAAGGACGACTGGGCGGGCGGGACTCCGCTGGCGTCCGAAGTAGAGCTCGGCCAAGCCGATACATAATGCCCAGCCGAATGGAGCATCCTAAGGCAAGATTTCGAGATTTTGCCAAAGGAGGCTCCATTTCTCATGTCCAACCAATACAACAACAACAAGCACGACGCGTCGCCGCAAGATAACAATCAGGAGAAGTCGGCGAACGAACACGGCGAGCTGCGCAACGGTCGTCTCAGCATGATCAAGAACAACAACTCGACAGGCGGGGAACGCGAGAACGAGTATTTGCGGGAGCTTGTGGACAACCGGGATATTCATTAGAACGCCGCCTGGCCTCGGCGGTTCAGCCGATGGGATGGCTGACAGGGCAAGCCGGTATGGGTGATAGTTACGAGCAACTTTGAAGTTTTACATGTCACAGGAATTCAATCGGGCCACCAGAAAACAGGTCGCACCTCCAATCAGAGGGCGGCCTGTTTTCTTATGTGGTCCGGTCTCCAGTAATCCGTTCTCCGTAACTTAAATGCAGGAAATAGATGTGGCAGGTATGCAGCCTCTCCTGCTGCTGTCCGAATCTGGAACTCTCGCAATCTGCAATCAATCCAGAAGACCGCAAGCATCGCGAATTTTACAAAAAACAACAAAATCCCTGCCTACTCGGAGGGAGCTTGTTGTTTTTTGTTTACGACCGGCTGCTGTCAGATGACAGCGCGGCAGTATGAAGCTTTCCTCACTTATCCCCGCGGTCCACATGCTTGCGGGGGGAGTTTTGGCCGGTTTGGGCATTTTTGTCGGCCAGGTGGAGGTGGTGGTGCTCGGTTTCGCCGGTGAGGCTGTCGACCTCATAACGGACGAGCTTCCAGCTCGTCGTGCCGAGCATCGGGTCGGCCGGGAAGACGTCGCCCCGCTCCATAAATTGCTCGCGGCCCCATTCGTTCGAGTAGACGCCTTCGACCTCGACGGGTTCGCCGGACATCGGCTCCATGCGATCATGTTCGCTCATTAGGGAAAGTTCCTCCTTGCGGTGCGTAATTGCCGCGAAATTCCATTCGCCTCTGGCAACTTTACTATGCCCAATTTTGGTTATTTCATGAGAAGCGTAACACGCAGCACATGCGGAATAACGAACCTAGCAGAGCCTGTCGATTCAATGTGTAGAACCCTTTCCACTGGTTGTCCATAATGAATCGACAGCCTCCTAGCAGATCCATGCTTTTTCCGTATAAGCTTGAAAGATTTACCATAACTAAAGACAAGATAGTGGCATATACATGTATCATACAGCTCAAAACGAGGGAGGAGAGGACCGGAGAGGCAGCAGCACTTTATAAGTTTACCGTTTCACCTGTAATGAAAGCGCTTCATAAAGTCAGCCGCTTCATAAGGACAACGCCAATCGGCTGCACGTCTCCGGTTTCCGCGAAGACAACGCTGTACGGTCAGCCCAGGACACGGCCCCAGCGTCCTTCCGGACCAACCAAAGCGAGACTAGAGAGAACGTGCACCCGCCCAAGACAATGTCATTACGATCATTTGATTAGGGAAGGGGTTCTGATCCATGAACAAAAGCCAACTAAGCAGAAAGTGGCCGGCTGCGATCTCCGCCGTCCTGCTGGCCGGTACGATCGCCTCCGCCTGCTCCGGCGGCAAAGGCACGGCGGGGGACGATACGCCCGCTCCCGGCGGAGATCCGAAGGCGAAGGAACGGATCGAGCTGTCGATGTTTTACAACAACTCCGGGCTGGAGCATTTTCCGCTCGATACGACCGATCCGAGCAACAATCCGTTCCTCAATATTGTCGAGCAGATCGCCAATGTCGATCTGAAGGTCGAGGTCCCGCCGTACAAAGATTACCAGACGAAGTTTAATCTGCTCCTCTCGTCGGGCAAATTGCCGGATCTTCTTCATACGAACTATCCCGATCCGACTTACAAGGCGGCGCGCGACGGCGCGTTCATCGATTTGAAGCCGTATTACGACAAGTCCCCGATCGTGCAGAAGTACATTACGCCGCAAATGATGGAGCTCGCCAAGGACCCGATCAGCGGCAAATACTGGCGCATTCCGATGGCCTACGACAAAGGGCCGCAAGGGGCCGGCATCTTCGCCCGATACGATCTGGTCGAGAAATACAACGGCGGCAAGTGGCCGGAAACGGTCGAGGATTGGGTGGAGCTGCTGCGCAAAATTAAAAAAGCGGAGCCGGACGCAATCCCGATGTCGAACCGGGTGATCGGCGACACGATGTTCGCTTACGGCGGGGCCGTCTTTTTCCAGCTGTACGGGGCGAATCCGTACGGCTCCCGGATTCAGGGCGGCAAAGTGATCCCGAACGTCGTGCTGCCCGAGTATAAGGCGGCCGTGGAGTTGATGCGCTCACTATATGCGGAAGGACTGTTCGACAAAGAGTTTGCGACGACCGACACGACCAAATGGTCGACCAAATGGCTCAACAACAACGTGTTGTTCCAATGGAACACGGCGGATCAAATCTTGCCTGGGCTCGCTGCGAACATGACGACCGGCACCGACGTCCAGAAAAAGTATAAATTCGTATTCGCTCCGCCGCTGACGAAATACCCTTCCGTTCTCGCCGACAAAAAATATGCCACTCCGGGACTCGGTCTGCCGATCAGCACGCACGGGTTGTACATTCCGGCTTCGTCCAAAAACAAGGACCGCGCCTGGGACGTCATCGAAGCATTCGCTTCCGAGCAGCTGAAGGAGGAAATTTTCTGGGGCAAGGAAGGCGAGACGTATACGATGAAAGACGGGAAACGCGTCCCGATCGCCGAGAAGCTCGGAGCAAAGGAACGCACCTGGTCGAAGCATCTGGCGTTTATCTTCGGCTTCACCGATGGTCAGGATGCGCAAAACGCGCTGTATGAGCTGCAAATCGGCACTCCGCTGTTCAACCAGGTGCGCAGCAGCATGAACGTGCTGCAGAACGATGCGCAGAAGATCGGGCTTGCGGCCATCCCCGGTTATGCCGAGCCGGACGAAGTCGTCAAGAAAAACTCGGAGATGTGGCAGGCGGTCAACAAATTTACGTCCGAGGCGATTATGGGGCGCATCACGATGGATCAGTTCGTCAAGGAAGTTCAGGATTGGGAGAAGAAGTACCGGACACTGAAGTACGAACCGCTGCAAAAGTATATCGACGCGAACAAAGAGAGTCTGCGCAAGCTCGGCTACACGATGGTCGACTGGTAACAAGCAGCCTGAAAACGGCCTGCGGCCTGTACCCTCGTCCCCGTCCGTTCCCGGAGCAAGATCGGTCTTCGGGAGCGGACGGCTCCATCTATCTGTGATTCTCCTAAGGAGGTGCCGATTCGATGAACGACTCCACTGCTGCTCTTGAAACGGCTCCCGGGACGAACAAGCCGAAGCGGAAACGGGTGCGTGTCCAAACGCTCCTGTCACTGTATCTGTTGTTCGCTCCGACTGCCGTGCTGCTGTTTTTGTTCAACTATATCCCGATGTACGGAATCATTATCGCGTTTAAAGATTACTCGATCTACAAAGGAATTTTTCGCAGCGACTGGGTCGGCTTCGAGCATTTTGTTTACTTTCTGACAGACGACAAGTTCTGGTCCGTGTTTCAGAATACGCTGATCTTGAACTTCTACGATTTATTATTCGGATTTACGAGCCCGATCATTTTTGCGTTACTGGCCAATGAGCTGTACCAGAAAACGTTCAAGCGGGTCATGCAGACCGTATCGTATTTGCCGCATTTCTTATCGTGGATCGTCGTCTCCGGCGTATTTTATTCGTTCCTGTCGCCGGAAACGGGTCTGTTCAACCGGTTTATCGGGCTGTTCGGCGTCGACCCGATCTTCTTCATGACCGAGCCGGGCATCTTCCGCGGCATTCTCGTCTTCGCCGATATATGGAAGGGCGTCGGCTGGTCGGCGATTCTGTACTTCGCCGTTATTGCCGGCATCGACAGCAGCTTGTACGAGGCGGCGTGGATCGACGGGGCGAGCCGATGGCGGCAAGTGCTGCATATTACGCTTCCGCATCTGGTGCCGATGATTACGCTGCTGTTCCTGCTGCGGCTGGCTCATTTATTCAGCATCGACTTCGACCGGATCTTCCTGATGCAGAACCCGCTCGTCTACGACGTGTCCGACGTAATCAGCACCTACGTATACCGGATGGGGCTGGAGCAGTCCCAGTACAGCTTAACGACGGCGATCGGGCTGATGCAGAGCGTTCTCGGCTTCCTGCTGCTCATCGGGTCGAATCGGCTGTCCAAACGGTTAACCGGTCTGGGCATGTATTAGTACAAGGTCAGAAGGAGGAGGAGATCCGGGTGCACCGTTATTCGTCGCCGTCCCGAATCGTATTTCAATGCTTCAACTATACATTTTTCGTCGTCTTCTGCATCTCCATCCTGGCACCGTTCATCAATGCGCTGGCCATCTCGCTCAGCAGCTACCAGGGCGTGCTGTCAGGGAAAGTCGGGCTGTGGCCGATCGATTTCCAGCTCGATTCGTACCAGAAGATCGCCTTCAACTATACGTTTCTCCGCTCGTTCGTCAATACGGCCGCTCTGACGGTGATCAATACGCTTCTGTCCGTCGTCGTCTCTCTATGCGCGGCGTATGCGCTGTCCCATAAGCTGTTTGTCGGCAGAAGCGCGGCGTTCACCTTTATCCTGATTACGATGTTTTTCAGCGGCGGACTGATCCCGACGTATCTGAACGTCATGAACCTCGGCCTCGGCAATACGTACTGGGCCCTCATCCTGCCCGGGCTTGTCAGCCCGTTTTATATTATCGTGTACAAAAATATGATCGACCAGCTGCCCAAGGAATTGATCGAATCGGCCGAGATCGACGGGGCCGGGGAGTTCCGGCTGCTGTTCCGTATCGTGCTTCCGCTCGTACTTCCGATGACGATGGCTTTTGTCATTTTCAGCGCGGTGGGCTATTGGAACCAGTGGTTCGGCGTGCTGCTCTACATTAAGGAAAAATCGATGTGGACGCTTCAGTTCCAGCTGCGGGAAATATTGAACAACGCCCGGCTGGAAGACGAAGTGTTGAATCCGATCGGCCAGCAAATCATTCATCCCGAAAATTTGAAGATGGCGGCGCTGATGGTGACGGTGCTGCCGATTATCGTCATTTATCCGTTCGTCCAAAAGTACTTCATACACGGCCAGTTTGTCGGGGCGGTGAAAGGATAGCGGCAGGGCGGTTCCTTGGAAGGGACGCAGAAGGCAGAGTAACGTGTAAGGCAGATGGAGACGGGCAGAAGCAGGGATCGAACGCCAAGGCCGCTCTAGAGCGGCTCTTTTTGCGTAAAGGGCACGGCTCCCGGTTACCGCGGAACTCCCTGCGAAGTACAGGAAACGGCATCGGAGCCAAGGGCCTGATTAGGCGAGGAGATCGGGGGATCGGCGGAAGAGCAGGGGACCCTTTTCTTCGGATTACAGGGAAGGAGACACCCCGGCGGCTTGCTTTTATTTACGACTGAAATCGGTTACAATTTTTGGCCTATATTCACTACGAATTTGGCGTGACTATTTTCGAAGGGCCCCTTATAATACCCCATGAAAGCGAATTCAAACCTATAAAATACCTGTACTTTTATTGTGTGATTATCTCTCGTAGTAATACGAAATTTCCCCAAGGGGAAAGGGGTGGTCGCGATGTAAAGGGCCGTGCAAATCATGTTGCGAAGGAAGTCCATCGACAAAAGATCCAGCCGGCAACTAAGGTCATACGAACTTGCAAGAAGGGGGCAAGGTTACACACGGACACCCGATCTGCTCCAGACCTTTTCAAGAACGACGCTGCAACTTATCCCGCACCCGGGGCCGATCCGGACAACAGGCGATCGAACGGGACCGTGACCAGAAACAGCGGCCAGTCCGCACGCCGTACCGCACAACCCAAGTACTTCTCAGACAACCGCTCCGAGCAAAGACGCTTCTAGACGCTCATCCAAGACGGCTGCGGCCGACATTCTTCTCTTATCCGTCTATCCACCACCACGATCCCGCTGCGATATTCAAATCACGTTATCTGTAACCGAAGACCTGACGGAACGATCCGGTGCTTTCGTATCGATGCCGGCAGGTTAATAGAGCGCAAGGGAATTACGCGCCTGATGAAAATGCCAATTATGCGATAGAAGGGAGAGCTGTTCATGTATCGAACAAATAAAGCGCTTTCATTATTCGTGTGCTCGATGTTAGCCGTTTCGCTGGCTGCTTGCGGAGGAGGGTCGAGCCCAGGCAGTACGCCTGCTCCGGGAGACGGAGAGAAGAAGGAGGACGCCAAACCCGTCCCGAAAGATCCGTATACGATGACGATTTTCGCTCCCGGCGTAAGCGTGGAAGAGCTGAACACCCGGTTCGGCGAAGCGTTAAAAAAGAAATTTCCGCATATTACGTTTAATTTCACTACGAGCTCGGCAGGAAACAATATTACAGATTTGGTCAGCCGGGGGGAGATTCCCGATCTGATCCGCACCGACATCCCGACCTTATATTCCGGTTATTTGGATTTACAATTAGGGGTCGATCTCAAGCCATACATTCAGAAGCATAAATACGATTTAAACCGGTTCAATCAAGTGTTTATCCGCGAGATCGAAGATTATACGCGCGACGGGAAGCTGTACGGCCTGCCGGTTCCGCCGTTTTTCCCGAACGTGCTGTATTACAATAAAGATTTGTTCGACAAATTCGGTGTCGACTACCCGCGCGACGGCATGACCTGGGACGAGGTATACGAGCTCGCCAAAAAGCTGACGCGCACGGAGGGCGGCACGACGTACCGCGGGTTCACCGCAAATCTGACCGGCATGCTGCGCGACAATCCGTTCTCGATGCCGATTCTCGATCCGGAGAAGGATCAGCTGCACGCGCCGGAGAAATGGCAGTCGGTATTTATGAACCTGAAACGGTTTTACGATATACCGGGCAACGCGCTGAAAAGCGCGGCGGACGAATCGGCGGCTTTCGGAACCGGGCTGTCGGCAATGGCGGCCAACCTGCACAGCGTCTACTTGAAAATCCCGAATGAAATCAACTGGGATATCGTATCGCTCCCGACGATGAATGGGGCTCCCCAGCGGGTCAGCCAGCGCGGGCCTGCCTACTGGGCGATTACCAACACGGGCAAGCATAAGGATGAAGCGTTCGAGGTCGTGATGGAGATGCTTTCCGACGAGATTCAGATGAAGGATGCGCTGCAGGGCATTCCGACTACGCTGGCGAACAAGCAGATTCAGGACGCGCTTGGCAAGGAGCATCCGATCTACAAAAGCAAAAACATGAAGGCGGTGTCCTACTACCCGCCGACCGATCCGACGGTGAAGCGGAAGCAGGGCCTGATCGACATACCGCTCGGCAATCAGCAATCGTTCATTATCGCTTCGTTCGTCGACTTTGCCACCGGCAAGGACGATCTGAACACCGTGCTCCGCAAGCTCGACGAGACGCTCAAAGCGAAGCTGGCGGAAGAAAAGGAGAAAAAGCAAGCCAAGTAAGCAAGGCGCAAACGGTGTAATCCGGCTTTGCGGCTATTCGGAAGAGCTCAGCTGCGATCTCTAAACCGGTGCTGAAAATAACTTCCGGCCGAGTGGTGGCAAAATCGTCCGCTAACTCTCATATACATGTAATACACCGATAAACCGGCCCATTGCACAGCAAGCCATAGCTGCCGCAGCCCGGGCGGCCGCCATCTTGTCCGTCATCCGGCCTTAGACCATTCGTTCATGCTCGTATCTGATAACGATTCCAGATCGTAAGGGGTGCTTCTCATGCTCAGAAGATCGGTTATGATTGCAGCGGCAGCGGTATTGGTGCTCGTATCCGCCTGCTCCGGCTCGGGTTCAGGCGGAAGCCAGCCGCAGCCGGCGGACGGGGCCGCGGCGGAACCGCAGAAGCCGAAAGATCCGGTAAGGCTTGTTTTTTACAATGCCGGCGGCAACTTCAACGCGGAAGGATACTGGGAGGAGAAGTTCGGCAAATATATTAAAGCGAAATTCCCTCATATTACGCCGGACTTCATCCCTTCGACCAGCGGCAATCTCGCCAAGCTGCTGACCGGTGGAGAGCAAATCGACGTCGTATTCGGTTCGGTCGGCTTGTCGTATACGAGCGTTTTTTTGAACAACATGCAGGTCGATATCGAGCCGCTCGCCAAAAAGTATAAAACCGATCTGTCCCGCTTCGAGCCGAAGACGCTGGAGATGATCCGGCAGATGAGCGACGGCAAGCTGTTCGCACTCCCGTTCGACAATCAGGCGGCCGTCATTTATTACAATAAAGATCTGTTCGACAAGTTTGGCGTCCCGTATCCGAAAGAAGGAGTCACCTGGGATGAGCTGTACGAGATGTCCGTCAAGCTGACACGCAACGAAGGCGGCAAGCAGTATTACGGGCTGACCTTGTCCCCGACCCATTACTTCCTGCGCAACCAGCAGTCGCTCAGTCTCGTCGATCCGAAGACGCTGGAAGTGAAGCTGGCGAACGACGATGTGAAAAGCCTGATGAACAACATCGCGCGGTTTTATCAAATCCCGGGTTTTAATCCGGATAAGACGAAGATGGACAGTCTCGTCAAAATGTTTTTCCAGGAACAAGTATCGGCGATGTGGACTCCGATCAGCGGTCTGCACGTCGAGAAGGATCTCGCTCCGCTGAACTGGGACATCGTCTCGTATCCGCCGCTTAACGGCAAGGGGGCGCAGCCTTACCCGACGTTCGTGTATCTGAACATTGGAAGCAAATACCCGGATGAGGCGTACCAGGTGATGGACTACTTGACGTCCGAGGAATTCCTGACCGAAAAGGCGAAGGCGGCCACGTTTATTCCCGCTCTGAACAGCCAGAGCATCCAGCAGGTGTTCGCCCAGGATACGGCGCTGTACAAAGGGAAAAACATCTCGGCCATTCCGCTCAAAAACATGGCGGCGCCTTCCCCGCAAAGCAAATATTATTCTACCGCCACGACCCAGCTCGGCGTTAATGCGCTGCGCGGCATTTTGTACGAAGGCAAAGATATCAACACGGCGCTTCGGGAAGCGGAGGAAGCGGTGAAGAAAGTCATCCAGGAGGATAAGAACAAATAAAGGATGGCCGAACGGCAACCGCCCGCTTACGCGAGTGCGGTACGTTCGGAACGTTGCCCCGGCTGCGGCTCTTTAGAGCCCGGCCGGGTTTTTCTCTGTGCGCCATTCGGCTAAAAACGAGAGCAATCGGCGGCGTATTGCGTAAAAAGACTCTATTCTGCAATTCTTTCGAATATTATAATGAAGAATGCTTATGTTTTTGCTAGAGTGCCGCAAAGAAACGGGGAAAGCAAGAAAGAGGGGTAAACGAACGCAGATTGGGAGTCGCAAGCATTCGCAGAGCTTGTATTGAAGGAGGAACTATTTATGAATGAAAGCCTTGTACGGTTAAATAGGAAAATGGTTCGATGGGGCGTATCCGCCCTGGTGGCGTCCGCACTGCTAGTAGGCGCCGGCTCCTCCGAATGGCCAAGTGCCGACGGGGCAAAAGGAACGGGGCTGCTCCTTCAGGTGTCAGCCGCAGAAGCTTCCGTCTTCTCCGACGTCACCACGCACTGGGGGAAGGCTTCGATCGAGTGGGCAGTGAACCAGGGAGTCGTCGACGGGTTCGCTGACGGTACGTTTCAGCCGGACAAGCTCGTCAGCGAAGCGGAGTTCGTCACGATGCTGCTTCGCGCATATGTCGGGAACTCGGCGATTGCCGATCAGCCGAATGCGCCATGGTACGCCAAGTATTACGCCTACGCCGGCGAGATGCATTGGCCTGTCGATGAGGCGCGCGCGAATACGCCTTATAAGCGGGGGCTTGCCGCTCGTCTGCTGGCCGCTTCACAAGGGCAGGACCTGGGGGAAGCGGGGGCGATCGGCTATTTGCTCGACAACGGGCTGGCGCAGGGCAAAACCTCCGGTACAGTGGAAGGATTCGGTGCCGGCGATACGCTGACTAGGGCGGAGTCGGTGCAATTTATTCGCAACTTGAAAAGCAAAGCGCAGTATATAAGCGGGCTGCCCGCTCCGGTACAGTCGTTTGCAGTTCGGGGGGTAGCGCTCGGGGATTCGGTGTCGTCGGTTCAGGCGAAGCTGGGCGCACCGGATCGCCGGGATGAGAGCGAATACGGATTCGAATGGTACATTTACAATGCGGATTATGCGAACTATGCGCAGATCGGCATAATGGACGGAAAAGTAGTCGGCTTATACACGAATTCGTCCCGGTGGACGACTTCGAAGGAGGCCGTGCAGCCGGGAGCGGCTTCGCGCGATGTGGTGAAGACGTTCGGCAAACCTCTCGATTCGATCACGAAAGGATTTACGCGGTATTTGATCAATTCGCCGGGGGTCGAGGAGGGGGTGTACGAAATCGACGGCAGCTACGTCACGTTCTACTATGATACGCACGAGGGGAGCGCCATTGAGGCGATCCAGGTGATCGCGAAGGAGACCGAGGAAGCAAAGAAAGACTACTACGGAACGCCGAGCGAGCAGCTCCGGACCGCATACGAGCTGGAGGCGTTCGATCTGGCCAATGCGGCGCGGGTGAAGCGCGGCCTGAAGCCGTACAAGTGGGACGACCAGGTGGCCGGCACGGCCCGCAAGCATAGCGAGGATATGGCGGTGAATCAATATTTCGATCACAAGTCCCCGTCTGGGCAAAATCTCGGAGCGCGGTTGGATGCAGATGCGGTGAATTACGAGAGCGCCGCCGAGAATATCGCGGCCGGTCAGCCGAACGCCATTACCGCGCACGCGGGTTGGCTCAATTCGACTACGGGACACCGGAAAAGCTTGCTCGGCGACCTGGAGCGGCTTGGAGTCGGCGTGTACTTCGGCGGCAAGATGCATGTCTACTACACGGAAAACTTCATTTCACCGATGAACTAGCGGATTTGCGCCGGGTGCCCGGCTTCGCATGACGGGGGTCAACCACAGATTTTGCCCGTTAGGGGCCCGAAGTTCGGGCCGGGCCGAGGCTCTTGCGGCCGTTGCTTTTTTCGGCAAAGTTGGGTACAATGTTGAGCAAAGCATAATTGCGGCCATGAAGGATCAATAGTACCTGACGCCACTTTCGCACAAGCGACCCGGGGACGGTGAAAGCCCGGGGAAAGAAGCAGGGAAAAGGCAATCCGGAGCTGCATACGTTCAAAGGGGGCGCGTCATCCGTACGCGTCAACTAGGGTGGAACCGCGGGTGCTCGTAACAAGCTCTCGTCCCTAGGCATAGCATCTATGCCATGGGAGAGGGCTTTTTCTATTGTCCGGCTCCGTTCATGGCAAACCGACAAGCGGAGGAGAGTATTGAAGATGAGTGTAAACATGGATCAAATCGTAGCGCTGGCCAAACACCGGGGCTTTGTGTTCCCGGGCTCCGAGGTGTACGGCGGACTCGCCAACACGTGGGACTACGGTCCGCTGGGCGTCGAGCTGAAAAACAACATCAAGCGCGCATGGTGGAAAAAGTTTATCCAGGAGTCGCCGTACAACGTAGGGCTCGATGCGGCGATTTTGATGAACCCGCAAGCTTGGGTCGCATCCGGCCACGTCGGCAACTTCAACGACCCGATGATCGACTGCAAGCAGTGTAAAGCCCGCCATCGCGCGGATAAGCTCATCGAGAACGCGCTGTCCGAGAAAGGCATCGAGATGGTCGTCGACGGTTTGTCGTTCGACCAGATGGGCGCGCTGATCGTGGAGCACCAGATCGCTTGTCCGGACTGCGGCAGCCGCGATTATACCGACATCCGCCAGTTCAATCTGATGTTCAAGACGTTCCAGGGCGTGACCGAATCTAGCTCGAACCAAATTTATTTGCGTCCGGAGACGGCACAGGGCATTTTCGTCAATTTCAAAAACGTACAGCGCACAATGCGCAAAAAGATGCCGTTCGGTATCGGCCAGATCGGCAAAAGCTTCCGCAACGAAATTACGCCGGGCAACTTCACGTTCCGTACGCGCGAATTCGAGCAGATGGAGCTTGAATTTTTCTGCAAGCCGGGCGAGGATCTGAAATGGTTCGAATACTGGCGTTCGTTCTGCTTCGAATGGCTGAAGACGCTCGGCCTGAAGGAAGACCATATCCGTCTGCGCGATCATTCGGATGACGAGTTGTCCCACTACAGCAACGCGACGACGGACATCGAGTTCCGGTTCCCGTTCGGCTGGGGGGAACTGTGGGGCATCGCCGATCGTACCGATTACGACCTGAAGCAGCATATGGAGCACTCCGGAGAAGACTTCCATTACATCGACCAGGAGACGAACGAACGGTATGTTCCGTATTGCATCGAGCCTTCGCTCGGCGCGGACCGGGTGACACTGGCTTTCCTGATCGACGCTTACGAGGAGCAGAAGCTCGAGGGCGACGACAGCCGTACGGTGCTTCATTTCCACCCGGCTCTCGCTCCGTTCAAGGCGGCGGTATTCCCGCTGTCGAAGAAGCTGTCGGAAGGCGCCCAGACGGTGTTCTCCGACCTGGCGAAGCATTTCATGGTCGACTACGACGAAGCCGGCTCGATCGGCAAACGGTACCGCCGTCACGACGAGATCGGTACGCCGTTCTGCATCACGTACGACTTCGAATCCGAGCAGGATGGCCAAGTGACGGTCCGCGACCGCGACACGATGGAGCAGACGCGTATGCCAATCGCGGAGCTGAGATCGTTCATCGAGCAGAAAATTTCATTTTAATGGCATAAACGAAAAGAGCGCCCCGTCTTTCCCGATATAAGGGAGGGACGGGGCGTTTTGTAATACCTGCGTGTCAACTCGATGAGCTCGAACTGGAGCTGCCGATTCCGCTGTAGGAAGAGCTGCTGCCGGAGCTGCTGAAGGAAGAGCTGCTGGTGGAAGAACTGCTGCTTCCGGATGAAATCCCGCTTCCGGAGCTGCTGCCGTTAACCGTGGTAGTCGAGGTGGTGGTGCTGCTAGTTGTACTTCTAGTACTGCTGCTGGTTGTGCTGCCAGTTGTGCCGCTAGTACTGCCGCCGCCCGGTGTTGTGAAGGTGCCGGTCTTCGGACTCGTCGTAGGCGCAGTCTGATCAGGAGCGGTAGGCTTTGGAGCCGGAGTCGCCGCCGGGGTCTGGCTGCCGGAGGCGGTTCCCGGCTCCGCCTTCCTCGTCCCCGTGGACACCCCCGAGGATCGCGGATAGTAGGCTACGCCGTTATGATAATAAACCGACGAGGAGGAGCCGTTGATCGCGCCGCCTCCGTCGTCGCATTCACCGTCGTTGTCCTGGTCTGTGCAGTAGTCCTCCGCGCGGCCATCAGGCGGTGCTGTCGGAGCCGTTGCCGGCATGTTCGAGCCGGAGGGGCCGCCAGTAGTATAGGATGTATACGACTGCGACGGCGGGGCTGGCGTTCTGGAGGCGCAACCAGCCGCTGCGGCCGACAAGGAGGCGGCCAGAAACAAGCTGACCAGAGCTTGCGTAGAGCGGGATGACGGTATCCGTTCCGTCGTCTGTTTCATAAGTGCAATCCCTCCGTTATCCGAATGTACCGTTTCATACGGATTCGGGGTGGGAAATGTTTCATTCCATTACCTATTTCTCTAATTATCGTTAATCTGGTTAACCTTGTCTCGATGCGGTCTTTTGCTTCGCCGCCTGCTTGCGCTTCTCGCTGTAACATTTGCGGCATACCGGCACGTAACTTTCATTGCCGCCGATCATAATCTGCTCGCCCTCAAAGACCGGAACGCCGTCTTTGCAGCGCATATTCATCGTAGCTTTGCGCTGGCAATGCCAGCATACTGTCTTCACTTCCTCGATCTTGTCCGCAAGCGCCATCAGATGATAGCTGCCCTCGAACAATTTGCCCTGGAAGTCGGCCCGCAGCCCGTAGGCGATAACCGGAATGTTTAGCTCGTCCACGATGTCGCACAGCGCCTTCACCTGGGACTCGTTCAGAAATTGGGCTTCGTCGACCAGGATGCAGTCGGGCTTCTCCCGCTCGGCCAGTTTGTACATATCCAGCTTGGATGTAATTACGACCGCTTCCTTCCGGATGCCGATCCGGGAAGTGATGACGCCCGTGCCGTACCGGTCGTCGATCGCCGGGGTGAACAGCAACGCTTGTTTGCCTTGTTCCTCGTAGTTGTGGGCGGTGCGCAGCACCTCAATCGATTTGCCGCTGTTCATGGCACCGTACCGGAAATACAATTTTGCCAAGATGGCCGCATTCCTCTCTGCTTGCGCTAGTATCTGTTTGTTGGAGTTTAAAGCCAACACTCCCCGATCATTACCCAGCATAGCGGAAATCGGGGGGGCTGAATAGAGGGGAAAAGGCCTAGTACAAATTCACAGCTAAGGTAGCTTGATAGTGGAGTTGGCCGCTGCAACTCCTTCATCCCATGGGATAAGCTCTGAAATTGTACAAGGCCTCCCGCAGAGGGAAGCCTGGAAAGAGGAGGGCAAGCTGGGCGGGCCTGCCTTTAGCCGCCGTGCAACAGTCTGAGCCGGAAACTGTTGATCGCCGTTTGTCCCAGCTCTTCGAGCAAGCCGTAGTTGGCCCACGCTCCTACGATGGCGCCGATGCCTGGCACAAGCTGGAGCATCTTCCTGAAGTCGATGGCGTCCCGGTATTCCTGCTGCAGCTTTTCCCAATCGACGGTTTGCAGCGCATGCTCGCCTTCCGGATATTGCAGCACCACTTCATCCCAGTTGCGCACGATCCGGTACACCCGCACCTTGTGATCGCGTCCCGAGAAGGCGAGCTGGAACACGTACAGCAGGAACAGCCGCTCCCTATAGTCGCGGGTCGAGTAGCCGTACAGATGAGCGAGCTCGAACAGACATTTCATCTTAATCGCGATCAGCGCAGGGAAATCGACGAGCCCGAGGGCGAATCCGCCCGCTCCGGTTCCCGCTCCTTCGGCAGCGGCGATCTTTTTGTACATATTGACGACTTCAACCGCCTTCTCGTCCCGCTGCTGCAAGGTCAGTCCCGTTTGCGGCAAGCTTTTGGGCACATAATCGAGCGTGAACAGGACGGTGCGGAAAATGCCTTTTACTGCGGTCGTCAGGGCGGCATGTATTTTGGCAGGAATTTTATCGTTGATTTTCGTCTGAATCGACTTGGACGTTCGCTCCAGCAGACCCGGCTGCTTCAGGAGTCCCCGCTCCCAATCGGCGAGCCGCACGCGGATCGAATCCTCATATGAGATCATAGACATGGTGTTGCCTCGCTTTCGGTTCATGTACGGTCAGAGTATTCCTTCCCCGTTGTTACTTCATACGTTATATAAACGAATCGGTCGCGTTCGAGGAGGAACTCCCGAATCACCAAAAGAGCTTAACCGGCGCTTCTGTACGAAGCAGTCGGTTAAGCTTAATGAAGGTTCAGCGAGTCTTGCATGGTCTGAGGTGCATATATCCGGTTCGTTACAAGTTATCCGAATACGACGCAAGAAGGTCGATTGTCCCGTTGTACTCCGCTGAAGACGGCTTATGGACCCGTATGCCGAGCCGGTCGTTGGCGGAGAAGGATGGGTCCGCGGCGGGAGGAAAAGGTAACGGGTGCGTTTCACCGGCATTCCCGGTAGCCGCCAGCCCGCCGATCCACAGCTGGCCGTTTTTCCATATATCGAAAGTAACGGCTGTATCGCTTCCGGCGGCGATATGCGAGATGCATGCCGTCAGCCTGCCCGCCCGCGGCATCAGTGCCTCCTGGGTAGGATGTCCCTCGGCGCGTTTCAATACAGTTCCTCCAGCCGGAGTCTGCGCGTTAACCGCGCCGTAGAAGTGACAGCTTCCCGTTTCAGCGGCGGGCAATGACCATGCTGTGCCGTTCCAGACGATCATCCGGCCCAGGTCGGTATCATAGTAGACGAATCCGATCTCGGATTGAAACTTCGACGGCGCCGGCCGGTCCGCTGTAGAGCCTTTGCGTAGGGCCATCCATATGCTGTCTTTCTCGTGGTGGCTCTTGAGCATGTCGATATATTCCGGCAATATCGATATGCCTGCAGTCGCGAAATAATCGTGTAACGATTTGGATAATCTTGTATTCAGATGCGAATGCTGCAGCTTGTTATTCACGTCGATAAATTCGTAACGGGCGAGCAGGTCCGGTCTCGGCGTACCGTCGACGATCGGCGGATGAATCGTGCAGTTCAGAAACGTCACCCCATGCTGGGTCGAGAGATAAAAGAAGCTTTTGTTGTCTTCGATCACGTCGGCCTGGATGTCGCAGGAATCGAAGACGATTCGTCCCCGCATCGGTCCGCCTTCGTAAGCGTCGATACTATTCACTCTGCAGCCCGTAATGCGGACGTCGGCGGAAGCGCCTTTAAAATGCACGAACAGATCGCCGCAATTGACCATTTCAATTTTCGGATACAACGCCCGATCGTCGGCATACGGAGCGGTGCTGAGCCCGCCCAGCATGAAATTGACGTGAGATACCGACTGGGACGCCTGAGCCGGCGTTTTCTCGCACTGAATGTTCTCGAACCGCATGTAGCAGTTCGTTCGCACCTGCTGATCGTCGTATCCTCCTGGCTTGCGCACATCGTAGCCGAACGGATTCGGAATCTCCATAATCCGGACTCCTTTTTCCCGCCCCGTGACCGTAACGCCGACAAATTCGATCAACTGAGGGAAAAACAGCCGGTGGCCTTGGCTCGTAGCGGAGAACGCCGCCGTCTTCATCACACGGCATACGCCCGTCCCCGCCGGATTCGCGACGAAGTCGAATACGAAATTATGAACCCGGATCGATTGTCCGTAGCCGATCGGATATTTGTAATCGAAGTCGGAGGGGGAGAAGTTCAGCGCCCTCGCCTCGCTGTTCGGATTCGTGACGACCAGACGGCAGTTCGTGAGCCGGATGTGGCCGTCCCACTTGGCCCCGTAATCCTGGCGGAACGACAGGAAGTCGTTGCCGAACCGCTTCGTATTCTCAACGAACAAATCTCCGCCGCCGGTTAGCGTAAAGCCGTGGAAGCCGATCTCCGA
The DNA here is from genome assembly GCF_036577605.1 of Paenibacillus sp. GYB004. NCBI lineage: Bacteria > Bacillati > Bacillota > Bacilli > Caryophanales > Paenibacillaceae > Paenibacillus > Paenibacillus sp. GYB004. Next base: position 86,324 of record NZ_JARBDB010000068.1, read on the forward strand.
ATCCCGCACGTACAAGTTCCAGCAGTGGAAATGGACGTCGATCCGGTTCAGCCGGCAATTTTCCACACGAAAATTTTTGAACAGGTTCGTGCCGAAGACGCCCCAATGGATCGTGCTGCCTTCAGCGGTCACGTTCCGGAAAGTTGCATTCAACACCCGGCTGCCGCCGATGCCGTAAGTGCCCTGCGGGACGTCCTGGGTTGTGCCGGGCCGGTCTTTTTCCCACGGAAGGAGCCGTACGTTCTCCAAGGTAACGTCGTAGGAGTTGGTGAATGTGTAGAAGCCGTTGCGCGGGTCGAGGGAGACGTCGGTCTGTCCCGGCTCTAGCCCGACCCACTGGTTGCGGATGATCGTCCGGCTGCGCCGGATGGAGAAGCCGTTGTTCCAATATCCCTGGTTTTGCCCCGGATTATTGCCCGACAAGTAGAAGGTTCCTCCCTCGACGACGAGATAGCTGTCATCACAGGGGTAGGCGGTCAGGCTCGTATAGTTCTGGAACGTCCAGGCAATATCGCCGATGATGCGCCCGTGCTCCTCCACAACGAACAGCTCTTCCTTGGCCCAGCCCGTATTGCCCGCATATCCGGCGCGGATGCCGATCCGGTCGTTGCTGTCGGCGACGATGACGAGACAGTTTTTGTAGGCCGCCAGCTCGGAGATGATCGTCGTGCCCGGTTTCAGCTTGGAGAGCAGCGCAGCTTTCTCCGCGGCGCCGAGTGAGATCGTCTGCTGCAGCTTGGCGCTCGAAATGAGGAACCGCTGTTTGTCCCGAACGTTATAGCTCTCGTCGATATGGAAAATCGTCTGTCCCCATTGGACGTTCGTTTGGATCGGGATCAGGTTCGTTTCTTTGATCCAGAATTCGCCCGATAGCTGGATGACCGGAAGCTTGGCGCTGTTCGCATAAGCATGAGCCTTCTTGATCGGGACGCCATCGTCGCCGACGCCGTCTCCCTTGGCCCCGAACAGGGCATAGTTGACGCTGGGTACCGGCAGCAGATGCGCCTGAAGGCCGTTCGCCAGATTGATCACGCTTCCGCCGTCCTCAGGCAGCTGGGCGGTCCGGATGATGTATTCGGCGCCGCCGCCGTCACCTGCGGTGTAATACCCCGTCGTCCTGACGATCTGATTTTCTTCGAGATCCGGCACGCTGCTAAGCTCGAGTAAGGTCACCTGCATATTCCCGCTCCCTGCCTGATGAGAAGTGGCCCACACCGCGGTGGAACCGGCGGCGATCGCCGCGCCGGTCGTCCCCAGAATGGCAAGCATTTTGCGCCTGGATAGCCGGTCTTTACCGGTTTCCCGCTCGTTGTCGGTCGTATCGTGACTGCTCAAGATCATCAACCTCCGTATCTGCTAAAGAATAGGAAGCTCCGGTCAGCCGGTTACTTGCTTCCGGACAGCTTGGTCTGAATTTCTTTGTTAGCCGCTTCTTCGGCTTCGCGCAGCGCCGTGTTGATGTCTTTTTCTTTCAGCGACACGCTATTAAAGGCTGTCGTCAAATGTTTGGCGCCGATCGAGACGAATTTGGACGGCATCGCCGGAGAGGCGAACGTTTTGGGCATAAAGCTGTTGAAGTTTTTCGTTTTCAAATACGGAACGTCCTGGCCGAAATCCTTCATCACGTCCCGGTTGGTCAAGGTCGGGAACAGACCGTTGCGGGCGAGGTGGCGCTGGAATTCGTCCGAGGTCAGCCAGGCGATGACGTCGAACGCCTGCTCCTTATGTTTGCTCGTATTCGTGACGTAGAAGTAGCTCGGATACGGCTGCGGCCCGATGCCCGGCTTTTCTTTCCACTCGGGGAACGAGGCGACGTCCCAGTTGAAATTGTCCTTGAAGCGGGCCGGTCCGAGCGCCGCCAGCCCGAGGTAGATGGCAGTCGACTTCTCCTTATCGAACTTGTCGACTTGTACGCCGTAGCTGACCGTCTGTTTGGTAACTTCGTTGCCGGGAAGATGATAAAACCGCGTCCACATGTCGAACAGCTTCCTAAACTCGTCGGAAGTAAAGTTCACCTTGTTTTGCTTATCCGTATACGGAATGGAGAATTGGTTGACGAGCATATTGTGCGACATCGACAAGGTGAATCCCTGATATTTCGTATCGCCGTCGGTACGCGCCATCTGCTTGGACAGATCGTAGACGGCATCCCACGTCATTCCGTCCTTCGGGTAGGCGACTCCGAACTTGTCAAACAAATCTTTGTTGTAGAACATCGTGATCGTATTGTTGAATACCGGCAGGCCATAGATGCCGCCGCCCGCGATCAGTCTCTGAATATCAACCGTAGTCGGCTCGAGCCGGCCGAGATCGTATTTGTTCTGCTTGATCAGATCGGAGATGTCGTATTGCAGCTGCACATCGAGCAGTTCGTTCGTCTGTCCGCTGGAGAAGTACAAAATATCGAGCGTTTCCCCGGCGGTCACCATATTCGGGATCGTCACTCCCGCTGTACGGGGGATAAACTTCGGCGTAATATGAGGGAACTTCTCTTTGATTTTTTTGCCGAACATGTTCATAAAGCCTTCGTTGTCGAAGTCGCCCGAGGTGGAGTAAAAGACGAGCTCGATCGGGTCCTGATTTTTGACCGCCGGTTTGGAGCCGTCGGTTCCCGGGTTTTGACCGGCGCCGGTTCCGGTGCTGCCTCCCGAGCAGGCGGCTGCGACGGAGCTGATGAGGACGAGCAGAAAGGGCAGCTTTGCTTTTTGCCGTATACGGTGGAGCATCGGCGTGTGTTTGCTTTTGATTGCGCTTTCAATTAGGAGTGGGGCTAGGACGGTATCCGTATTTGAGTTTGCATTCGAGCCTCTTTGTGTCATCACGTTAACAACCTCCCTGTTGGTTAAGTGCTTTTATATCGATTTTCGTGAGCGCTGCATACCGTCCGCTTCGTCCCTCAGGAACGGGATCAGATTCATGCAGCTGCGCACTCCAAAAGTATCATAATCAAATGGAGGAAAGTTGCGATCTATTATGATAAAATGTCAATAAATCTCTTTTGTGTTCCTATGGAGGAATTATGTTGATTTTCGAACATTGTTCTTATCTGGCACGCAATCCGATTGTGCTTGAAGTTGGGAAGGACGTCTCGCACAATTTCAAGCAGCTGTTCCACTTCCATCCGGGGATCGAGATCATTTTCATCCATAACGGGGAAGGGAAGCTGATTTTCGAGCACGGCGCATACGATGTTCAGCCCGGAACGTTGTTGTTTATTAAACCGTATCAGCCTCACTATTTGCAGATGCAGATCAGCTCCACCCAGCCCTACGTGCGCTCGTTGCTAAAATACGAAACGGGATATATCTCCGAGTATTTGAAAGCGTTTCCTCACCTGTATCAATTTCATGACCGTTTGTGCAGCGACCCTTCGGTCGTACAGGTTCAGCAAATGCCGCAGTACGAGCAGTTCGGGAAGTTTCTGACCGAGAGCAGCGACCGGCTCGAGCTGCATCCTTCCCCTAACCGGCTGGAGGGCAGGGCGCTTATTCTTGTCTCGATCCTTCATTACTTGTATCCGTTATGGAAAAGCGACGGCGGAGCGAAACAGCCGGCATATGCGGCGGCTCCGGTGGTGTCCGGAGTGATGAAATGGATCGAAGAAAATTACGATAAGGAGTTCGAGCTCGACGTCCTGGCGCAGGCGGTTCATTTGTCCCCGAACCACGTCTCCCAGCTGTTCCGCAAAGTAACGGGCAAGACGATTATCGAATGGCTGACCGAGCGCAGAATGAAGCAGGCATGCATCCTGCTGAAGACGACGACCCGCTCCGTGCAGGAGATCGGCGAGAAGTCGGGATGGCCGAATTTCAACTACTTTTGCTACATATTCAAGAAGAGGATGGGGATGACTCCGAAGCAGTACAGGTACCATTAGACGGCAAAGGAGGTTATCATGGGATGCGGCGCGGCGGTCGGGTGGTTGAAGAAGCCGATGCCGCTTTCGGGTCAATAGCAAAAAGCTCAGCCTTGGCGTCCGTGCGGACGGTCTGGGCTGAGCTTTGTTTGTGATGGCTGTCCTGCATGAGTTGCCGAACGAAAGGCTGCTTTTTCGGCCGCGCGTTCATCGCGGAGCAGTCGCTTTCTTCATGCCGGACGCAAGTTGGTTAGATGCTGTACGTACCGATGTCCAGGCTGTCCATAATCTGGTGGCGCAGCTTGACGAACTCCGAGCTGTTGCGGTCGCGGGGACGCAGCATCGCGGTTTGGAATTTCTCCGTAATGCGTCCCGGACGGGGACTCATGACGTAGATTGTATCGGCCAAGTAAACCGCTTCGTCGATGTCGTGCGTAATCAGCAGCACGGTCATCCCCGAACCTCTCCACAGCTTGATCAACTCGTTCTGCATCGTGAGCCGGGTGATCGCGTCCAGTGCGCCGTACGGCTCGTCGAGCAGCAGCACCTCCGGGTTCAGCACGAGGGCGCGGGCGATCGATACCCGCTGCTTCATGCCGCCGGACAGCTGGGACGGATAATACGACTGGAACCCGCTTAAGCCGACCTTTTCGAGCACTTCGTTGACGCGAATGCGGCGCTCCTTAGCCGGCACCTTGGCCAGCTCGAGGCCGAAGCCGACATTGTCCTCGACCGTTCTCCACGGATACAGGGCGTGTTCCTGGAAGATCAGAACGCGCTGCGGGTCCGGCTTCTGAATGCGCTGGCCGTTTGCCAGCACTTGGCCTTCCGAGGCAGTCTCCAGCCCTGCGATCATCCGCAGGACAGTGCTTTTGCCGCAGCCGGATGGACCGACGATTGCTGCGAACTCGCCTTTTTCAATCGTAAAATTGATGTCGGACAACACTTCGAGCTGCCCGAACTTTTTGCTGACCCGATCGATCTGGATCGTCTGCATCAGTTATCGCCTCCCGTCATGTAGCGGTAGCGGAGCAGTCTGCGCTTCAGCTTTTCCAGCACGAGATGGTCCAGCACGGCTGCGATGGTGCCGATCGCTACGATACTCATCAGGACGCCGCTCATATCGGCGACCTCGCCGCGCCACCTGGAGTAATAGCCGAGACCGGACATCGCTCCGCCGACCATTTCCGCGGCGATCAGCGAGCGCCAGGCGTTGCCGAAGGCCACTTGAGCGCCTGTAATGAATGCGGGGAACGACTCGGGAGTAAACACTTTCGTGATCAACTGTCCTCTTGAAGCTCCGAGCACGCGGGCCAGTTCCAGATGCGTCTTGTTGATGCCTTCGGTTGCATTCAACATGGAGAGCGCCATCGGGAAGAAGCTGGCGATAATGATGACGGTAATGATCGTAGCGTTGCCGTAACCTAGCAGGATCGCGAAGAACGGTACCCACGTGATCGGCGGTATGGCTTGCAAAATCGAAATAATTCCGCGCAAATAAACGGCGAAGCTGTGGGAGACGCCGGCCAGCAGACCGAGGACCGCCCCGAGAAGACAAGCGGTCGGAAAGGCGACGCCGAGACGAATCATACTGTCGGCCACACCGCTCATAAAGTCGGTGTTCGAGAAGCTGCGGAGCAGCCGCCCGAATACTTCGGGCACCCCAGGCAGCAGAAATGGTTTGTTCAGGATCCACGAAGAAACTTGCCATAAGGCAAGAAGGCTGCCTATCGCAGCTAGATAGGGCAGCACCTTGCGCACAGCGGTCGTTTTCGCGGACCGTTTCGGTTTATCGGTTGTCGAATTCACCTGGCGGTCTCCTCACGTCAAGAAATGGATCAAGCTTATTTTTTGAGCTGCTGCTGCCAGGACAGATCGAGAATGTCTTCGACCTTCACCGGCTTGTCGAGCGCTTTTTGGTCGATCATCAGATCGGCGATTTGCTGCATCGTTTTGATGTGGTCCGGCGTAATATCCCAGTTGAACGTTTGCGACTCGATCGATTCTTTGATGACGGTAGTCGCTTTTACGTCGCCTTTAGCCGTTTTGAACGAATCGCCTTCGATGAATCGCTTCGTAATGAAGTCGGCCGCTTTTTGCGGATCTTTCTGCAGCATCTCGATCGCTTCTTTCTGGGCGTCGAGCATCCGGTTGACCGCGTCGCGGTCTTTTTTCAACTGATCGTCGGTGGTGATGACGACCATGCAAGGGAACGGCCATACTTTGCCGATCTCGTAAATTTGGGTTACCGGGGACGTCAGTTGCGCCATCCGCGAGTAAGGCTCGAATACGAACGCCGCGTCTACCGCACCTCCGGCGAGCGACTGGATCGCTTGGGCCGGCTCGGCGTATACCATCTGCAAATCTTTATTCGTCAGCTTCGCTTGGGCGAGGGTTACGCCGTTCAGAACGATATCGGCGGTGCTGCCCTGCTTCTGGGAAGCAAGCTTACGGCCTTTCAGGTCTTCTACCGTCTTGATGCCGGAATCGTTGCGGACGAGAATGCTGTGGAAGCCCATCTGCGCACCTGCGACGACTTTCAGACCGGCGCCCTTCGAAGCCCAAGTGACCGCATTCGTGAATCCGAGTACGCCCGCGTCGACTTGGCCGCCCACCATCGCTTTAATCAGGTCGGTGCCGCTTTCGAACGCTTGCAGCTTCACTTGCAGTCCGTACTTCTCATACAGCTTGGCGTCGTAAGCAAGCATGGCTTGCGCGTCGTCCATGACGTTCAAGTAGCCGACCGTCAGCGCCTTCGTTTCTTTTTTGGCATCGCCGCCCGTGCCGCCTTGTGTGTTGTCTCCGCCCGCTTCCGGTTTCGCTCCGCACGCCGTTGCCACAATCATCAGGACGGCCAAGGCGAATATCGCCAGGGTCCGTACCTTGTATTTACCAGCAAAGTGCCGTTTCATCATATTTCTTCTCAGCTCCCCCACAATATAAACAATTCCTACCGCTTTAATAGGTTTTATTATAGGAATATATGGGGAGGACGTCAAGACCTTTTTTGTATTGGAAATTGCCAGCGGGAGCCGGGGGCGGCGGCGGCAGTGGTGTAGCGTTGTAGCGGTACAGGGAGCCACAGCATTGCAGGGGCGCAGCAGACGAAGCGGCGGGGAACGGACATGGGAGCCGCTAAGAGCGGTAAAAGATGGGGACTGGCTAGCTAACGGACATGAGAGCAGTTTAGAGGGTGAAAGCAGAGGGGGCGGGCCAGCTAACGGACATGAGAGCAGTTTAGAGGGTGAAAAGCAGAGGGGGCGGGCTAGCTAACGGACATGGGAGACGCTTAGAGCGGAAAAAGCAGGGGGGCGAGCTAACTAACGGACATGAGAGCCGCTAATGTGGCGCTGGCGGCTAATTGTAGCGGATATTTTGTCTCTAAGCGGCTCTGGTGACCGTTACAGCGCGAAAATGGGCAAATTCGACGTCTAAGCTGCTGGGGTGTCCGTTAGAGAGAGGACTTCAATGCAGCCCAAGAGCCGCAGCCGGGACTCAATCCGACATACTTCGCGCGAAGGAGCAGAACTGGACCGAGCGAAGTTTGTATCCGGCTCCCGATTATCGCTATAATGTAAAGGAATACCATGCTTGCCCAACCGGCATAAGAAGGAGAAGTGAGCGCGATGCTGAGCCAAGCGTTATTAGACAAGCTGAACGATCAAATGAACTACGAGTTTTACTCTTCTCAGGTGTATCTGGCGATGGCCGCCTACTGTTCGGCGGAAAGCTTCGACGGGTTCGCGAACTTTTTCATCGTACAAGCCGAGGAAGAGAAGTTCCACGCCATGAAAATCTTCCACTTCATCAATACGCTCGGCAAACGCGCCGTCGTGAGCGGAATGTTGGACCCGTCCAACGAGTACGGCTCGCTGCTGGACGCGTTCGAGCAAGCTTACGAACACGAGCAGACGGTAACCCGTCGCATCTACGACTTGTCCGACATTGCCTGGAACGAGCGCGAGCACGCGACGATCAACTTCCTGAAATGGTTCATCGACGAGCAGGTCGAGGAAGAAGCAACCTTCGACAGCATCATCCAGAAGCTGCGCCGGATCGACAAGGACAGCAATGCGTTTTATATGCTCGATGCCGAGCTTGCCAAGCGGACGTTTACGCCGGGGGCTTAAGCGGCGGGGCGGCCCGATTTCACGCAACCGATACACAGTCAACGCAACAAGGTTCGGCCTCCGGTCGGGCCTTGTTGTTGTTGTTGTTGTTGTTGTTGTCGTTGCAGGTGTCAAGATACTTTCCAGAGTGCCTCAGTATAGACAGGTTATTAGGGAGGATACGATGAACACGTTCATTTACATGGTCAGGCACGGCGAATCGCCGAAGACGGAAGGAACCGAAAGAACAAGAGGGCTGACGGAGAAAGGAAAGGCGGATGCGGATCGAATAACGGAATTATTAAAAGACGAGGGGATCGGGGTTTTCGTTTCAAGTCCATACCGCCGTGCAATCTTAACTTTGCAAGAGCTAGCCCAGCACTCCCGGCAAAAAATCATAGTTTTTGAAGACCTCAAAGAAAGAATTTTTCGGAACGAAGACAGTCGAATGCCGGATGCGGAACTGTTCCCTTTGGTGGAGAAGTCGTTTGCCGATCCGAATTTTTCCTTAAAGGGCGGGGAGTCCAATGCGGAGTGTCAGACCCGGGCTATATCGGTTTTGAAAAAAATATTACAGCTCTACCGGGGACAGAAAATAGCGGTCGGCACCCACGGAGCCGTCATGACGCTAATGATGGCGTTTTATGACCCTAGGTACGACTTCAATTTTCTGCTTCAAACCTCTAAGCCGGATGTATACCGATTGGAATTTGACGATCAGAAGCTGGTGCAGGTAAACAGATTGTGGGGGGACTCTACTCTAAGCGGCGGTTCCAGCAACATTGGTTAAACTGACAATACCGGCACCCCCAGTGGACACAGTGTTTGAAAGGAGCTCGGCAGAGCCGCCTGCGCCAAGAACCAGCCGTGCAAGCGGCTCCAACAAGCGGAGCGCGCTAGTCCCGCCCCAGCCGGATGCGCCGGTATTCGAGCGGCGTCATCTTCTCCTGCTCCATAAACCGTTTGTTGAAGTAGCTCGGGTTCGTGTAGCCTACCTCCAGCGCGACTTGTTTCACCGGCCAGTCGCTGCGTTCGAGCAGCAGCTGCTTGGCGTGCTGGAGCCGGCATAGGGTGACGAAGTCGAGCGGCGTCATCTGCATCGTTTTGCGGAACAGCTTGCAAAAGTAATACGTACTAACGCCGGCCTTCTCCGCCCATTCCTCCAGGACGAACGGCTCGCTGGCCCGGCTGCGGATCGCCGGCAGCAGCCGGGCCAGCCGGTCCGACGTGTCGGCGGGCTTGCCGCCGGTAAAAGGCTCCGCCCGGCTCATAAACTCCGTCAAAATCGTATACGTCATCGAGGACAGCGAAGCCAGATGCAGGAACGAATGCGTCTCCGCTTCCTCAAGCAGCGCATGAAAGAGCGGAAGCAGCTCCTTCCACGATTTGACCGTCCACAGCGTCGTGCGCCGGAAGCCGTGCTCGGTCATATATTCAACCAGCTTCGGCCCGCCGTAGAAGTGTACCCAGCGTACGTCCCATGGCTCGTCCTGGCTCGAATAATACCGCTGCTGCATAAGCGGGAAGTAGAGGAAGGCGTCTCCGGGCTGAAGCGTGATCGAATCGCCATCCAGCTCGACCGTTCCTTTGCCCGCCGTGATCAAGTGGATGCTGAAATTATCGAGCGCCCCATAGCTGCGGTTCACCAAATGTTCCGGCCAGTCCGAATACCAGCCGACCGATTCCGGCAAACAAAAAAACGGCGGTTCCGCTAAAGTAGGCAAATTGTACTGGCGCCTCATCTGTCAAGACTCTCCTGTTCAGTAGGGTGGTAAAGCAATATTGTGTTATCATCCGGGAATGCAAGCTAGTCTTATTTTAACTTGTCCATTAGGCCATAACAATAGAGTGTTATACTTGGCTAGGAAGCAGGGAGCGGCGCTCTTCCCCGAACGATTCCCTGGCGGTTCCGATCCCCGCCGGCCGCTTAAAAAACGATCTCCCAATTGATATCCCAGAAAACCTTGATTTAAAAGGAAGTTAAAATTTGAAACAAGGGGAAAATGTAACAAATTGGTGGTCGATATGGGAATTTAAGTACACATTTTAAAAATAATAGTGAAAATAACCGTGTATTACCCCATAACTGGGAAAGTCCCGGTAAGAGGCAGGTTTTCTTACTTCAGAATGTCCCGGTTCGGCTTTAACGCATTAGCGAATATACTATCATTCTGGAATCGTAAAAAACTCCGCAGCTGCAACAGCCGCGAAGCTCTCTCTTTCCGTATAAATCGCAGAAGTGCCGCGAAACGCGCAAAATCTTCACCCGGCCGACCGGGCCTCATGCACCCTGTACCTTTTTACAACTCAAGTCAACTTCGTTATCCCCGAGCAGCAAGAAGCAATTACCGCTGCAGTTCCCACCAGGTCAAATACGGGTAAGGGTCCACCGTTTTCCACGGCGAGACGTTGGTTTTATAGATTCCGAAATGCAGATGAGGGAGGAACTTTCCTTCGGTTCCTTCCGGACCGTATCCGGTGCTGCCGACGTAGCCGATCAGTTGGCCTTTCTTGACTGTGCCGCCTTTGCCTATCCCTTCGGCATAACCGGAGAGGTGCGCATAATAAAACGCGGTGGAATCGTCGGTCCGTACCGTCAGGCGCCAGCCGCCGTACTGGTTCCAGCCGTAATTGATAATCGTGCCGTCTGCGGCTGTGTAGACGGGCGTGCCTTTGTCTGCGAAAATATCGACGCCCTCATGCGGTCGGATTTCCTCGCCTGTCGGCGACCAGGTGCGCACCTCGGCATAATTGTTTACATACGGAGTGTACGTACCGGCCCTTAGCGGGAAATACCCGTTCAGATAGGCGGAGGGCGCAGCAGGAATACGGAGCTTGTCTCCGATATTCAGCATGTCCGGATTCGATATATGAGGATTGGCGCGAATGAGAGATAAGGTCGGCAATCCGTAGGCTGCGGCGATTTTCCAGAACGTGTCCCCCGTCCGGACGGTATACGCATTCGCATCATCCGGTACTTGAAGCGTTTGACCCGGGTACAGCATCTCTCCGGTTGAAGGGTTCAGACTCGTCAACTGCTGAACCGTGATGTTGTGAGCGGTTGCAACCTTCCACAGCGTATCGCCCGGCTGTACGGTGTGCGTGGCTGCCTGAACCGAGGAACCGAATAGCGATAGTCCCAGCACGATGCCGGATAATACGCCGATTTTGGATTTCATCTTGGCTGTTCAACTCCTTTTAGTGGGAGTTCAAAAAGTCCGGTTTCAGCACCGAGAAGCTGGGATGAAGCTAGGAAATGAGGAGCGTAGCGTAGTGAAAACTTTGGTGAGCACCGGAAGTTCCGGCTGAATTCCATATTCGATGTCGAGTAGGCTTCCTGATCGGCTTCGTGATCAAAAGTGGACTTTTTGAACATCCTCTATTAGACGGTATAGTACCATCTTAAAGGAAGCGGCAGCTCATTTTTAGTAGAAAGTATTGGCAGCAGGTCCTTGCGCCTCTATGGAGACGGTCGGCTCGAGGATCGTAAACGTATTGGCCGCCGTGTTCAAATTCGCCCGTGCGCCTAACGGAATCGCGGATTTGTACGTCCCGTGAGCCGTCGCCAGATTCGTCATCAGCGGTTTGCCGAGGGGGACGAGCACTTCCCGGATCAAGTCCTGGTAAGTGACCCCATAGGCGGCGGTACAATCGGTGCATTGTCCCATGACGATGCCGATGCAGTCGTCCAATTTCCCGGCCAGCTTCAGCCGGTTGAGCATCCGGTATACTTTATTGATCGGCTCGGCTGTTTCCTCCAGCACCAATATTTTGCCTAGCGTATCGAATTCATAGGGCGTACCGAGCGTGTCGGTAAAAGAAGTCAGATTGCCTCCGACGATCGGGCCTGTCACATTGCCGGGGACGAGGCTCGCGAGCGGCATGCCCGGCGGATTCCCGATGACTCTCGGGGACGTTATGGTGGAGGTGGCCGTGAAAAACTGATTGTAGTTATAAGCGGGCGTGCTCGTGCTGAAATTAATCAGCATCAAGCTCTGAAACCCGATCAGATTGGAGAATTGATATAAAGCGTTGGACAACACTGTAATATCGCTGTAACCGGATAAAATTTTCGGATGATCCGCGATCGCCCGAAAATCGAGATAAGGCAAAATTCCGGCGACGCCCACCCCGCCCCGGGTCGGCAAAATCATCCGCACCTTCGGGTCCAGAAACATCGCCATCAGATCGTCCGCTCTCTCGCGGTCCGTTCCGGCCAAGAAGCCGTCGGCGTCGTACACATGCCTGCCCATTGCAATTTGAAACCCGAGGCTTTGCAGCGTTTCGATTCTGCTGTCGATGACGCTTGCCGCGAGCGGACTTCCAAGCGTCACGATGCCGATCGTATCGCCCGCTCTCAAGATCGGCGGCCTGATTGCCATAACCCAGTCCCCCAGTATGTCGAACTCGCTATCATTTAATAAGCGTATGATCGACCGCCTGCAGACAGAACGTCGGGCCGCTCGGCAAAAATTACGCATCGGTTGGAACTTTGAGCGGATTGCGTTGTCTATATGGGTGAGGTGATTCCGGTTTGAGCCACGAAGATGTGCGGCATATGATCCAAAACGGCGATCCCGAGTCGCTAATCCAGGATTGGATGGAGACGTACGGGGACGACGTATGGAGGTACGCCTGTTTCATAACGAAGCGGCGGGATACGGCAGACGATATTACACAGGACGTGTTCTGGAAAGCGTACCGTCATCGATCCGCGTTCCGGGGAGAATGCTCGGTCAAAACTTGGCTGCTCGGCATTACACGCCGGACGGCGATTAATTATTTGCGCTCCGCGTTCGTCCGCAAGGTGACGCTGTCCGGATTGTTTTCTCCGCAAGGCACTTCCCGTTCCGCGGAGTCGGTTATGATGGACCGGCAGGCGGAGCGAAGTTTATGGGAAACGGTGCTCGGCCTGCCGGCGAAATACCGGGAGGTTCTGGTTCTGGATGCGCATTACGAGCTGTCCAACAACGAGATTGCGGAGCTGCTTGATTTGTCGGAAGGAACGGTAAAGTCCCGCCTGCATCGCGCAAGGGCGAAGGTGGAACGGAAGCGGAAGGAGGAGGAACCGCGATGACAGGCAACAACAGCGAGGAACGTCACGAAGGCAATCGGCAGAAGCAGAGGGGCATGGAGGAACGGGAGAAGGAACGGAGGCGGGCGGCAGAGACGCAGCCGGCTTGGTACGCGGGGCTGAAGCGGACGCCTTACTTCGGGGAAGGGCTGAACGCGCAGCAAAAGAAGCAGGTGCTCGGCCGGGTGCGGTTGGAACGGGAACGCGGGAACCTCCGGCGCCGCAATCCGCTGGCTCTGGCGGCAGCCGTAACGGTTGCCGGCGTGTTGCTGGCGCTCGTGCTAGTGCGCACGTTGGAATGGTCTCCGATCTTTACGGGGCACGATCGTACGATTCAAGGGGGAGTCGGCGGCAACCCGGAGAGAGGAGGAACGCCTCACGAAAATAATGGTAATAACAGGAAAACGAGAAACCTTTATACCGTAAATAACGTCAAAGTATTGGAGGTGTTTCCGGGTGGAGATTATGCCGCCGGAACGCCTGCCGGCAGCTGGTGGAACTTCTACACGCCGTTCGACCAGTTGAAGGATCGCATGATTCGCATCGAGGGGGTGAATCACGAAACTGGAACCCGAATAACGGAACTGGCGGAGATGAACGTATCGGAGGCGGGAAAGGCGTACGACGATTTTACCCGGATCTCCACGAGGTTTGCCCTGCCCGTATCGGGAGAATGGTCGTTCGTCGTATTTATGGACGGGGAGCCGTATGCCGATGTCGTGTTCGATGTGCCCGATGCTCCATGGCAGGTGAGTCCGATATTCCGAAGCGGTGCCTACGACCTGCACGGAGTGAAGGGAAGGCTGGGTTTTATTGACCCTGGTTTTAGGGCAGGCCAAGCGAACAAGTATATGTGGCACTTCTGGGGGGGCAAGAGCGAGCTGGAGGGCAAGCTTCGGATTGTTGCCGTACGCAAGGATTCGAACCGGGTCGTCGACGTATTCGAGGGGGAGTCTGCCGGTTCCCCGCTGAATGGAGCGGATGCCGCAGCGCCTACGATGATGTCGCTGCCGGAACCGGGCTTATGGCGGCTGATGGCGTTTATAGGAGACCGGCTGCACGGCAGTGTCGTCGTCGAGGTGAAGGCGGCAGCCGGCGGGAGCGGGGCGCCCTGATTTCCTTTCCGTACCCTTTTTGCAGTATAATGGTTCCCGAAGCGAATAGCTTCCTTAGGAATGGAAACTAGCAGGGGGAACCTATGGATGCGTTAACGGAAATTCTGCGGGGGGCAGCGGAAGCCGGTTCGTGGACACAAGCGGTGCTCAGCGGACCGAAGAAAGGGGCAGGGGTTCCGGCCGACAAAATAAAGATCAAGCCGGTGCTGCTCAAAGGCAAGCTTCACTACCAGTTTGCTCTTTATGTCGGAACGAAGGTGCTGCACGAGAACGTGGCGGCCGATCAGGCGGCCGGCCGGGCGGAGCAGCTGCTGCGCGCTCACTACAAGCAGGCGCTGCTGCAGACTAGCGAGGCGGACTATCATATTTTGCTAAACAAAAAGGGCGAAGCTGCCATCCTAAAGAAAAAGGCGACCAAGCCCGAAGCGGAGCTGTCGCATAACCGGAAGAAGCGTTACGTGCTGGAGGAAGGGACGCCGGTTCCTTTTCTCATCGAGCTCGGCGTCATGAACGCTGGGGGCAAAGTGTTCGCGGCGAAGTACGACAAGTTCCGGCAAATTAACCGGTTTCTCGAGATGATCGACGACGTGGCGGAGCATTTGCCGCAAGGCCGGACGGTGCGGATCGTCGATTTCGGCTGCGGTAAGTCGTATCTGACGTTCGCTTTGTATCACTACCTCGATGAAATCCGCAAACTGGATCTTCAAGTTGTCGGCCTCGATCTGAAGGAGGACGTCATCCGTCATTGCAGCGAGCTGGCTGCAAGGCTCGGCTATGACCGGCTCCGGTTCCTGGTCGGCGATATAAGCCGGTATGAAGGATTCGAAGAGGTCGACATGGTCGTGACGCTGCACGCGTGCGATACGGCTACCGACGCCGCCCTGGAGAAGGCGGTTCGTTGGGGAGCCCAAGTGATCCTGTCCGTCCCGTGCTGCCAGCACGAGCTGTTCAACCAAGTGCGGAGCGAGGCGCTGGCGCCGCTGCTGAAGCACGGCATCCTGAAGGAACGGTTCGCTTCGCTGGCTACCGATGCGGCACGGGCGCAGCTGCTCGAGCTGGTCGGTTACCGGACGCAGGTGCTGGAATTTATCGATATGGAGCATACGCCCAAAAATTTGCTCATCCGGGCCGTGAAGGAAGGCGACGCGGCAGGAACGCCTGATCCGGCGGGAGCGGCGGCTTATCGGGCTTATGCGCAGTCGCTCGGCATTTCTCCTTATTTGGAACGGGCGCTGTCGGATCTGCTCGGCCCGCAGTTTACGAATGAAACAGAGAGAGAACAATAGGAAAATAACGGGAGAGCCTAATGTGCGCCTGGATATTGGCTCGTTAGGAGGATATGGAGTGGAAACAAAACCAACGAACGGCACGGAGATGAAGAGACGGACTTGGACGTGGTCCAAATTGTTTCAGCCGCTGCTAATCGCAGCATGTTTATTTTTGTGGCTGGTGCTGACCCCGACGGGCCAGCTGGTTCAGGTGGTCGTCTGGTGGAAGACGCTAAGTCCGCAAGAGGTGAACATGTACTGCGCCGGCTTGTCCATTGCTGCGGCGCTGCTGCATCTGTTCATTTTCCGCAAATCGTCGCATTCGAACGGATAACCGCGGGAGTGCGGGGCGGCCGATTGAACAGCGGGATTTTGCAAGAGGGGAGGGGGGGCGGATGTCCGCTCCGGCTTTATTCGATCGTGTTCGGGCGATTGCGCTGCAATTGCCGGAGGTAGAGGAAGGGACCACCTACGGAACCGCTTCATTGCGCGTCCGGGGGAAGTTTTTCTCAAGAATTCGCGAGGACGGAGAGACGCTTGTTCTCAAAACGGACTTTGAAACGCAAGACTTCCTGCTTCAAGCTTACCCCGACATTTATTATATAACCGATCATTATAAAGGGTATCCGTACATTTTGGTGCGTCTGTCAGCAGTAGGTGCGGACGAGCTGCGGGAGCAGGTGGAACGGGCTTGGCGGCTGACCGCGCCCAAAAAGCTTGTAGCTCAGTACGATTAGGACCGGGGCCGGCCATAGGCGGCCGGCACGGCCCCAACCTTTTCGAATCGGAGAGGTATTCCGGAACAAACACACCTGAACCTGCACATCACCCTGTTCCGCCCGCTAAGACAAGCTTCTGAACGAAGCCTCTCTCCAAGACGAATGACCCTTAGACTCATTAACGAATCCCCCTCTGCAGCCACACGTGGTGACGGAGGGGGATTTGATTTGTGCTGGGGACGGATGAACCGAACCGCCGCCGAGTCATTTACGCGGCTTGTTCCGGCTTCCGGCTCCGAACAGCGTCTTGACTTCGGTAGCCTGCTCGTCGCTTACTTCTTTGCCGCCATATCGGACCTCCTCATACAAACGCAGCGCGGTTTCTTCGTCCGGGCGCAGCGGGCTGCGCCGGATGAGTTCGCGTCCGGTCTCGCGAGGGGTCCGCGCATCGTGATGCTTATACCCTCCGGCGATCCGGCCGAGGAGGAGACGCTTGAAAGCATGGCGCACCCGCTCGCGGTTGTCCGTCAGATCTTCCCAGCCGGGCTCCTTGCCGAACCAGCCGGTGAACCGGCGCTTCCATGCATCGGCGCGTTCACGCGCCCACTCCCTGCTGTCCAGAAGCGACTGCTTCTCGTCGACGTAGCCGGCGTCGGAGCTTTCCAGACGTTCCCCGTACCACCCCATAAACCGGTGAAGCCACCGCTTTCCGTGTTTGACGAGGAGATACAGAAGCCAGATGGCGGCCGCCAGCATGATCAGCGCCACGACGATGTACATCGCCTTCTGCAGGAAAAGGGCGAGAGCGGAAGGCTCGGATTCGCCGAACAACTGGCTGAGATCAAGCGGTTGCTGCGGCGGGTTCGACCGTTCGGCCTCTTCCGGGCGGAGCATATTAAGCAACTGAAGCAGAAGGGCGATAGCTCCGCCGAACAGCGCCGCCCCCGCCTGGGCGGCCGCCGCGGCGAGCGTCCGGAAAGACGCGAGAAGCAGGATCAGGGCGAACAATCCGAACAGCAGCGCACGGTTGCGCCATCTCGTCTCGCCTGCAATCGGTGCGCCTTCCCGGCTCTGGGATTCTTTGTCGAGCGTGGAACTGTTCGTCCGGTACAGCGTAAGAGCCAGCGCCACAATTCCGAAGCCCGTGATCCAGGGCGAGAACGGAGCGGTTTCGTCAAGACGCGGATAGACGAACGAAGCGATAAAATAACCGATCATTCCGATCCACCAGACGCCGGTGCTGAACGAGCGGTCCCAGCCGCGCAGCCGGTTCTGTCTGCCGCGAATCCAGGCAGCGGCGAAACTTAGGAAGCTGACGGCGATCATCAGCGGCGAACCGCCGATCTGCCAGGCGCATACGGCGGGAACCGCCACGGAGCCGATCCACGCCAGCAGCTGCCATACCGACCGAAGCATATAGTGAAAGGCATAGCCGAGCGCATACATAACGGAGATGACAGCCAGCCATTCCGGTACAGAGAGGGCGAAACGCGGCACGATCACGTATATGGCCGCGAATACCGGGAAATAAAGCAGCAGCTCGGCCAGCCCTTGGAGCCAGGCGAGAGTCAGGTTTTTCAGATGCCGCATCGCACTCAAGCCCCTTTCGTATGAGCCGGCTCCGAGGCCGGTGCCGCCGGCGCGGCCGCAGTGCTCCCGGGGGACGGACTGGAGCCGGCGGACGAATCTTGTCCGGCTTGCTGCGCGCTGCCGTTCTGCCGGGCAGGACCTTCCTCCAGCATCACGACTTGTACGGCGTTGCCGTTGTAGCGAAGACGTTCGAACTGCCGCTCCATGTTTTCGCTGATATACGAAGTGATTACGATAAAGTCCGTATTCGATGTGCCCTGAAGCAGGTCGTACTCGATAAATTCCGCGAAGCCTGTCGTTCGCTCGATAAGCAGCATGGCCATCGTCTCGTACAGACCGGTCAGGTGAGCGTCTCCTCCCGACGGAGGAATACGGACCGGTTCCTTGGGCTGATCGATTACGCAGCCGTTGCAGCCGAATCCGGTGTCGATGCCCCGGCCGATACACATCTCGGCGAGCGCGGCCGCATACGAGATCCCTTTCTCGATCCGTTCGGGCTCGGTAACCGCGCCCCACATCGTTTCGGTAATCTCGAAATTCAGATAGATCATGATCCGGTGGTCGGCTGTATAGTCGCGCTGATGTACCTGCAGACGGCCGGTGCGGGCCGTGGCGCTCCAATTGATCGTATTCATCGTGTCCCCGTACCGGTACTCGCGCACCCCGGCGATCCGGAACGGATCGTCGACGACCCAGCGCCGCACGGAAATATCGCCCTGCCAGCTGTGGGAAGGCAGCGGGATGTCTTTGAGCGGGATCGGCTCGGGATAGACGAGCAGCCGCGTTTCTTTATCGAAGTACAGCGTCTGGTACGAGACGAATACTCCGAGCAAATCTCCGCTGGTCATCGTCGCGGTTTGCAGGTCGTAGCAGCCGCGCTTCAGGCAGAGCACCTTATGTTTTCGCGTAATTCGCGTATAAGGCATAAGACTGAACAAGCTTTTATGGTTCTGAAACAGTTCCCCGCTGGAGATGTCCAGATTGGACTGGTTCTGGAAGCGGAGCCCTGCATGCATAAGCGATTCCAGCCGGAGCCAGGGCATCGGCATCGCCTTGCGGTTGGAGATGACCTCGATAAGCTGTACCTCGTCGCCTTGAAAACAGGCGGGGACGTCGAAGTACCGCTTGTAGCTGACATGGCGAAAGCCCCACCATTGGTACGCCTTGCCTTGCGCGAACACGATCAGGGCGGTTATGATCAGCAGCCAATGTACGCTCATGGCCGGACTACCCGTTGCGCGCCAGCGTCTCGGACGGAACCGGCGTGTCCCGCAGCAGCTGGTCGATGATTGCGTCAGCCGCATCTTCCTTTAACCGGATCGCGTGTCGCAGCAGCAGTCTGTGGGCCAGCACCGGCTTCGCCATCGCTTTAATATCGTCAGGCAGGACGTAGTCCCGGTCTTGCAGGATCGCGTGCACCTGCACCGCCTTCAGCAGCGACTGGCTGCCGCGGGGGCTGACGCCAAGGGCGATATCGGGGTGGCTGCGCGTCCGTTCGACGATGTGCATCATATAATCGAGCAGATCGTCGTGGACGGCGACCTGCGAATAAGCGAGCTGAGCGGCCGTCAGTTCGCGGGCGTCGGCAACGCTTTCGAGCGAGTCGAGCGGATTGTCCTGCTTGAACCGCTTCAAAATATCAACGCCCTGCTCCCGCGACGGATACCCCATGCGCACCTTCAGCAGAAACCGGTCGAGCTGGGCTTCCGGAAGCGGGAACGTCCCCTGGTTTTCGACCGGATTTTGTGTGGCGATTACCATGAACGGACGGTCCAGCGTGCGGGTCTCCCCGTCGATGCTCACCTGTCGCTCCTCCATACATTCGAGCAGGCTGGATTGAGTGCGCGGTGTAGCCCGGTTGATTTCATCGGCCAGCAAAATATTCGTAAATACCGGACCCGGCCGGAACTGGAACTCGCTTGCTTTCTGGTTATAGAAGTTAATGCCGCTAAGATCGGAAGGAAGCAGATCGGGCGTAAACTGAATGCGCTTGCAGGTGCAGTGCAGCGATTTGGCCATCGCTTTGGCCAGCAGCGTTTTGCCGGTTCCGGGGACATCTTCGAGCAGCACATGGCCGGAGGCGATCAAGGCGATTAGCAATTGGTCGACGACGTCTTCCTTGCCGACGATGACTTTGTTTATATTTTGTTTCACGTTTTGCGCCATACGGCGGATGTCGGTCAGTAGCATCTGAAGGGCACACTCCTTTATCTAGTCTACCTTCACCATACCATAATAGCGGGATAGAGCCTATGCGGATTATGGAGGAAATCCACAGGTACGATCAGGCCGCACGTTACATTGAGGAATCGAAGAGATGCATAACGGGGTAGCCGGGTTTATTTGCTCTTCTTTATTGAAGTATAATAGATAAAAAGCTAACTATAATATACTTTATACTTTGCAGCTTCCATTGCATGACTGAAGGGGAGAGAGAGCATGCCTATAGAATCTGAAGATCCGAAACAAGTGGTGCTGCAGGTAGGAGCGGTGCTGAAGAGACTTCGCAAAGAGAAGCAGCTCAGTCTTGATGATGTAGCGGCCTTATCGGGGGTGAGCAAGCTCACGCTGGGCAATATTGAGCGTGGTGAGACGAATCCGACCATCGGCATGTTGTGGAAAATATCAAAAAGCTTATCGGTCCCGCTTATGGCTTTATTCTCGGCAGAAAGCAGTGTAAATGTGTCGAGGGCCGGGAAGGGGTTAAGAATCGCCGGGGAAGAGAAGACGTGGGTGATCGAACCGATCTTCCATCATGCCGGCGATGAAATGGAAATGTGCCGAGCTTATCTCCAGCCGAACAGCTCCTACGATCCGGAAAAACATCACCCCCATACAACGGAGATCGTTACCGTCATGTCGGGAACGGTCACGATTCGTGTCGGTCAGGAGTCACACCTATTACATCAATACGATTCTATCCGTTTTTGCGCAGACACGACGCATTCTTATATCAATCAGTCCGATGAAGTCGTCGTCCTCCATATTTTGATGAAGTATGGGGGCTAGAATATGCAGCGTTCCAGCTCGAACCTGCGCTGCGACATGAAGTGTCCCTCTATCCCCGGCGGATAGGGGGTATTTCTTTTTGGGGAAATAATAAGGTTAGACAAGCTCTTTGTTTTATATTATAGTATACTATAAATTAATTAATATATATTATAATATATCATTTTATTTGAAAGATCAGGAGGATATTTTATGAGATCAGCAGATCATCGGCTAAAGGAGCCTCCGCATAATCAACAATCTTCAAACGCCCGTGTATCCGCAGCTTGGGTAATTGCGGCGGCGATCGTTTGTATTGCCGTCAATTTGCGGGCTCCCCTAACTTCAGTGGGGCCTTTAGTCGGTCTTATCAAAGACCATTTGCATATTTCGAATACATCGGCCGGTTTGATTACTACGGTGCCGCTGCTGGCTTTTGCGCTGTTTTCACCGTTTGTGCCGAGATTGGGACATAAAATCGGAGTGGAGCTCCTTATCTTTCTATCTATTCTGGGCTTAACGGCCGGTATTACGTTGCGTTCTTTGTCAGGAGTTGCCGCATTATTTATCGGGACGGCCTTGCTGGGACTGGCTATTTCCGTATGCAACGTCTTGCTGCCCAGCCTGATCAAGCGGGAGTTTCCCAAGCGAATCGGCCTTATGACGGGGATGTACTCCATCTCCATGAACTTATTCGGAGCGATCGCTTCCGGCATAAGCGTTCCGGTCGCAGTCGGACTGGGACTCGGATGGCAAGGGGCGCTGGGCGTATGGGGACTGCTGAGCATCGTGTCCCTTGTATGCTGGCTGCCTTATATGAGACGGCGCCGCCACGCGGGTTCGGCCGCTGTCTCGAATCAATCGGACGGCGGTGCCGTGAACGTATGGCGCTCCGCGCTGGCCTGGCAGGTCACGTTGTTTATGGGTTTGCAATCGACGCTTTTTTATGTGCTGATCGCATGGCTGCCCGAACTTTTGGTACAGCAAGGCGTAAGTGCAAGTCAATCGGGCTGGTATCTGTCCATTATGCAATTAGCGCTGCTTCCGTTCACATTTATAGTCCCGATCGTAGCCGGCCGCTTGTCCAGTCAACGTTCACTGGTCTTTATTATGTCGATTTTGCTGATTCTCGGCACGGGCGGGCTGCTTGCCGGAAATCCGGGTTGGATGGTGGTATGGATCGTCGTGCTCGGCATCGGGGGAGGTTTTGCCTTCGGTTTATCCATGATGTTTTTTGGACTGCGTACCCAAAATGCCCGTCAAGCTGCGGCTCTGTCCGGTATGGCTCAATCTGTCGGGTACTTGCTCGCCGCCGGCGGTCCGACCCTCTTCGGATTGTTGCACGACGTAACCAACGGCTGGAAGGTTCCGCTTGTAACTTTAGTCGGCATAGCGGTGTTGCTCGGGGGATTCGGGTTAGGCGCGGCGAGAGATCGGTATGTGGGTTCGGTCTGACTTGATGGAGAACCCCTCTTGCCGGATGTAACTACTACCTTAACGGAACGAACAAATTGAATCAGACGACGATAGGGGGATGCGGCACCAGAACAAAGCCCGGTCCCCTGGTTCCTGAGGGCCGGGCAAGCGCAAAATTGACGCATCATCCTTAGAGCGATAGGGTGCGAGGCTTAAACGTAATAGTGAAGAGGGTACGTCCGGTACCGGGCCGGCGCCATTTTCTCGGTCGTATAGAAGCCTGCGGGAGCCCTGAGCAGATCCGGAATGCGGTTCACGACCGTCGCACACGTTAATTCAACCGTAGCCGGCCGCGCGATCTTCAGCTCCGTATCCGGTTCGCCCTTGATCGTCCAGTCGTTGCGGTCCACTTCGCCTTCCGCATACACTTTGCCGATACATTCCGTTACGATAACCGGTCCCTGCTGCGTAACGGTCGTCACGATAGCCGTCATGCCCGTCGCATTGCCTGCGGGGATCGTCTTGCCCAGCGTCGACGAGTATAGATCCTTGTCGTGTGTCGTCGGTACCAGCTTCTGCTCGGTCGAGCGGATCGTCCAGCCGAACTGCGAACACAGCCATTCGTTGGCGTTCCACATAAACGAAGGGAGCGCGTCGTTGCGGGCGATCTGCTCATCAAATTCCGCAGCTGTCAAGCCCGCCCCATGGACTTGGGCGAGAGCAATGCCGTATTCCTCGACGTTGTAGCTGGATCTGCCTTCAATCCGGTCGATCCGGTGAGTGGCACCGGCAAGCGCGGTAATCAGATTGCCCCAGAATACGTCCTGGTAGCCCGATCCGGTCAACGTGCAGCCGTTTTGCTTGGCGAGGGCATCCAGACGGTTCGTAAGCGCCGGCGACGTCGTCCACGGATACAGCGCTTCTTCACAAGTGCTGATCGCATTTACGCCGTGTCTGGCAGCCAGCTCGTACGCGTTGTAGGTATCCGACATCAGGCTGGTCGTCGCTATAATGCAGACATGGGCGTCACATTCCTGGAATACGGCTTCTGCATCGGATCGGACGGGCACGTTCAGCCTCATCGGAAGTCCGGCGATTTCTCCGACGTCCTTGCCGGCCAGCTTCGGGTTGTTATCGATGGCGCCTACGATTTCAGCGCCTTTCTCGACCAGATACCGCAGGAAGTAAATCCCCATTTTGCCGCAGCCGTATTGAATGACTCTTACTTTCTCCAACATAGCGTTCCCTCCTGGGTTGTTCTTTTTTTCACAAGGTAGATGATACGAAATGGGAGCTCCTCATGTCTCTAGCATAAACTCTATAGTAAGGATAGAGTCAACCCTTGCGGACCGGAATTTGCAACTTCATAAACATATTGCGCTGCTGCTGCGGAATGATCTGCAGGTCCGCCACAACTTCGCAAACGTAATCGCCTGCGATCTCGTATCCATGCTCCGTAATATACCCCCGCAGTCTGTCCGCATAATCCCGCTCGCTGAAAAAGTCGCTGCAGTACGTGCACGCGTAATCGCCCTCGGGGATTGTCTCGATCCCTTCGGAGTCGGGGAAATCGTTGTTCACGAATACGAACAGTTCCGTTGAGACGAAAGAATGCTGCAAGAGCGCCGATCGCCGGATCAGCGACCCGACATTGCAGAAATACGTCATCGGCAAATGCCGGACGTTCGCCTGCTTCCGCAGCTCCCGAAGCATATATTCGAACACGTCCAACGTATGACTGTAAATATCGATTTTGCCGTTATATACGTACATTTTCCGCTCGGGTAACCGTTGGATCTCGATTCGGCCGTTTGGAGGCGCGTTCAGAACGGTGTTGTAATTGTCGATGCTGAGCTGGACGGCTTGTTTCATGTGCTGCAGCTGCTCCAGCTTGCTGTCGATCAGGTCGGCCTGCTGCTGAAGCAAGCCGGGTACGATGCCGAGGTTATCCGAATCGAGCCGGTCTTTGATCGTGTCGAGGGAGATGCCCAAATATTTCATATAAATAATCATATCCAAGCGGGCGCATTGGCTGATCGAGTAGTAGCGGTAGCCGGACAACTCGTCCACGTAATCCGGCTTTAACAAGCCGATCCGGTCGTAATGCCGAAGCGTTTGTACGGTCGTCTGGCAAAGCTCGGCCATGCGTCCTATCGAGATTTTGTCCATAGTCGTACTACCCTTTCTGTCGGAATTTGCGTGCGCTAGCAGGACGTCATCCGAGCTGCGTGCCAAGTCTAGCAGGGCACTGGGATGAATCTGCCTATAGGCTATATTATCAGTCTGGGAGAGTGGATTCAAAAACAAAAGGTCCCCCGACACGACAGCTCAACATGAAAGCCGGGAAGGAGGACTTTTGTAAGACGCCTTGCTTGAACATTTTAACCTGTAAGACTTTTACCGCCGTCTTCTTTTAAATACGACGATAATATCTCTCGATTGCCCTTGGTACACACTAGTATCGAAGCAGGAAACAAGCTCCCAGCCCTCTTTGCCGAACTGGTTCAGTTGGGCGTCGAACTCTTCCTCGTCTATTTTGCCTCCGAGAAATCCGCCTGTCTTGTACTTCCATGTTTTGTACTCCCACTGTTCCATCTGATCCATTCCTTTCTCGTAAATTCCGGCTGCCGGATCGGAGAGGAGCTCGCCAGTCCGTATAAGTAAAATACGGATCAACTCGGAAATTTCCTCATAAATCGGTCGGGAATGCGGACAAAGCCGTACTGCTCGTACAATCCGTGCGCGTCTTTCGTACCTAATATGCCCGACAAATTACTCAGCTCGTCTGAAGACGTGATGCTTTCGATCAATTTTTTGCCGATGCCGGTTCCGCGGTAGGTTTCATCGACGTACACGTCGCACAGCCAGTACATGGTAGCATAATCGGTGACGACCCGTGCAAATCCGATCTGCTTCCCGCCGTCGTAAATCCCGTAGCAGAGCGAGTTTTCGATCGATTTGGCAATGGTTTCCCGGCTCCTGCGTTCCGCCCAGTAGCTTCGGGCCAAAAAGCCGCAGATCGTGTCGAGCTGGAGTAAGCTTTTATCGTCACTAATGAGGAATTGGTTATAGTTTATTTTCATCGGAGATCCCTTTCTTACCTTCGGCGTTATTCCGTTCGGCCAGTATATTGCGAAGGCGAATCTTGATTTTCATAAGTCCGATCCATCCTCTACTTGCTCTATAAGCTGGTGAATATGGATTCCGAGTGCTTTGCAGATTTCTTCTAGAGTACTAAGGTAGATCCGGTCCGTGTTCCCCCGGCACAAATGGTTGATCGTTCCCGGCCTCATATTCGTCATACCGGCCAACTGTCGCTGTGACATATTTCGCTCGTCCAATATTTCTTGCAATCTCAGTCTAATTTTCATCTCACTCCACCTTTCAGGCCACAAATGCGGTATATAGAAATTCAGATTAAAATCTTCTAAAAAACAGTTGATTGTAACGCTACAACGTCATATAATGAATGTGTGACGTTACAGCGTCACGAAATTACTTGGCACTACATGATTCTTGGAGGCAAGCAAATGGAATCGGTACAAAGCGCATGCCAAAAGCTGAACGAAAAAGAAACAAGACTGTTGCAGCAAATTCGGACAGTCGACGCTTACTTGCAAGTTTGTATGGATCACACCTATAAGCACAGTCAAAGCTGCGATGTCAACACGGCTGAAGATATTATGACGGCGATCAATGACATAAGCAATGAGCTTCGGACAGAACTGTTGTTTGTGCGTTTTGAAAAGGCCATTGCCGCTGGCCGGACGAATCCAAGCCTCTCATCGTGATCTCCCGAATCGAGGAGGGGAATTAAACTTTTGAAAGCCAATAAATGGTTGCGTCCATTGGCTTCTATTGTTGTTATCCATTGTAAATGATTCCATACAAATAATAAACGCAGAGCAGCAAAAACCTCCTGCCGGTCATCCGGAAGGAGGTTAGAGAGCCGTAGCATGGGGTATGGGATAGCCGTGCCGCAGCCGAAACGCAATAAAGATGATTATTTAAACACGTACGGTTTGCCCAGCGCCTCGCTGACTTGCTTGGCGTAGAAGTCGAACGTTTCTTTGCCGCGATATTTGGTCATAATTTCTTCGCGGTATTTGGGCCAGTTGGCGCCTGATTTTTCCTCGAACAGCAGCTTGGCATGGTATTCGTACAGCTTCGTACGGAAGTCGCCGATATTAACTCCGGCCGGTGGCGCCGCGCTGATCTGGATCGATGGAATGTACTTGTAAGACTTGATTGTCTGCAAAATTTGACGATCACGGTCGGTCATATCCGGATCGACGACGGTCAAGCCGACACGCTCCGGCTCGTTCACGCGTGTGAAGAAGTTCCAGATATTCAGGAAATCGCCCTTATCGATAATATCCGATTTGATGGCGGCTTTGTTCAGCGTGATCGTATCGCCGTTTTTCGTGTAATGCTTGCCCTCCTGGCCGTAGTGGGTCAGCAGGAAGCCTTCCGGACTAGCCAAGTAATCGAGAATCTCGACGCTGCGCTTGACTTTCTCCGGAGCTTTGGCCGCCACTGAGCTTGGGAACAGGAACGGAGAGCCCGGCACGTTTTCGGTCCAGATGCCCGTATCTTTAAACGGGTGGAACGGAGCCCAGTCGGCGTTCGGATTAATCGATTTCGTTTTATTGGAATAGCTGGTCGCCAGACTGTCGAGCGCAAACTTCTCGTCGGACAAAATAATACCGACCTTGCCCTGAACCGCCTTGTCGATATGCTGCGTCCCTTTGTTCAGGAACCAGTCCGGGTCGACGATCCCTTCCTTCATCATCTCGACAACCTCGTCGAATACTTTCGCCAGGCGGATATCCGACTGCGTATCGACGAACTGGTCGCCCTCCAGCATAAAGCCGCCGATCAATCCGTTTTTGATCCATTGCGGGAAATCGTAGGAGAGCTGCTTTCCGTTACCTGCCGCCGAGAAGCCGTACGTATCCTTCTTGCCGTTGCCGTCCGGATCGTTAAACGTAAATGCCCGCATCACGTTCATCATCTCGTCGTACGTTTGCGGCACTTTCAGATTCAGCTTGTCGAGCCAGTCCTTGCGCACATAATACGAACGGTAAGCCCGGGTTGCGTACGGATAAGGAGCCCGGAAAAAGCCGTTTTCCACGCCATACGCCTTCAGGTTTTTCTCTTCGAACCAGTACTTGAAATAGTTCGGCATCGTCTGGGGGCTGACGAACGGAGTCAAGTCCGCGAGCAGCCCGTCCTTGGCAAACTTCTGCGAAGCGGTGCCGGTCGCGAAGAACATATCCGGAGCATCGCCTCCGGCCAGGGTGACGTTGATCTTGCTGTCATAATCGGTACCGGGAGACATATGCTGCAGCTTCAGCTCGACATTAAACTTCTCCTGAATCGTCTTCAGTACGAAGTCGTCTTTCGGCAAATTCGTATTCGGCTCGCTCGTGACGAACCAGTTCAGCGTCAGCTTCTCCTTCGTACTGCCTGCCGGCTGCTGGGCGGCGGGCGTATTGCCGGCGGCATTCGAATTGTCCGCCGGTTTACTGCCGCAGCCCGCGAGGGCGAGCGATAACGCCAAGCTTCCGGCAAGCGGAACGGCGAGCGGCTTCCATGTTCGGGATTTCGGTTTCAAGCGGTGACCCTCCTTGTTAGATGTGTACGAACCCAGAATGCCATAAGGGGAAACGCTTGCAAACTGTACTTTCGTCGAAATGGTGGCCGGAAGCACTGTACTTTTGCCGATTTACTGTACACGATCGGAAAAAACCGCTAGTTCAGTACGTTTTTCATCCGGTATTCCTTCGGCGTGGTCCCGAACTTTTTCTTGAACAGACGGAAGAAATAGCTTTGGTTGTCGAAGCCGACCTTCTCCATGACGGTGTTGACGCTGTATTCCTCCTGGGCGAGCAGACGCAGCGCATGATGAAGCCGCACCTCGGTAATGTATTCCGGAATCGACAATCCCTCCTGCAGCTTAAACAGCTTGCTTGCATGAGCGGGCGACATTCTTACAGCGGTGGCGACCTGCTGAAGGCAGAAGGCCGCGTCCGCATAACGAGTGTCCACCATTTCTTTGACGGTATCAATCATCAGCCGGTGAGTCAGCTCGGCAGCGGTTGCTTTGCTGTTCTGCAGCGCTTCGCCGATCGCGTCCAACACGTAACGCTTCGCTTCGTCCAGCGATTCCGCAGAGACCAGACGCTGGACGGCTTGCTGCGAGTCATAGGGAAGCTGCTGCACCCGGCTGGCGTTCATCTCTCCGAACGTCCGGCTCAGGACGGCGGACAGATGGAACAGCCCGTACACCATATGATCGCTGTGCAGCCGGCGGATCGTTCCGAACCATTCGTCGATACAGGCGGACGCCGTCTCCCGGCTGCCCGACTTGAGCGCCTCGGCGAGCTTTTTCTCGAGTGCGGGGGAGGGCTCGTATTGACCGGCGAGCCGATTCGGCTCTACCGAATCGGGGGTAATGACGGCCCGGCGGCCGAAAATGAGCTTGTATTTGGCCAGCTCGATCGTCTGTCCGTACAGCCGGCTGACGTCGCGATATTGATCGCAGGTGGAGCTTACGGCCGCGGTTAACGAGATATGATAATACCGTTGCACCGTTTCATGGATGTCGGCAAGCTTGCCCTGCAGCGGAGCTGTCCAGTCTGCGTCCGGATCGTCCAGCCGGATCAGCGCGACCAGATGGTCGTGGCTCATATCGATAACGGCGGTCCGGTGCAGGGACGACAGCATCTCGCCGGCGATGTTGCTTACGGCAAACTTGTAGGCGCTCCGGTCGCGTTCCTCGACATGTCCCGCGAATTCCCGGTAGTTATCGAACAGCAGCTGCACCACAAGCAGCCTCGATCGATCCCCGAGCCGGAAGTCCAACTGCTCCTCGATTTCGATCAGATCGAGCGGAGACAAGCCTCCGCTGTCGGTGATCCACTTTTTGAACAAATACGTCTGGACGATTCGTCCTTGTGCGTGCTGCTCCGACGCTAATGCCTGCATTTTCCCGATCGCCGTCTGGAACGCGCCGGATATATACGCCCACTCGTCCTTCCGGCCTTCGGGCCCGGGGGCCGTCTCGCGCAATTGACCGCGTATCGTCCGCAGCAGCATCTCGATCGGGCGGTACAGCTTGAAGGAAATCAGCACCGAACCGGCCAGGGAGAGCAAGAGGAACAAGCCGATCAGTGTAAAGGAGATCCACCGCATCCGCAAAATATCCCGGAATACCTGATCGTAAGGCTGCAGGCTGACGACGGACCAGTCGTTCGCTTTCGAGGCCATGTAGGAGACGATGGATTTGTTGCTGCCGCTGCCGCTGACGAACAGATTGGCCGTTGTCCCCGTTTGGCTCATGCGTTCCCGGACGGCATGGCTGAGACCATCACCCGTCGTCCATCGCTTCGCTTCCGGATCGTACATGTAACCATCTCCGTTCATGAGCAGCAGCCGACCGCTGCCGCTGCCGTTCAGCCTGCTGATCGCCTCGAGCTGGGCGAACAGCCAGTCCGGCTTCACATTCACGATGACGGCGTTGTACGTCCCGTCCGGGGAAGCTTTGGACCCGAATAAGAAATAGGAGAAAAAGTCGATCTCGCTTTGGCCGTCCGGAGTCGGTCGGGTGGATACCGGAATGAGCTTCAGTTTGGGAATGTCGGGATTGGCTTTTCGGTATTGGTCGATCGTGCCGTTAATGCCTTCCATTGTGCAGGGCAGGATCGCATTTGGCGCATAGGAGTAGTAACAGCCGTTTACAGAATTGTAGACGGCGACGGAGTGCAGGAACGGGAACGACTTGGCGACCCGCTCCAGTCCTCCAATATGCTGATACAACATGTACGTTTGGGTAATGTCGTCATTCATCAAACTATTAACATCCGGATCGAAATAGGCGGATATGGCTGCGTTTTTCACCAGCTCGTTCGCCGAGTCCACACTGTACACGGTCTGAGACAACATTTTCTCGTTGGCGCTCTGCTGGATACGGAGTACCGTTTTCTCGGTATTCGCATACAAAGTTACGGTTGCGCCGATCAAGACGACGATAAGCAGCACCGATACGGACAGCAAAATCGTAAACAAATATTTTCGCGAACGATAGCTTTGAGAAATGTTCATGATGTCCCCTCCGGACCTCATCATACCATATAGAAGCCTGCAGCGTAAGCGTTTGCGACGATGGGATCGGCGGCATCCGCATGCCGGAGGCGATCGGGAAAGCGGCAAACGCCGATTCCTTTAGCTAAAGCTCCGCTTCGGGCGGACTGCCTATGACCCATACACGGTCAGACGCTAGACGAACCCGCACTATACGGGTTACACGATCCCTTCATCGTGGGCTTTGCGTGCCGCTTGCACCCGGTCACGCACGTCCATCTTGGAATAAATGCTGGAAATATAGTTTTTGACCGTTCCTTCCGACAAATACAGCTTCTCCGCGATTTCCCGGTTCGACAGCCCATCCGATACGCACTGCAGCACCTGCAGCTCTCGGTCGCTCAGCCCGTAGCTTCCCGGCGTGTCGCGTCCGCGCTCGTCCGCTTCGCACGACGGATCGGCGGATCCGCTGGACTGCAGCCGGGATACGAGCATTTTGGCGATATCTTGAGGAATCAGCGTCCCTCCGCGGTGCACCCATTTGATGCCTTCCGCGAGCTCCTTCGGATGGATCGCTTTGAGCAGATACCCTTCGGCCCCGGCTCCCAGGGCTTCGACAACGTAATCGATCTCCTGAAAGGTCGTCAAAATAATAACGCGGATTTCCGGCCAGCGGTTTTTCAGCTCGCGGGTCGCTCTGACGCCGTCCATCTCCGGCATGCGAACGTCCATCAGCACGACGTTGGGGCGAACGGACTCGATACAGTCCAAGGCGACCCGGCCGTTCTCCGCCATGCCGACGACCTCGATATCCGGGTCCATATCAAGCACGATATGCAGGCTTTCCCGGATCAGGTCCTGATCGTCGACAAGCAGCAGCTTGATTTCTTTACCGTTCATCTATCATCGCTCTCCTATAGGTTGGATTGGGCTATCTGTCATGGGCAGGCGCGCCCGGCCGTCAGCCAGCCGGTAAAGGCCCCGCCGCCAGCGGAACTTTGCATATAACGGTCGTCCCTTCGTCTTCCCGCGAGTCGATCTGCAGCGTGCCCTGCAGGGCCGACAATCTTTCCTCCATGCCGCGGAGTCCGAATCCCCGGTGCAGACCTTCGTTCCCCTTGCCGTCATCCTGAACTTCAAGCAACAGCTGGTGCGGCTCGAACAGCAGTGAGATCTGAATCGACTGGGCCATGCCGTGCCGTTTGGCGTTGGTGAGCGATTCCTGCAGACAGCGGACAAGCGTCAGCCGGGTCTGCTTCGGGACGTTCGCTTCGACTCCCTGGGTCCGGAAGACGACACGCGTTCCCGTATGGGTGCCGAACTCCCGGGCGAGGCGGGACAGCCGCTGCGAGACGGTCTCATCGTCTTCATTGGGCGATATCTGGTGGATGCTCCGGCGGATCTCGTCCAGGCCGCTGCGGGTTACGTCGCGCAGCACGTCGAGCTTCTCCTTGGCTTTGTCCGGTGCCGCCTCCATCAAGTACGACACGGCATCCATGCCCATGATAACGGAGGTATACGTATGACCGACCGTATCGTGAAGCTCGACGGCCAGCCGGTTGCGCTCCTCGAGCAGCGTAATATGCTCGATCTGGCTCGCATACTGCTCGAGCACTTTATTTTGCTCGCGGATCAGCTCATACAAGGTGGCGTTTTCGTCGAGCACCTTTTGCAATTGCTTATTGGAAGCGAGCATTCTTTGAAGCGCCACGCCGATCCCGAACAGCATGGCGAAGTCGACGAGCCTCTCGAGAAAGGAAACGAAGTGGTTGTCGCGGATCAATATCCCCATCATTAGAGGAAACAGCAGCACGAACAGAACGCCCGTGAACGGCAGCAACTTCCGATTCGACAAGAAGCCGACCAGCAAGGTCGGAATCAGAATCAGACTCGTATCCTGGTTCAGCTTGACGACCAAGTAAAACTGCATAAACCCGCTCGTCACCAATACCGCGGCTGCAAACCCCGGTTTATTCGTATACCCGGGCCGCCAGAAGATCAGCGGAACCGAGTAGGAGGCGAGCAGCAGCCCGAGCATCGTGAAAAACGGGATGTCCCCGAAAATGTCCGGCTTGAAAAACAAATAAGCCATCCCAAGCCCAATCCATAACGTGTATACGATAAAAAGCATCCATTCGATCCAATGCCAAGGTTTCCGTTCAATCATCATCCCGGGTAGCTCCTAATGTTCATTCCTCTGCTTGCGCCGTTTGGCCGGTCATCCGCATCCTGCGCCCGCATCGTCATACGTTCCCCTGTATTGTACCCGATAATGAAGCGGTTCGGGTAGTGCCGCCGGACAGCAGTCACGTATGACCGGTCTATGACTGCGATCACCTCGCTCCTATGACTTTTCCGTCGTTGGTCCAGCCGTACGTCATTCGCACCCCCTTATAGCGCGGGCAAGACGGGATGTGTACAATAAAGTATGGGAAAACTCTGGAAAACGAATCGGAGGGAGTTCAAGCTTATGCATATGACCAAATATGCCGGTATCGTCATCGGCAAGATTGCGCTTGCGTTCATCTTTGCGTTTCTGCTGACGCTGGTCGCGATGATTCCGGTTGTAGCCGTAGTCGGCCTGACGGGAAGCGGCGATTGGACGCTGGACGCGATGCTGAGCGATCCGTCGTTTACGTACGGTTCGATGATCGCCCAGGCGGCAGGATTTATGGCGGCGGTGCCGCTCATGTTTGTTCTATTCGACAGGAAGGCAGGCTGGTCGCTTGGCTGGAGACAGCGCGGCGCGATAAAAGAGCTGCTGCGAGGCTCGGTACTCGGCATCGTGCTGATCAGCATCGTATTCGTTCTCATGTTGGCCGTCCAATCGGTCCGGATTACGGGAGTCGCGACCGGTGCAGCGGTATGGACGGAGCTTGCCGGCTACTTGCTGTTGTTTGCGCTTGTGGCGATTAATGAAGAACTGTTCAGCCGCGGGTATGTGCAGGGCGTCATTCGCCACCGGTTCGGTCCGGCCGCCGCGATTATTTGCTCATCCCTGTTTTTCTCCGTACTGCACGCCTTTAATCCGGGAGCGCTGGCGAATCCGCTCCCCTTGATTAATATTTTCGCGGCGGGCTTGCTGTTCGGGATTAGCCGGGAGGTGACGGGCGGCCTGTGGCTTCCGATCGGACTTCACTGGACTTGGAATTTCGTCCAGGGCAACGTATACGGCTTCGAAGTATCGGGGACGGATGTTGAGTCGGTGCTGAGGCTCGAATCGTCGGGACCCATCGCGCTGTCGGGAGGGGCGTTCGGCGCGGAAGGAAGCCTGATTGCCACTGCAGTGATCGGCGCGGCTGCTTACTGGATATGGAAGCGCGGCAGAGGAACGCCGGACGGGAGAAAAATCCGGAGAGGAGAATAGACGGAAGCGCGAACGTATATGCTAGAAAGTGCGGCCCGAACTCGGAGCCGGAGCCCGCAAATGCGGACATCCGAGGAGGATACTTATGATGTGGCTGACACTCGCGCTCGGTTTGTTTATATTTCAAATCGCCACCATCCTGCTCTTGGAATTCCGCAACCCGGCCAAGGCGGTGGCGTGGCTATCCGTCTTGTTCGTTCTGCCGATCATCGGCTTTATGATGTATTACTTTCTGGCTAAAAAGTATACAAGGCGCAAACAGATGCGACGCAAAGAACGCCGGGTCATTGCGGAAATCAGGCGTGCTCTCTGGCACAAGGCACGCAAGGCGGGGCCCGGGGATGTGGTCCGGCGCTGCGATATTTACGGCGAGCACCGGCTGCTCGGCTTGCTGAACAACATACCCGGCTCGCCGATCATGGCTTGCAACAGCGTCGAGATCTACAGCGACGGCGAATCTACATACGAAGCGATCTTGGCGGCGATGGAACAGGCCCGTTCCTTTATTCATGTCGAGTATTACATCGTGCGGGACGATGAGATCGGGAAGAGGTTCCAGCAGTTGATGATGCGCAAGGCGGCAGAAGGCGTACCGGTTCGTCTGCTGTATGACGGGGTAGGCAGCTACAAGCTGAGCCGGCGTTACGTGAAGGAATTGAAGCGGGCGGGGGTGGAAGTGTACGGCTTCCTGCCGCCGCTGATCGCGTTTTTTGACAAGCGGCTGAACTACCGCAACCACCGCAAAATAGTCGTTGTCGACGGGACGGTCGGCTTTTTGGGCGGGATCAATATCGGGAACGAATATTTGGGGGCCGACCCGGCTCTCGGCTATTGGCGCGATACACATATCCGGCTCGGAGGAGACAGTGTATATTATTTGCAGCATACGTTTGCTACCGACTGGGTGTTTGCGAGCGGCAAGACGCTGCTGGACCCGATGTATTTGCCGGAGCACGAATGCATGGGGGAGGAGACTGTGCAACTGATTGCAAGCGGTCCCGACGCTCCCTGGTATGCAGTGCAGGAAGTGTTTTTCGGAGCGATGACGGCGGCGCGGAGCCGGATCTATATCACGACGCCTTATTTTATCCCGGATCCAAGTATTGCCATGGCACTGAAGACGGCGGCGGTCAGCGGAGTCGATGTGCGGATTATTTTGCCCGGCGTGCCTGACGCCAGAATCATTCATTGGGCTTCGATGTCGTACGTACACGAGCTGATGCAGGCGGGCGTCCGGTTTTACCAGTATCAGAAAGGCTTCGTCCATGCCAAAACGTTGATCATCGACCGGCTGCTTGCCACGGTAGGAACGGCAAATATGGACATGCGCAGCTTTTTCAGCAATTTCGAGATTATGGCCGTTTTGTACGACCGGGACACGATTGCACGTCTGGAGCGGGATTTTATGACGGATATGCGCAACAGCAAGGAGATCCTGCTGTCCGAATTCGAACGGCGCTCCAAATACGAGCGGGCGAAGGAGCTGGCGGCCCGGCTGCTGGCCCCGTTGTTCTAAACCGCCGCGAATGAATACCGCGAAAAGATAAGTGGCAAATGTCACAGCGGCCGGGAGGAATATAAGCGCTCCGAGTCGAACTATGTCGTATATCACCGCATATATCGACATCGACGGGGGGAGTTTCATGTGATCGCTTTAACCGGAGCCCGGCAGCAGCAGGTGGCTTATATCGGATTGACCGATGCCGATCTGGCTTTGCTGCATTCCAAAAAAGAGCAATTTGAACAGGTGGTTGACGTTCTGGTCGATGAATTGTACGACCGGATTACGAAACAGCCCGCCCTGCAGCGGATTATTCAGGCCCACAGCACGCTGGAACGTCTGAAGGAAACGCAGAGATGGTATTTCGTGTCGATGGCCTCGGGAACGATTGATGAGGAATATATTCAGCGCCGGATTATGGTCGGCCAAGTGCACTCCCGGATCGGTCTGACCACGGATTGGTATTTGGGCACGTACATGCTGTATCTTCAGATCGCTACGGAACAATTTCAGCGGATTATGCCGAACGAGTGGCAGAAGGTCATCTACTCCCTGACCAAAATGTTCAATCTGGATTCTCAGCTTGTGCTCGAAGCGTATGAGATGAGCGAGCAGTTGAAGCTGGAGAAGCTGGCTCAGGATCAGAGCGAGATGCTTCGGGGGATTACCGTAGCGGTGCAGGAACTGGCCGCTATGATGGTGGAGCTGGGAGAGAGCAGCCAAGCTGTCGCCGAAACGGCGGATCGCACGGCGTCATCGCAGGAGCATGCCAATGAGCTCGTCAAGCAGTTGACGGCTGAGATTAACGCAATCGACGAGATGGGCGAGCTGATGCAGGAAATATCCGACCAGACACACCTGCTCGGCTTGAATGCGGCGATCGAAGCGGCGCGGGCAGGCGAGCACGGACGCGGCTTCGACGTTGTCGCGGGCGAAGTGCGGAAGCTGGCGTCCCGGTCGAAGGAAGCGCTTGTGCAGATCGACACCAAGCTGCGGACAATCAGCTCGATGCTGGAGCGTGTTCGCACCGAATCGGATCAGACGGCTGCCCATGCCCGGACGCAGGCGACCAGCTCGAAGGAATTGTCTTCATTCGTCTTGATGATCGAACGCGTGACAGCGGAGCTGGAGAACTTAAAGAAATCGGCGGATTGAGGATTCAAAATGGACGGGAACTGTCCCGGAAGTGATCGAAGTGTTCGAATAGCACGCACAGGAATGCCCCGGTTTCCAAAACGAAAGGACCTCAACTTCCACGGTAAAGTGGGGGATGAGGTCCTTTTTCTCGAAGACGTCAGCTCGAAGAGGGGACAAACCTTTTGAGATGACCCCTTGTAACGTCTAATCGTGGGCTTCAGTTTCCTTTGCCGATAACCGACAACACATGATCAAGCGATTGAGGCGGCGACAAGGCGATCAGATCGCCCTTCCGGCGAAGCCGCTCCTCCATGTTGAGCAGATGAAAGTCGCGCGGATCGACGTTTGCCTCGACCTCGCTCCATTCGAGCGGAGCGGATACGGAGGCTGCTTCGCGCGCCCGCGGCGTATACGGGCTGGAAAGCGTCTTTCCGTACCAATGCTGCAAATAGTCGACATAGATCAGGTCGCCGCGATTTTTTTTGAGCCTTTCGATCGTGAACAGCTTCGGATGCTGCTGGGTCAAGTACTGGCCGAGAAAATGGCCGATCTGGCGGAGCTGCTCGAACGTATACGGCTTGTCGAGCGGGATGTATAACTGGACGCCGGTGGCGCCCGACGTCTTGGGAACGGCCCGGATGTTCATCTTGTCGAGCGCTTCGCCGATCAGATGGATCGCCTTCATAATCCGCGGCTCCCGGTCGAGGGAAGGGTCGATGTCGATCAGCCATTCGGCCGGCAGCATGGACCCGATCCGGTGGAACGACGGATGGAATTCGAGGCAGGCCAAATTGCCGAGCCACAGCAAGGTTGGAATGGAGTCGAGGTGCACGTATTGGATACCGTCCAGCGGCGCCAGACGCACGAACTCGGGAATCGGCTCCGGACAGTTTTTCTGGTAAAACGATTTGCCGTGGATGCCGTTAGGGAACCGGATCGTCGTCAGGTGGCGGTCCCGGCAATACTTCAGCAGGTAAGGAGCGAGTGCGAGCAGCTTCTCCAGATAAAGCAGCTTCGTAATCTTTTTCTCCGGCCACAGCAGCTTCTCCGGGTTGGTGATCGTAATCTCGTGGCCTTCAACGGTTACCGAGCCTTTTGCCGCCGTCGCCATCGCCATTCTCCCTTTCTAAAGTGGATTGAATCGTCCAACCGGTCACGTCCGCGTCAAGCCACCGGCTATCAGGTTTGTCCGAATGAGCAGGTGCCCTTTAGCTGCCCGGCGTCAACCTCGGCAAACGACTGGATGCTCGGATGCCGCATGATTCCATCCGGCGTCCACTCGAGAAACTGCACCTTGACGACCATTTCCGGGCGTATCCAGAAGGCGTCCTTGCTTCGCTCCGGTTCGTTGCGGAAGGGACGTTCCCGGACGAACATCGTCTGAACGCGGGCCGTCAGCCGCTCCCATTCGGCCATCGTGACTTTGCCGGTTCCGGCATGGCCGATGTAATACAACGTTCCGTTCTCATCGTACAACCCCAGCAGAAGAGCGTTTACGACTTTGCCCCGGAACGTAACTCCGCCGACTACCGCATACCTGTCGTGATACAGCTTCACCTTTTGCCAGCGTCCGTCTTTGCCGTCCAGCGGATAGGTGCTGGTCAAATCTTTGCAGACGATGCCTTCCATGCCGTGGGCTTTCATCACCTCGAGCAGGGCGGAGGGATCGGAGTAATTTTTAACCGTTTGGACCCGTTCCCCGGGGATGACGATTTGCTCCAGCAACTGCTGCCTCTTCTCGAGCGGCTGGTCGTTCACCCATTCCCCGTTGCAGTACAGCACATCGAAGATCATATAGGTGACGGGCGTTTGCGTGACGGCCAGACCGATATTGACGGCGATGCGAAGCCGGTCCCGCTTCATGATCTCGCTGAACGACGGCTTGCTGCGGTCGAGCGCGATCATCTCTCCGTCCAGAATGACGGAGGAGGCGCTGCAGTAGGACCGGATATCGGCGAACTCGGGGTATTGCAACGTTTTCTCGTTGCGCCTCCGGTTCCACAGGCGGGTCTCCTGTCCGTCAAAATAAACGAGCATCCGTACGCCGTCCCACTTTATCTGGGAGATCCAATTCGGCCCGGCAGGAAGCTTTTCCGCCCGGATCGGCTCGAACGGGATGACCGGCTTTAAGTTCATGGTCCCGCCTCCGTTCATCGCATGCTAATAGGACGGTTAATCAAGTTAAAGGTAAATGCCGGTAAAGGAACGTCGCTGGAAGCCCGATGATTGGATGAACGGGTAAATGATCGAATGATCGAGTAATCAAATGATGAAATAATCGAATGATCAAATGATCGAAAAATCGATCATCTGGGCAATACAGTGCGCGGCCCCGGCGTAATAGCGGATGATAATAGCTCTTAAATCACAAGAAATAGCTGAAAACGGAGGAATAAGGTATAATAAAGGCTCTTATTTTTCCTACTTGAACCGAAATCGTCGACATTGGCCATATATAAGAGTTGCCAGCAGCTCTTATTGCTCAGGAAAACGGTAAAATTAATAAAATAAAGGCTCCAAAAGACTGCTAATGTGCACGGCACGCGCAGTACGGAATAGTACAGCATGGCAGGCCACGGCACTACAGGGTACAGCACAACATGCATAGGCACGCCATGGCACAACACGCCACGGCAAGGAATGCAGCCGCTACAACAAACCGCCTTCAGGGCATCCGGGTGTCATTAAATAGAACTGTCCCCTCTGGAGCAGGGATGTTTCAGCAAATTGCCGACGGTATCGTCACCCGCCGAAACGCCCAATCGGTCAAGAGCCATCATAACGGCTCCCGCTGCCGGCGACAGCACCGGTTCCTGGAGGATGTACCGTTTAGCCGATGCGGATTCGCATTCTTTGCGGAATCGTTCTTTCATATACACGCTGTTGATGGCGCTTCCGATGCAGGCAACTTGTACGGTTTCCGAGCTGAAGCGGCCTCCCAGCATATGAACGCCGACTACGGCCTCGTGGACTTTCCGGTCGCAGACGGAGCGGGCCAGCTCGCTCCCTTCGAGGGCGGCGGATGTGACGATCGGCGCCATCTGGCCGAACAGCCGGGTCCGCTCCTTCGGATCGGAGGCGAAGCCTTGCAGGGCGAGACGAAGCAGCTCCTCTACATCGGGTTTGTTCCAAAAGTCGAGGGTGCGTCTGACCAGCGCCGAATCCGAAGGTCCCGTATGTCCGGCCAATATCTCATACGTGGCTTCGTAAGCGAGAAAACGTGCGGCACTGGACGCATAATGGTGCATATCGTAGTTGCGCAGGTGCGCGCCGTCTTCCGTAACGGCAAAAATAATCGATCCCGTACCCGAGACAACCATGATGCCCGGACCGGACATGAATGCTCCGGCATGAGCGATAACGGCATCGTTCACGTGCCAGCGGGGGCACGCGATCCCCGGCAAGGCTGTCAACTCCTCGACCCAGGGAAGGTCCCGGTCGGAATCGAAGCCGGCCACTCCGGCGAGCAGACCCGAGGTCTGTTCCGGAGTCCGGCCGGCCTGAGCAAGCGCATCGGCGATTCCTTCCTGAACATTACGCGCCGCGTTGGCATCTTTATGAATCGAAGACGCTCCGTGCTCCGCGTAAGAAAGCACATTTCCGCTCAGATCTGCCACTACGATCCGGGTTCGGGTACCTCCGCCGTCAATTCCGATCACACATTGCTGCCCCATGCTTATTCCTCCTCGGTTATCTTGCATACTTACGCAAGTATACCGCGGACGACGTTTCTCTGCGACAAATACTGGAATTTCTCTTGTGCCGGGTTGCCGAAATGAACGGCCCCGAGTTCGCTCCAGCGTGCGGGAGCAAGCAGGCGGAAGGAGTAACGGCGGCAGCGCGCGTTTCTCCCAGGTTGGATTACACGGGTTTCTTCATGGATGCGACAATATGAATTTTCATAGTTATGAAACAGTTTCCTTCGCTTTTTTCTTCCCTTTGGCTTTCGGGGCGGCAGCCGGTTCGGCCGGTTCGGTTGGCACGCTGGCCGGTTTGACCGCTTCGAGACTCGCCTGCAGTGCGGCCATCAGATCGATGACGTTCGTCTTTTGCGCTTCCGGAGCCACCTTGATTTCTTCTCCGGCTACCTTCTGCTCGATCATCGTCAGCACTTTCTCGCGGTAGTCGTCCTTATACTTGCCCGGTTCGAACGGCGTCGACAGCTGCTCGATCAGCATTTTGGCCATCGTCAGCTCCTTGTCGTTCACTTTCGGATTTTCCGGCAAATTAGGCACCTGTGCAATCGAACGGATTTCGTCGGGGTAGAATATCGTTTCCATCGCGATACAATCCTGAATCACCCGAATGGCGGCCAGACTGCTCTTGGAACGGATCGACACTTTGGCGATGCCGATTTTGCCCGATTGGCGCATCGCTTCGAGCAGCAAACTGTATGCGCCGGCGCCCGTATCACCCGGAGCGAGGTAATACGTTTTCTGAAAGTAGATCGGATCGATTTCTGTTAAATCGACGAAGTCCAAAATTTGAATTTCTTTGTTCGCTTCCGAGAGGCTGTCGAGCTCTTCCTTCTCGAACAGGACGAACCGGCCCGGCTCGTACTCGTAGCCGCGCGAGATTTGCTCCCATTCCACCGGCTGTTCGCAATGCTGACAAGTCCGTACGTACGACAGAGGAGTTCCGCAAGTTTTGTGAATATACTTCATGGAAATATCTTTGTCCTCGGTGGCGGAAAACATTTTGACGGGGACGTGGACCAGACCGAAGCTGATCGCTCCCTTCCATACCGTATGCATCGCCATGCCTCCTTTTTATTGCGGTTGTCCGCGGCGCTTGGACCGGACTCCGCTTCAGCCGGATGGGGCAGTCGTACCTTGACGGTTCCGTATCCGGTTAAGCAGTTTCCTTTTGCCCCGTTATCCTGCCATTACACAGCTCCGTTATCCTGCAGCAACCAGACTTCCAGCGGCTCCACTCGGCTGTGTGTTCTCTTACTTATAAGTGTTGTCCAAATGATGGCGTTCTACACCTGCCGGTCATCTTTTCAGTATATGTTCGGACGGCTTGTCGTATGCCGGTGGGGGAATGGGGCATTCTAATCGAAACGCGTAAAGAAAGGGGGGCGAACCGTGGAAGAGCAGGAGCTTCAGGATGATGCCATCTACGAAGGCCGCGACAAGTGCGATATGGACATCGACCGGATGATCAACGAAGGACTCGGCGGCGGCAACATCACGATGCATAACGGCTTGATCGAAAACCCGGAAGAATACGTAACGGGCGAGATTGAGAAGGATTTGTCGTAACGACGGACACGGGCCTGGCGCCGCCAAACCTACAGAGGAGGACTGGAGCATGGATTACGATCGCGCACAGCGCATCCTGTTAATGAACGATAAAGTCGAGGTCACGTGGCAGGGCGAATCGGTCTGGATCGACAGTGTGGACAAATACAGCGGCGTGGCGACCATCCACCCGGAAAACGATCCGCGCGTATCCAAAAACGTTCCCATCACCGAGCTTCAGGAGCACGGTACGACCCCGCAGCGAGGATAACGCAAATGACATCCCAAGGCGGCCCGGCCGCCCTGCACAAAGCCAAAGGAAACATGAAGCCCCGGTTCCGCTCATAGAATCCGGGGCTTCTAGCACTCTTGGTGCGGCGGCGCCCGCAGCTCGCTAAAGGATGCGGACGGCCATCGACAAGCGATGCCGGTCTGTAGGGACTGAAAGCACGTGTGCACAGCTGCTCGCCGATTATTTGAACCATATCCCGCCGAACGGCACAATTTCCCTCAGCAGGCGCTTCACCAGACCGTCGCCGCTCACGAACTGTTCAAGCTGGACGTCCGGTTTGCCTACCTGGACGAGCGCTCCGCCTTCGCCGGTAATTTTCCACTGGAAGCTCATATGCTGGCTGGCCAGATGGTTGCCGTACACGCTCAGATCGATCTTGGCGTTGTGCGGATACGCGATCAGCGACCGGGTATCGATATAGGACGGCGTCTCCGGATGCAGCTTCCAATCGGTGATTGCACCCGCCGAGATGATTCCGATCGTGCCTTCACCGGAAAATTTCATGCGGACTACGTCTTTGGTCGCGATCATGTTTTTGAAGCTTTGCATCACGCTTTGCATCCGGATGCCTTCGGTATAGAAGAGCAGGTGGCGGAATTCGAACAGCAGATCTTCGTTGCCGGCCAGCTTCATGCAGTGCAGCGTATAGCCGACAGGCAGAGCGATCAGCAGCCGGGCCGGGCCGCTCAGCTTGGAGCGGATCAGCTTTTTTTTCCGGTACATGCCCTGCAGATTCATCAGCTTGTCTTCCCGGCGCGCCGAATCCCCGTGAAACGCCACAATTTGCTGCGGGTGCAGGACGTGGACGGCATCGCCTTCGTCCAGCAGCAGTTCTGCCGAAGAGGATGGATAAGTGCCGCCGGTTACGGCGTCGCTGCGGATGTCCAATACGGTTCCTCCTAAATGATTAACGACGGGTCTCGACGTTCGTTACGTATGTTTGCTGCGGAGCACGAGCCGGAACAGCCTGGAGATGAGGAAATAACAAGCGATCAGGCCTACACCCGTCCAGATCATCGTCCATGTCCGTTTCGACTGGTTCGCCCGCTGCTGCTCGGCGTTTTGAAGGCCGGACACCGCTTGGGCGAGCTGTTCGTTTTGCCGGGCCAGCCGTTCGTTCTCCTCTCTCAGCCTTTGTTCGGC
This sequence comes from Paenibacillus sp. GYB004, assembly GCF_036577605.1. Taxonomy (NCBI): domain Bacteria; kingdom Bacillati; phylum Bacillota; class Bacilli; order Caryophanales; family Paenibacillaceae; genus Paenibacillus; species Paenibacillus sp. GYB004. Next base: position 129,227 of record NZ_JARBDB010000068.1, read on the forward strand.
TTCGCGGTATTGCTCGATCGTCTCCCGGGATTGCCGCGTCACTTCGCCGAGCTGGTTCGTCGCGTCGTCGAGCTGCTTCCGGGTCTCGTCGTATTGTTCCTTCAGTTCGCTGACTTGTCCGGGCAATTGGATAAAGTCTTTGACTTTATCGACCACCCCCGCATGGGCCGGCAAAGGAACCGAGCCGAACAGAAAAGCGGCGAAGGCCGCCGAAATGCCGAATGTTCCCCATATCCCCCGGCGTCCGGACTTGCGGATCAAGTACCGCGGTGTACCGAGAGATGGTTGCATGTCAGGGTTCCGTGCACGGTTTGTCAATTCGTGTCGACCTCCTCGAAATCCGTCGTCATGCGGACAAGCTTGTCCGTTACTTCTTATACGAAAATTGTCGCAGTTTCGTTTCTTTCTATTGTAACCGATTTTAAGAGGCTGGTGAATAACGCACGATTCCTCTTTCCTTATAAAAGGACATCCGGCCGGGGCGCGGGACTCAGGAATATGGGATCGGCAGCATCCGGTCAGCCGGCGGCCGGAGAGGCGAGGTTTGTCGAAATATGCGTTGTTGCGGCATGCTTTCCGTACCGATATAATAGGTACAAGTTGAATGGGGAGGCGCGTGTAGTGCGGGGTATGGACGAATTTGCGTTGATCCGGCTGCTCAATCGGCGCGGTTCGCCCGGCACCGGCAGGCCGAACGAAACCGGGGTCAAGACCGGCATAGGCGACGATGCCGCTGTCATGAAACCGTCCGCAGGCAGCGATATCGTCGTTTCTTGCGATACGATGGTGGAGACGGTCCACTTCTTGCCCGAGACGATGCGGCACTACGACATCGGGTATAAGGCGATGGCTTCGAGTCTAAGCGATATGGCGGCGATGGGAGCGAGGCCGAGATGGGCGCTGATCGCGCTGACGGTCCCGTCCGGGCCGCCCGGGACTTGGACGGCTGAATCGCTTCAAGAGCTGTATGACGGGTTATACGCATGTGCGGACCGGTACGGCACGGTAGTTGTCGGCGGCGATACGACGTCTTCCAAATCGTTGCTGACGGTAACCGTAACCGTCATCGGAGAAGCGGATGAGGACCGATCGTTGCTGCGGTCGTCGGCTCTGCCCGGCGATATTGTATTTGTAACCGGGCCGCTCGGCAATTCGGCTGCGGGACTGCATCTGCTGCTGAAGGGCGGACGGCCTGCGGTACCGACCGAGGATATGGAGGAGCCGGTTCGTCCGCTTGTACATGCGCACAGACGGCCGGAGCCGCGGATTGACGCGGGAGCGATTCTCGCTTCGTCGGAAGCGGGCGTCTGCGGAGCGTTAAACGATATTAGCGACGGGCTGGCGAGCGAAGCATGGGAGATCGCGGAAGCTTCCGGCGTCCGGATCGTGCTGAACCAGGAGCGGATTCCGCTGTCAGCCGAGCTGGTCCGGTACGCCTCCGCAGCCGGAAGGGACCCGCACGATTTCGCTTTATACGGCGGAGAAGACTACGAGCTGGTCGGGACGGTGCGCCGGGAGCGCGCCGCGGAATTGGTGACACGGTTCGAGGCGGCGGGCAAGCGGATCTGGCTGGTGGGCGAAGTGGCCGCAGCCGGGACTGTGAATAACGCGGACACGGGTGCAGCAGCCGATCCGGAGCGGGGGACCGTGCCGGGCGTAACGCTGCGAAGCCCCGACGGGGTGGAGAAGCCGTTATCGAAGAAAGGCTACAATCATTTTGCTTGAAGTGCGAACAACCTCTTGAAAGGGGGAGACGGTCACGGAGCCGATCTACCGGTATGAATCCAATAACGAGGAGCAGACCGCGAAGCTTGCCGAAGCGCTTTCCGCTATGATGGAGGCGGGGACCGTAGTAGCACTCGACGGCGACCTGGGAGCGGGGAAAACACGGTTTTCCCAATCGGTAGCCCGGGCGCTCGGAGTTCCCGGAGTGGTCAACAGCCCGACGTTTACGATTATTAAAGAATACGAAGGCGATCGTCTTCCGTTTTATCATATGGACGTGTACCGGATATCCGAGGATGAGGCGGACGAGCTCGGGCTGGACGATTATTTCTACGGCGAGGGCGTAACGCTGGTGGAATGGGCCGAGCTTATCCGCAACTTGCTGCCGCCGGACCGTCTGGCCATCTACATCAGCCATGCGGGTGAGACTCGCAGGGTGATGGAACTGCGGCCTTACGGAGCCCGGTATAATCAATGGTGCAACCAATTGAAGGAGAACGGGATCTTATCATGATGACCGAACAACGGGATAACTTAACCGGTACACTACTCGCGATCGATACGTCGACCAGCGCGCTCACGGTGGCGCTCGCCGTAGACGGCGGCATTCAGGCCGAGCGGAGCTCCCATGCGGAGCGTAATCATTCGATTAAGCTGCTGCCGGAAATCCAGGAGATGCTGAAGGAAGCCGGGACGGCTCCCGCCGATCTGGCTGCAGTCGCAGTCGGCACCGGGCCGGGGTCGTACACCGGGGTGCGCATCGGAGTGACGGTCGCCAAGACGTTCTCCTGGTCGCTCGGCATCCCCGTAGTCGGGGTGTCGTCGCTGGAGGCGCTGGCGCTCGGGGACGCTCGCGACATCGGCGGAGAGAGGCGATCCGCTGTATGCTGGCTGATTCCGCTGCTTGATGCGAGACGGGGGCAAGCTTATTGTTCCGTGTATGCATCCGATAGCGGCGGCGGTTGGGAGACGTTAGTCGATGACGGCATCCGGCTTGTAGCCGAGTGGCTGCCGGATCTGTCCGCTATGCTGGAGCGCCGTCTAGCGGAAGGGACCGGACCGGACCTTATCGTGTTCGGCGGGGAAACGTCCGGATTCCGCGAGACGCTGAACGCCTGGTGCGGAAGCGCCCCGGAACGGGTCCATACGGAGATCCGGGAAAGCGGCATTCGCGCGGCGCGGATCGCCGAGCTTGGATGGCGGCGTATCGCCCGCGGAGAGCGGGACGGCACGCACGAGCTCGTACCGAATTATACACAGCTGGCGGAAGCGGAAGTGAAGCTGGCCCAGAAGGAACAACGGGGAGGCGAACCGTTTGGACAACGCTGAACGGGCCTATGGTGAATCCGTGCATTTCCGGTCCATGCGGCTGGAGGATATAGAGACGATCTGCGAAATCGAGCGGGAAGCTTTCCCGACTCCGTGGACGTCGAGCGCTTTTCACAACGAGCTTACGAACAACCATTTCGCTCATTACCTCGTCATGGAGCTGAACGGGGAAATTGCCGGTTATGCCGGCATGTGGCTGATTATGGACGAAGCGCATATTACGAATATTGCCTTGCGGACTCATTTTCGCGGGAAAAAGCTCGGGGAGCGGCTGCTGGTGCAGATGCAATCGGCGGCCGTATTCCTCGGCGCGGAGCGGATGACGCTGGAAGTGCGCGTCTCGAACGTGGTGGCGCAAAGGCTGTATGCGAAGCTGGGCTTTATTCCCGCAGGGCTGCGCAAAGGCTACTATACGGACAACGGGGAAGACGCCATCATCATGTGGGCGCATTTGGCCCGGATCGCCGAGGAAGGAGAACGGGATACGGATGCCGACAAGCGGTAAGGACAATCGAAGTTCCAGGCCGGGACTGATTCTGGCCGTAGAAACAAGCTGCGACGAAACGTCCGTAGCGGTCGTGGAGAACGGAACGATCATACGCTCGAACGTCGTATCCAGTCAGATCAATACGCACAAACGGTATGGCGGCGTCGTACCGGAGATCGCTTCGCGCAAACACGTGGAGAGCGTCACGCTTATTTTAGAGGAAGCGGTCCGGGAGGCGGGAGTCCGGTTGACAGACTTGTCGGCTGTGGCGGTGACGCAAGGCCCCGGACTGGTCGGTTCCTTGCTCGTCGGTGTCGTCGCGGCCAAAGCGCTTGCCTGTGCGCTGCAAATTCCGCTGATCGGAGTGCATCATATCGCGGGGCACATCTATGCGAATCAGCTGGTCCAGGAGCTGGAATATCCGCTGGTGGCGCTTGTCGTGTCGGGCGGACATACGGAGCTGGTGCACGTTCCGTCGCCGGGCGTATTCCGCATTATCGGGCAGACGCGCGACGACGCGGCGGGGGAAGCTTACGACAAGGTGGCCCGCGCGATGGGGCTGCCCTATCCGGGCGGGCCGCACGTCGACCGGCTGGCGCATGAAGCGGACGAAGGCGTACCGATGCCGCGCGTCTGGCTCGAGCCGGACTCGTACGATTTCAGCTTCAGCGGACTGAAGTCGGCGGTGCTTGCCGTTCTGAACCAGGCGAAGATGCGCGGGGACGTCGTTCATCCGGTCCGCATCTCTAAGGGGTTCCAGGATTCGGTCGTCGAGGTGCTGGTCGAAAAAGCGATCCGCGCGTCCAAGGAGTTCGGCGCCAAGCAGTTGCTGCTGGCGGGCGGCGTAGCGGCCAACCGGGGCCTGCGCGAAGCGTTGGCCGCACGGTGCCGGCGTGAATCGCTGCCGCTGCTCGTGCCGCCGCTGTCGCTGTGCACCGATAACGCCGCGATGATCGCGGCGGCCGCCTTCCTGAAGTGGGAGCGGGGCGAGCTGTCGCCGCTTGATCTGAAGGCGGAACCGCTGTTATCGCTGGAGGGCTGGTCGGTGAAGGAGCCGCTTGTCTGAAGCCAAGCATAGTTGGACAAAGGGAAGTTTACGAGTCTACGGTCAGGTCGGCCGGGTGATGGAGCGTATCCGCACCTCACACGGGGGCCGGATCACGAGAGAGAAGGACAAGGCCGGATAGAGGCCGTCGTCTCCTGCACGGGAGAGCGACGGCTTTTTGGCGTTGCTCCGGGATAGCTGAATCGGGATTGTTGAAGAGTTTGCAGGCCGGTCTGCAATTCAGCTTGCGAGAAGATCAGATCGGACTGGAAAAAAATCGGGCGGCAGAACGGGGAAATTGGGCTGTTCGCAGCTAAAATACTGTTGAATTTATACACAGGGGGTGTGGATATCAGTTATCCACACCCCCTGTGTATAGTGTGAATAACATCTGCAAATGCAAGAGGGACAACACCTTTTTCAAAGTCAATGTGCGAATAAGTTTTTCAGGCGAAAATGTGGATAATGGGGATAAGCATGTGAATAGCATCGTTTTTGTCGAAAAAACGGGGGTTTTTGTGAGCTTGAGCCTGTGGATAATCTGTGTACATCGATATTTCCGGTAAAAATAAGCAAATTAGGCAATTCTAAAAGTGCGAGTTCAAAAAGTCTGGTTTTCAGCACCGGGAAGATGAGATGAAGCTAGGAAATGAGGAGCGGAGCGTAGTGGAAGCTTTTGTGAGCACCGGAAGTTCCGGCTGAATTTCATATTCGATGTCGAGTTGGCTTGCTGATCGGCTTCGCGATCAAAAGCGGACTTTGTGAACAACCTCTTTAAGAGGAACATAGTGGTTGTTCACAAAGTTTGTATGTATCGTCTAAATAGCGGAATCATTCGGAGTTTTCAGTCTGTTTTCGGCAGATTGGTTTGATACAGCCCCAAATTAGTCATAACCGGGAATGTGGGTGGTTGCGCATATGTGTAGATCGGAGGCGGCGCTGCGGCCGCCAGAAAAGCGTCGCCTGATGCGGGGCGGACTAACGGCGCTCCTGTTTATTGCCGTTTCCGTTATTATGGCCGGGTCTGCCCAGCTCCAGGCGGTAGGCCCGGCGGCTGCCGCCAAGATTACGATCGTATCGGTGCCCGGCTGGTCGTTTCTCGATTGGGAGGAGGACATGCTGGCGCGGATGCCCAACCTGCAAAGCATGATCCGGCAAGGCGCGATCGGGGCGATGAACGTCCGTAATCCGGAGAAAGGGCTGGAGGACAGCTACACCGCTCTCGGCTCGGGAGCTCCCGCGTCGAGCAGTCCGGATTATGGGGCGTTTCATGTGCGTGAGAGGATCGGAGGCCTTCTGGGGGAAGGAGCGGTGCCGGATGTGTACCGGAAACAGACCGGTCTCGAAACGAATCAGGCGGAGATCGTCGTGCCGGACATTGCGGCGATCCGGCGGCGCAACGAAACGCGCGGACACCGGGCGCAGGCGGGGCTGCTGGGCGATTATTTAAGAGGGCGCGGATTGATCACAGCCGTATACGGCAACAGCGACTCGCCCGGGACCCGCAGACGGTTTGCCCCGCTGATGCTGATGGATTCGCAAGGATTGGTGACACGGGGCGATACGGGGGAAACGATGCTGCTTCCCGACTCTGCAAGGCCGTCTTTCGTCCGCACGAATCTGTCCGCCCTATTGGAAGCCTGGGAGACGGTTGAAGCGCGTTCCGTCGTGCTGCTCGAATGGGGCGACTTGTACCGGCTGCAGACAGAGGTATCCCGGTACGGAGAAGATCCGGCGAAGCGAATGAAGGCGGAGCTTCTCGGCGAGCTGGACCATCTGCTGGGTCGTTTGATGGTGCGGCGGCAAAAAGGAGATTTGCTGTGGATTCTATCCCCGTTCGTGGGGGCTGAAGCGACGCGCCAAAAAATGCTGCTGGCGCCAGCCGTTCTGATCGGCGACGACGTGTCTGCCGGATTATTAACGTCTTCGAGCACGCGCAGAGAAGGGATTATTACGGCTTCGGACATCGCTCCGTCCCTATTGGCTTCTTACGGAATAGGGACGCCGGATGATATGATCGGCCGGGAGATCAGCATCGTCCGGAAGGGCGGCGCCTGGTCCGAGCTGCACCGGGAGCTGAACGGAATCCGGGAAGTGTACCGCACCCGTCCGCAATTGCTGATCCCTTTCGTAACTGCGGAAGCGGTGGTGCTGGTGGCGGCCTTGATCGCGTTATGGTTCAAACTGGGCAACAAAGTCCGCTGGATGGAGGCGCTGCTGCTGTTTCTGCTTGCGGCCCCTCTTACTTTGCTGTGGATCGGCTGGTTAAACGCGGTTTATCCGGTGCCGGGGAAGGTGCAGATCGTGTTGTTCCTGACGTTCACAACGGCTGGGGCTTATCTGTTCAGGTTCGGGCGATCCGCTTTGTCTGCGGCAGGGCTGGTTAGTGCCGTTACGGCTTTGCTGCTCTTGCTGGACGGCGTGCTGGGAGGGGAAGGCATGAAGCGGTCCGTCCTCGGATACGATCCGATGATCGGAGCGAGATATTACGGGATGGGCAACGAGTACATGGGCGTACTCGTCGGGGCTGTTACGTTTGCGTTCGCGGCCATGATGGAGCGCCGGCGCTCCGCAGCCAAGGGCGGGGCTGGCGCTGTGCAAGCCGCCGCAGCGACTGCCGCCAGCGCGCCGCCGCGCTCGCCAGCACCGCCGGCGCTTGACGCTGCCGCCGCTGCTGTTGCTGCTGCGGCAACGCCGTCGCCGCGCTCGC